>NZ_JAMZFT010000006.1 GCF_024158125.1 Futiania mangrovi | reverse complement strand
TCCGCCGGGATCGTGATGTCGACCGCGTCGGGCAGCCCCGTGCCCGTCCAGTCGGCCGCGTTGAGGTTGTTCTGCGCGGTCACGTCGCGCGCCGCCTCGTAGTCCGCATTGCTGAACAGCGGCTGCGTCCGCTGCCCGCCGATGACGGGCATGTTCTGCGCGAAGCTCGCGTCCGCCTGCGCCCGCGCCGCCTCGGCCCGCGCCGTCTGCGCCGCGGCGAGCCGATCGCCCCACGAGAAATTGATGCCCGCGTCGTACAGGATCGATTCGTCGCTCCGGTTCCCCGCCAGCCTGCCCTGCGCCCGCATCGCGTCGAGGAACGCCTTCGCCTGGTCCGGCGTGCCGACATAGACCGTCTGCACAACCCCGGTCTGCGACGTCCCCGCCGCCTCGTCCACGATCTCGCGCGTCAGCGGCACCGCGACCGCCACCGGGTCCGCGCCCCGCGTGCCCCTGTTCTGCGTCACCGCGAAGCGGATCGCCTCCCCACGGTCCGCGAACACCCCAACCTGGCTGCCGAACAGCGTCGTGGGGGCCGCCGCCTCCTGCTGCGCCGCGACAAGGTTCGCGCGCGCCTGCATCCGCGGACCCCAGTCGGCGATGCCCGCCTGCCGCGCCGCCCCGTCCAGGTCGAAGCCCGCCGGGATCGTGCCCGCCTTCTGCTGCGCCGCCACCTCCCGCGCGAGGTCCGCCGGGTGGCCGGTCAGCGCCATCGGCTCGTTCCGCGTCGTGCCCCCGCCATAGTCGCGCCGGTACTCCGGCACGACGACGGTCACCGCCTGCGTCGCCGGGTTGCCGCCCCGGCCGTTCTCGCGGTTCCAGTCCCACGCCATCTCCCGCACCTGGTCGAGCGACGCGCCGCCCTGCGGGGTCAGCGTCACGTCGCCCGTCGCGCTGGCGGGCGGGGTGTTGCGCGAGGCGGCATCCAGCATGATCTCCTGGATGCGCGCCTGCTCGGCGGCGCGGGCGCGCTGCGCAGCAATCGCCGGATCCTCGCCCGCGGGCTGCTGCGGGCGGCGCATCGCGCCCACGCTGCCGCCCCCGGACGCACCCGAAGGCGCGGGCGCTGCGGACGGCGTGGACACCAGTCCCCCGCCAACCGGGCTGCCGCCGCCGCGCGGCCCGTTCGCGCCCGTGGCCACCGGGCCCGTCACGCCGCCGCCCCCGGTGCGCGCCGTCAGCGCCCCGCCCTGCGCACTCCCGCCAACCGTCACCGTGCCGGTGTAGTCGAGACCCGGCGTGTTCTGCCGCGCCACCGTCCCGTTCGGATAGCGCACCTCGCCCGCGATCCCGCCCGTGCGCGGGTTCGGCGTACCCGTCAGCGTCGCCCCGTCCGAGCGCACGATGGTCGTCGATTGCGGCCGCAGCGCCTGCCCGCCCAGCGACACCCCCGCCGACGCCATGATCTGCGCCGCCGCCACCGCCTGCCCGCTGGCGATCGTCCGCCGCTCGGCATGATAGCCGTCCATGAACGCCTGCGAGACGAAGCCGCGCCGCTGCAGCTCGCCCACGTCCAGCTGCCCGTTGTAGGAGCCCGCCGTCCCCCACTCCGCCCAGTTCATCCGGGCAAGCGCCTTGCCCCCCTCGGCGTTGTTGGGAAGGTTCACCGTGCCGTCG
>NZ_JAMZFT010000004.1 GCF_024158125.1 Futiania mangrovi | reverse complement strand
CGCCGCCGCCGTCGCCCGACCCAACCCCATAACCGCCAGAGGACAAACCCCCAAACTCAGATCCCGTCGCCATGACCCGCAACACTCCACACGCAACGGCCGGCGCGGCTGTTCCGCGCGCGGACACTTCGGACACGTGAATCAGGAACCGGGCTGTTCAAGACACCTTGCAGGCGTCCAGCGGGAGGCGCAATCTGCCCCAAAACGGAACATAATTCAAGCGCGAGCCTCCGCACGCGCGGGATGCGGCCCTGCGCAAGGCGCGCATTGGCCCCGGACGTTTGCCCAGCTAGCCTTTCCCATCCGCGCCAACGCGCTGCAACGGAGACACGTCCCATGACAGACCGCCCCCATCCGCGTCTCAACGCCTGGTGCTCCCTGCCCGACGCGCTGTCGGCCGAGATCCTTGCCAAGGCCGGCTTCGACAGCGTGACAGTCGACATGCAGCACGGCCTGCACGACTTCTCCGGCGCGCTGGAAAGCTTTCGCGCCATCGCGCTGCACGGAGCGCTGCCTTTCGTGCGGGTGCCATGGAACGAGCCGGGCCTGATCATGCGCGTGCTGGACGCGGGCGCGGTGGGCGTCATCTGCCCGATGATCTCGACACCGGAGGACGCCGCCCGCTTCGCCGGCGCCTGTCTCTACCCGCCGCGCGGCTACCGCTCCTACGGCCCCGTTCGCGCTGGCATGATGCACGAGGGCTACGTCCCGCGCGCCCACGAGATCGTGCTGAGCTTCGGCATGGTCGAGACGCGCGAGGGCTTCGACCGCGTGGAGGAGATCGTCGCGACGCCCGGCCTAACGGGCATCTATATCGGTCCCTCCGATCTCTCGCTCGCCTTTGGTGAGGAGCCCCGCCAGGATCGGCTGGAGCCGGAGTTCCTCGCCCGCGTCGACCGTATCCGTGAGGCCGCGCACGCGGCGGGAAAGCTGTGCGGCATCCACGCCGCGACCCCCGACTATGCCCGCCAGATGCAGGCGCGCGGCTTCGACCTCGTGACGCCCGCTGGCGATGCAACGCTTCTGGCCACGGGCGCGGCCGCTGCGCTCAAGGTCGCGCGCGGAGAGGCCTGAGCCCGGAAGGCCTCGGCCCACGAAAAAGGGGCGCCCCGGAGGGCGCCCCTGGTCGGTCCGGCCCGAGGACCGGACGCGATCAGGCCGTGCGGCGGCGATACGCCATCACGCCGATGCCCGTCAGGCCGAAGAACAGAAGGCCCGCAAGCGAGGGCTCGGACACGCCCGTGCCCGGCTGGCAGGCCGGATCGTTCGGGTTCAGGTCGCAGAAGTCCAGGATCTCCTGCAGCTTCGACGCCGCAAACGCCTGCACGAAGGCGTCGACCTCGTCCGGATCGTTGGAACCGAACTTGTTGAGGTCGTAGATGTTGCCGTTGTGCGCCGCGATCAGGCCGCTGTAGGAGCTGATCGTGGAGCCGCCGGACAGTACCCCGTTCAGCAGCGCGTTGACCGACGTCAGCAATGCATCGAGGTTGGTCGCATTCACCGCGACGCCGCCAATGCTGCCGCGCGCGACAGTATCCCCGTTCGAGGGCTCGTCCGTGAGGATGATGATGTTCTTCACCGCATTGGTACGGTACGAGAGCGTCGGCGACTGGCTATCCAGCCCGTTGACCGCGAACGCGATCGCCGTGTAGCCCGGCTCCGTCCCGCCATTGGTCAGCAGGCCTTGCGCGGCCGTACCGAAATCGGTCGGGTTGGTGAAGTCGGTGATCAGCCGCGGGGCGACGCCGCTGCTGCCGTAGCCCACCAGCGCGTAGCGCGCATCCACGCCACCGCCCGACAGGATCGACGCGAATGCGCCGATGTTGTTGCGCAGGTTCGCCTGCACGCTGCCCATGCTGCCCGACTCGTCCACGACGAACACGATGTCCGACGAGACGACGACGGCTTGCGCCGGTGCTGCCGCCGCGACCGCGAACGGCAATGCCAGCATCATGCGCCGAAGCGCAGTCTTGAACGTCATTGATGCCTCCATCCCAGTTGCCGGGGCCTGGTACGCGCCCCGGATCAAAAACGCGCTGGGGAGTATCCCGCCACCCCAACAACGCAACGGAATAGAGGCAACCTTCATGCCACGTTAACCATTTCCGTTAGCTAATTGAAAACCATATGAAATATTCAACCATCCACAACCCTCCGCGTATTGGCTCCTTTACACCGTTAAATATTCTGACTCCTGATTTTGTAAGCAACAAGACACCCCGAACCGCATGCCAAATGTTTTAATTATTTCATGTTTTCTTCTTCAGGTTGTTTTCTTTATCATTTTCACACGCATTAGGGCCCTTGATCTTCATCAAGGAAATCCACCCTCGGGACAGCTAGAAGCGAAGCCATGACCAGCTCGCCCACACCTGTCCTTCTGCGCTATGCGGGCCTCGAGGTGCCGCGTTACACGAGCTATCCGACCGCGCCGCGCTTCACGGAAAGCATAGGCGACGCGCGGTACCGCGGATGGCTGGCCGCGCTCGACACGACGGCGCCCCTGTCGCTCTACCTGCACATTCCATGGTGCCGGGAGCTGTGCTGGTACTGCGGCTGCCACACCTCGGTCGCGCGCGACATGGCGCGGGTCGAATCCTATGTGGACGACCTCCTGGCCGAGATCGACCTGGTTGCAGGCGCGATGCCGGCGCGCATGCCGGTTGCGCATGTCCATTTCGGTGGCGGCACGCCGACATTGCTGTCGCCCGACCTCTTCCTGTGCATCATGGAACGGCTCAACGCGCGCTTCGACGTCGCGGCGGATGCCGAGATCGCGGTCGAGGGCGACCCGCGCACGCTCACCCAGCCGCTGGTAGATGCGCTGGCGGCGGGCGGCGTCACGCGGGTGAGCCTCGGCGTGCAGGAGCTGAGCGCGCGCGTCCAGGTCGCCATCAACCGCGTGCAGCCGCTGGAAACGGTGGAGGCTGCGGTCGCCATGCTGCGCGGTGCGGGCATCGGCGCGCTCAACATCGACCTCATGTATGGCCTGCCGCATCAGAGCGTGACCGACGTGCGGGCGACCGCGCTGGCCGTGTCCTCGCTTGCGCCGGACCGCGTGTCGGTGTTCGGCTATGCCCATGTCCCCTGGTTCAAGAAGCACCAGCGCGTCATCGACGACGCCGCCCTGCCGCAGCTTGCCGAACGCTGGGCGCAGGCGGAAGCCGCGGCCGAAGTGCTGACCGAGCGCGGTGGCCTCGTCGAGATCGGCATCGACCATTTCGCCCGCGCCCACGATCCGCTTGCCCGTCTTCAGCGGGAGGGGCGTCTGAAGCGCAACTTCCAGGGCTATACCGCCGACACGGCGTCGACCCTGATCGGCTTCGGCGTCTCGTCCATCGGCGCGCTGCCCTCTGCCTTCGTCCAGAACGCGCGCGAGATCCGGCCCTGGCGCGAGGCGATCGGCGAACGCCGCCTGCCCGTGGTGCGCGGGGTGGAGCTGACCGCCGACGACCGGCTGCGCGCGGCGGTGATCGAGCGGATCATGTGCGATTTCGCCGCCGACGTGGGCGCGGTGTGCGCCGCGCAAGGCTTTGCGCCCGAAACGCTCGATCCGGAGATCGGCAAGCTCGCCCCGCTCGTGCAGGACGGCCTTGCCGTGGTCGAGGGGCGCACGGTGCGCGTGCCGCAGGATGCCCGCAGGCTTGCGCGCGTGGTCGCGGCGGGCTTCGACGCCTATTGGCAGCCGTCGCCCGCGCCGCGCCACTCCGTCGCCGTCTGACGCCGCGCGCGTTAGCGCGCCTGGGCGTGATACTCCGGGTTCGGCTGCATGTCGGTTGCCGCGGCCATGCGGTTCGTCATGTTGAAAAAGGACGCAACCGCCGCGATGTCCCAGATGTCGCGCTCGCTGAAGCCTGCATCGCGCAAGGCCTGCCGGTCCGCCTCGACGATGTCGTAGGGCCGCTCCGTCATCTTCCACGCGAAGTCGAGCATGGCGCGCTGGCGCGGCGAGAGATCCGCTGCGCGGTAGTTCATACCCATCAGTTCGCCGAGCGCCGGGTCGCCCGAGAGCTGCCGCACCGCCGCACCGTGCGCGGTCAGGCAGTAGAAGCAGTGGTTCACGCTGGAGACCACGACCGCGATCATCTCGCGTTCGAGCTTCGAAAGCCCCGACTCGCCCAGCATCAGGTCGTTGTAGAAGGCGCTGAAGACGTCGAGCTTGGCCGTGTCGAAGGAATAGGCGCGGAGCACGTTCGGCACCATGCCGAGCTTTTCCTGGCAGATGTTGAAGAACTTCGCCGTCCGCTCCGGCAGATCCTTCGTCTCCGGCAGCGGAATGTCGAGGGCGATCACGTGACCGGGCTGCGCGCTCTTGGCTGTCATCGGGGCATCTCCTTGGATCGGGTTCGTGTGATTGGCCGTTCTCAGCGGCTGGTGAGCAGGTTTCCGGTACGCCACGGCAGGGGCTCGGCCCCCGCCACCTTGGCGATGGGCTGGCCGGGGCGAACGAGCTTTTCCAGCTTGCGTGCGAACAGCACGCCGCCGGTGCGCGCAACGATGGGCGTGCGCGGTGCGTGCGCGTCCTCCACGTCGACGATCTCGCCCAGCGTCTGGCCCTTCTCCACCCGGTCGCCGACCGCCACGGTCCAGACGGCGACACCCGGCACCTCCGCCGCGATCATGTCGACGCCGTCGAGCGGGGTGGCCTCCGCCAGCAGCGGCGGAACGGGACCGGCCTCACCCGTCAGGAAGCCGCGGCGCGTGAGGACGCGCAGGATCGCCTCGGCATCGCCCAGCGCCGTCGCGTCGTCGACGTCCGGACCGCCGCGAAGCTCGACCGTTGCCGACAGGCAGGCGTTGGGGATCGCCTTGTCCGGAAAGCGCTGCGCCAGTTCCCACCAGATCGTCGAGCACGCCTCGTCGAACGGATTGCCGCCCGAAGTCTCCGCCAGCAGGTGCGCATGGGATTTCAGGTCGCCCGCCAGGTCGCACGCATCGGGCCACAGCGGCGTGCCGAGGTAGAGATGCAGCACGGCTTCGGAATCGCAATGCAGGTCGAGGACGAGGTCCGCCACGCCCGCCTCGAGGAACAGCGCCCGCTTCAGCGCCTGGTCCTCCCGCGACGCCGGCAGCGCAAGCGTCGCCGCCCGGATCGCGCCCCGGATCGCGGCAACGTTGGCGTCCGGGTCGGTCCCCAGCCGGTCCGCGACCGCGCCCGCCACCGTCTCCGTCAGCGCCGGCCAGCCGCGATTGAAATTCTCACCCGATTCCGCGTGGTAGCGGCCGAGGTGCACGTCGGCCAGGTGCTGGTCGAGGCCGATCGGGTTGGCGAACGGCACGACCACGATCTCGCCCGCGATGCGCGCCTCCTCCGCCGCGCGGTCCAGCAGGCGGACGAGGTGATGCGCGACCAGCAGGCCCGGCGTCTCGTCGGCATGGAGCGAGGCCTGGATATAGGCGCGCCGCGCCAGCCCCCCGCCCCAGCGGTGGAGCGTCACCTGGCGCCGCGTGCCCGCGCTGACCACGGGCAGCTCGATATGCTCGGTGATGCGTGTCATTCAAGCCGTCTCCCGTCGCACGCCCCCGCCGATTGACCGGCACCGCCTCGCCCGCCATCGTGGCGGGAGCAAGGCCGGCCGCCAAGATAGGGGAGATGGGGGCAGATGAGCTACCGCGCATTCCGGGTCGACACCGCAGATCAGGTCGCCCACGTCCGCATGATGCGGCCGGAAAAGGCGAACGCCCTCGACGCCGACATGTGGCGCGAACTTCCCGAAATCGTCGACAGCCTCGACGCCGGAGGCACCGTGCGCGCCATGGTGCTGTCGGGCGAGGGCAGGCATTTCTGCTCGGGCATCGACCTCACGGCTCTGTCCTCGCTCGGCGGGCTGCGCGGCGGCGGGGACGAGGCGCGCGGGGCGGCAGCCATGCGCGACCTCGTGCTGGCGCTTCAGGACAGCTTCACCGCGTTCGAGAGGGCGCGCTTCCCCGTCATCGCGACGATCCATGGCGCCTGCCTCGGCGGCGGCATCGACATGATCACGGCTTGCGACATCCGGCTCGCCTCCGCCGACGCGGTCTTCGGCGTGGAGGAGGTGAACATCGCCCTCGCCGCCGACGTCGGCACGCTGCAGCGCCTGCCGCGCATCGTGCCGCCCGGGATCGCGCACGACTGGTGCCTGACGGGCCGCCGCTTCGGCGCGGAGGAGGCCGCGCGCTGGGGCCTCGTCAGCGAGGTTCTGCCCGACGCCGAGGCCCTCCACGCCCGCGCGCTCGACCTGGCGAAGGAGCTTGCGGCGAAATCCCCGCTCGCGGTCTGGGGAACGAAGAAGATGCTGCTGCACGCCCGCGACCACACGGTCGCCGAGGGGCTGCGCGAAGTGGCGAACTGGAGCGCGGCGTCCCTCTCCCCGCCGGAGATCATGGAGGCCGCCGCCGCCCGCGCCGAGAAGCGCCCCGGCCGCTTCGCCGACCTGCCGCCGCGCCGCAAGGGGCTGTGAGGTCGCCCCGCCCTTCAGACCGGGTCAGAGAAGGGTGGCGTGGTGTGCAGGATCTTCCAGATGCCCTGCGCGGTCATCAGCGTGCGCTTCTCGGTATAGAGACGGCCCTCGACGAACACCACGTCGCGCGTCTCGCGCACCACTTCCGCCGTACCCTGGATGCGGTCGCCCAGCTTTCCGGCGGCGAGGAAGTTGCAGTCGAGGTTGATCGTCGCGCAGGCCTTACGGCCGATCTTCTCGAACACCGTCACGCCCAGCGTCACGTCCGCCATGGACATCAGCACGCCGCCGTGGACGACGCCGCCCATGTTCATGTGGCGGTCCTCGATGTCGAGGATGAAGTGCAGCGTGCCGTCCTCGCGCTTGCGCACGAACACCGGCCCGCCGTGCACGTTGAAGCCTCTCGGCGCGGTCAGCTCATAGCCTTCCGGCACAACGATCTCCGTCATCTGGCATCCCCCCGGGCGGTTCCCTGCGCGCTGCCCCTCGCGGGGGCGCGCCCGTCTCGATCTGGCCGACTGGGTAGCCGCTCGGCACCGCCGCGACAAGTGCGAAGCCTCAATACCCGCCCAGCGTTCCCGTCACGACGATGACAAGGCCGGAGGCGCTCTCCGGCGGGGAATCCGCCACTTCGACGCCCAGATGGCTCAGCAGGTCGCGCACCTGGCGGACGCGCGCCATCTCCAGCGTCAGGCCCGAGCCGTCGTCCTCGTGCAGCACGACGACAGGTCCGCCGTGATCGCGCACCCGCGCGGCAAAGAGGGAGAGCACGCGCACGCCCGCCGGAGGTACTTCCGCGCTGCCCGGCGCGAACCCGACGATGGCCGCCGGGCCCGTGCCGCTGATATGCGCCTCGCCGACCGGCTGGATCGCCGCAGGGCGGTTCGGCATCCCCGCAACGCCGGCGGGCGGTTCGGCCGCATACGCGCCCGCCGCCAGCGCGCCTGTCAGCGCAAGTGCCAGCGCCGCCGAAAGCCTGCCCATCCTCACGCCACGCAACCGCATGACCACCTTGACGCTCCCGTCTGACCCGCCTGCCGGGGCCGGACCGCGACACTGCCCCCGCAGCGCGGTTGAAGCGTGAAGCTCCCGTGGCGAGACTGTGGCAAACGTTTCGCCCGAGCGGTCACCGTGGCTTGCCCTTAACCATCCCTTGGCGCATGGTCTGGCAAAGTCCGGCCAGACGCTGTTGCAAGAACGGACCGCACCATGGCGAAGATCTACCCTGTCATCCTGTCCGGGGGCTCGGGCACCCGGCTCTGGCCCGTCTCGCGCGCGAGCTATCCCAAGCAGCTCCAGCGCCTCGTTTCGGACCGGAGCATGCTGCAGGAGACCGTGCTGCGCCTCGACGCTGCCACCTGCGCCGCGCCGCTGGTTGTCTGCAACGAGGAGCACCGCTTCCTCATCGCGGCCCAGCTTCAGGAGATCGGCGTCGCGCCGCTGGCCATCGCGCTGGAGCCCGTGGGCCGCAACACCGCGCCCGCGGCGGCCGTCGCCGCCCATCTCGTGGCCGCGCAAGACCCCGACGGCGTCCTTCTGCTGCTGCCCGCCGACCATCACATCCGCGACACGGACGCCTTCCGCGCCGCCGTGGCGCGTGCCGGCGACCTCGCCGCGCAGGGCCATCTCGTCACCTTCGGCATCGCACCGGAGCGGGCGGAAACCGGCTATGGCTATATCGAGCGGGGGGAGAGCCTCGCCGACGGCGTCTGGCGCGTCGCCCGCTTCGTGGAGAAGCCGGACGCCGCGACCGCCGAACGCTACCTCGCCGACGGCGGCTATTCGTGGAACAGCGGGATGTTCGCCTTTTCCGCCCGCGCCTGGCTGGAGGAGCTTGGCCGCCTCGCGCCCGAAATGGCGCGTGCGACCGCCGAGGCGGTCGAGAAGCGCCAGGCCGACCTCGACTTCCTGCGTCTCGACAAGGCGGCCTTCGCCGCCTGCCCGTCCGATTCCATCGACTACGCGGTCATGGAGAAGACCGACAAGGCCGTCGTCCTGCCCGTCGACCTCGGTTGGAGCGACATCGGTTCCTGGTCGGCGCTCTGGGACGTCGGCGACCGCGACGGCGCGGGCAACCGGGTACAGGGCGACGTGCTGGCGCTCGACACGGAGAACAGCTTGCTGCGCAGCGACGGTCCCCTCGTCGCCGCCGTGGGGGTGAGGGATCTCGTGGTCGTCGCCACCCCCGACGCCGTGATGATCGCCCCGCGAGAGCGCGCGCAGGACGTGAAATCCCTCGTCGACGCGCTGAAGGCGCAAGGCCGGCCGGAGTTCGCCACGCACGAGCGTGTGCTGCGCCCCTGGGGCTGGTACGAGACGATCGACGCCGGCGACCGCTTTCAGGTGAAGCACCTGATGGTGAAGCCGGGCGCCAGCCTGTCGCTGCAGATGCACCACCACCGGGCGGAACACTGGATCGTCGTGCGCGGCACGGCCAAGGTGACGCGCGGGACCGAGGAAGTGCTTCTGACCGAGAACCAGTCGACCTATATTCCCATCGGCATGACGCACCGGCTGGAGAATCCCGGCCGGGTGGACCTGTCGCTGATCGAGGTTCAGTCGGGCAGTTACCTGGGGGAGGACGACATCGTGCGGTTCGAGGACATCTATGCGCGCACGACCGACACCCCCGCAGCGTCCGTGACGCCCCGCCTCTTCAAGTCATCGGGCAACGGGGCAGCAGGTGACCCAGGCAAGGGCTGACCGCACGCGCATCACGGACGAGTTCGAGGTTCCGCCCCATCCCTCGGCCCACCGCCGCACCGCGCTGACCCGGCTGCGGCACCGGATGGAGTATGCCGCTGCCTGGACCGCGCACCAGGTTATCGGCGCCCTGCCCTATGACCGTGCGGCGCGTGGCTGCGGCCGCCTGATGGCATGGCTCGGCCCCCGGCTCGGTGCGCATCGTCGTGCGCTGGACACGCTGGCGCTGGTCTGGCCCGACCGCCCGGCGGCAGAGCGCGAAAAGATCGCCCGCGGCGTCTGGGACAACCTCGGCCAGGTCGCGGCCGACCTCGCCCACCTCCGTGCCCTGGAAGAAGAGCCCGCGCGCGTGCGCGTCGAGGGAACCGACGTGCTCGACCGCATCGCGGCGGACAGCAAGGGCGCGATCTTCGTCTCCGCGCACCTCGCCTGCTGGGAGGCGATCCGCGTCGCCGCCCGCCGGCAAGGCATCAACCCCTCGATGGTCTACCGCGCCTTCAACAACCCGCTGGTGGATGCGCATACCTGGCGCGTCCTCTCGGGCACCGGCGGCGGCCTCTTTCACAAGGGGCACGCCGGCGCGCGTGGCATCTTCCGGCACCTGAGGGGCGGCGGCAGCGTGCTGATGCTGGTCGACCAGCGCCTCAACACAGGGGTGGAGATCGACTTCTTCGGGCGCCCGGTGCGCGCGCCCGGCGCTGCCGCGGAACTTTCGCTGCGTCTCGGCATCCCGATGGTGCCTGTACGCGCGATCCGGCTGGCGCCTGGTCATTTCCGCGTGTGCGTGGAGCCGCCGCTGACGCTTGCCCCCGGGCTCGATCCGCGCGACCCGCATGCGCCCGCGGCCCTCGTGCAGCAGGTACATCGCCGCTTCGAGGCATGGATCGCGGAGCATCCGGATCAATGGTTCTGGCTGCACCGGCGCTGGACCGGGAACGTGCTGAGCAGCCCCGGCGCGCCCCGGGAGGGAGGGTCTGCCGCGCCGGCTACTGATTGATTGCCGCAGAGCAGGACACGAAGCCCTTGACCGCTCCATCGTCGCCCCGCAGCGGCAGGATGAGGACCCGGTACACGACCCAGTTGCCCGTGGTGCATAGCACGTGGCGTTCGGAGAACCGCGGCTTCCGCGTTTTCGCGCAATCGAGATAGTTGGCCTCGATCACCTTGTAGTCGCGGGCGTTGTAGATCTCGTCGACGTAATGCCCCTTCAGCTCCCACCCCTGCTCTGCACACAACGCCGTGCCGGCGAGGCGGATCTTGAAGCGGACCGGGTCTTCGCTCATCTCGACCAGGATGACCCGCGGCAGAAGCCCGCGCGGGATCGAGAACGGGCTGACCTCCTTCCAGTGCGGCAGGTCGTCGCCCTTGTTCCACCAGGCGTACATTTCCCGCAGCAATGGTGTGCTGTCGAGCTCGTCCAGCGAGAGCTCGAGGTGCTGCGCGATGTCCTGCATGGCGCTGAATGACATGCCATCCCTACCCTTCGACCGGCGCTGCCAGATCGTCCGTCCGCGCCGAACCGCTTTCTCCCAATAAAATTAAATTCCTGAGTATTAATGTAGGATTAAGATTAAGAGCTGAGTTTTTAGGCATTTAGCACTTTCTTTACACCTCTGGACGCACCCTGAAAGCCGTCTTTCAGGCGCTGCGGATCGGGGAATTTCATGAGCGAACGCAACATTCCGGCGCAATTCACTTCCGCCGGACAGGGACATCTGAGTGGCTTCGCACGAGAAAAGCATCCGTTCTCCCGCTACACGCTCGACCATCCGGGGCTCGAATGTCTGGCCCGCGCCTGGCGCGCGGCGCGCGCGGACGAGCGCATGCCGACGCTTGGCGACATGACCGACAGCCTCGATGTCTGCTCCCGTTCCGGCGTGAACATGCACCTGGTCGAGATCGGGCGCGATTTCGCCGTACATGACGTGCACGGCCATCTGCCGGGCAGCGCGGGCCGCGTGCGCCCCTGGGGGGACGGCGGCGCGCAATTGCGCATCAAGCAGGACCTGATCGCGGTGGCCTTTACCGGTGCGCCGCTCTGCCAGACCGTGCGGATCGAGATGGACGGCGCGGTGCGCAGCTACGATCAGATCGCGCTACCGCTGTCGGCGGACGGCGCATCGGTTACCGCCGTGCTGATCGCGTCGGACGGCCGGGTCCACTGAAGCTCGGCTGACGCAGCATGGGCGCCGCGCCCGATCCACCGGCCGTCGTCCGTCAGGCCGGGCACAGGGACCGGCGCCTGCGCATGGCGCGGCAGGGCGCGGATGGCGTCGAGCGATTCAGCCCGGTCGATCCAGCACATCCAGAGGTCGACCACCTTCTCGATCGGCGGCCAGTAGCCCTTCAGGCAATGCACTGCGCGCGGGTAGCCGTATGAGATACCCCAGACGTCGGTTTTCCAGATCCCTTCGAGGATCAGGCCGGTGTGCACCGTGGTACCGTAGTTGCGCATGTGGATCGATCGGCTGAGATATGACAGGAAGGTGGCGATGCCCTTTTTCCGCCAGTCCTTGTCGATCCACATGGAGCCCGAGTGGCTGACCACACCGCCGATCGTGACCGGCAGTTCGTCGAACGCCACGCCCTCCATGTAGGGATCCGGTCCGGGCACGCCGGTCCAGAGCTCCGCGCGCCGGATATGCGTTTCCATGAAATCCGGCGTCTCGAACACCCGGTCGGCGTGCGAGGCGACGACCTTGCCGTCCTGGTCCTCCAGCCGCAGCCAGAAGGCGTCGACAACGCCCTTGTGGGCGATGTCGGGATGGAAGGTCGGATTGACGAAGAACGACCCCTGCGACTCCATGAACCTGCGCAGTTCTGCAAAATCCCGCTCGATGATCAGGTTCAGGTTCAACTCGGCGAGGCGCTCGACGATGCCGTCGATACTCGCCTGTATCAGCGCGCCTTCCGTCGTGTCCACGGCTGTCTCCCCCATTCCCCGAGAACGCAAACCTGCCTTGACGCTACCTCTCGCCGCAGCCCTTTGCCACTGATTTTAATAAAACTTTAGCCACAACCCCAACCTCGCGCAGACACGCGGGGCGCATTAACCATGCAAGTACGGATCGCCGAACGCCGTTTGCGCGGGCGACGGACCGCACTGGCCGCCGCCGCGCGGACGGGCTAGTCTCTGACGCCATGACGGCCTTGCTCAGCTTTCTGCATTTCGTCGGCCTCGCGGCCGGGATCGGCCTGGGCTTCGCGAGCCTGCTGACCGGCATGGCGGCGGCACGCGCCGATGGCGAAGGGCGCGTCGCACTCCGCCGCCTGATGCCGCGTCTGGCCAACGGATCGCTGGCGGGCCTCGCCTTGTTGTGGGCGAGCGGCACGCTTCTGGTCTGGTCCGGTCAGTGGCAGGGCCTGCTGGCCGCACCCGTCTTCCAGATGAAGCTGGCAGCCGTCGTCGTCCTGACCGCCGTCGCGGTCCGCGCGACCGTCTATCGCGTCGGGCGGTCCCGCGCGGGCACCCCGCCAGACCCAGCACGGATGCGGCGCTATGGCATGGCGATGCAAGGCGCGGCGCTGGCCGCGGTCCTTCTCGCGGTCATCCAGTTCTCGTGAGGCGCAAGCATCTGGCCAGAGCCGCGCAAATCGCGCATTCTCCCGCTGAATCGCCATCGTCCGCCTTGCGAGAGTAGCTTCATGACCGGCCAATGCCCGATCTGCCTGTCGCGCGAAAGCGCGCAGGTCTCCGACACCGACCGTCACGGAAAGCCTCTCGCCACGCTGCTGTGTGCCTCCTGCGGTCATGTCTACAACTGGCCGGTCCCGTCGGCGGAGGAGCTGGCGGCCTTCTACGCCGACGCCTACCGCGTCGACTACAAGGGCAAGGTGCGCCCCCGGATGCGCCAGGTGATCCGCAATTTCGACCGCGTGAAGACCTATTTCCGGACGTGGTGGCCGGTGATCGAGGGGCGCAGGCGCGTGCTCGACATGGGCGCGGGGTCGGGGGAATTCGTGTTCTTCGCCCAGGAACTCGGTCTCGAGGCACGCGGGGTGGAGCCCAACCGTTCCTACTCGGCCTATTGCCGGGAGGTGCTCGGGATCGACGTGACCAGCGGCGGGATCGAGGACGTGGACTTCGCGCCCGGCAGTTTCGACTTCATCCGCCTCAATCATGTGCTGGAACACATGGCAGACCCGGTGGCCTCGCTGGAGCGCCTCGCATCCTGGCTGGCCGAGGATGGCGTCCTTTATGTCGAGGTGCCGGACATCGTCGGCTATGCCGCTACCAAGTCGCGCGGCAACATCTTCCACTATGGTCACATCCACAATTTCAGTGCGTGGACGCTCAGGGCCGCGGCCGGGCGCGCGGGCCTCGCCGAACTCGATACGGTGCAGGAGGCGCGCCGCGACTTCGCCGGGACCTGCTTCGTGCGCGGCCGGACCTGGGACGTGTCGGAGACGCCGAACCCCGCGAACGCCGAACGGGTGCGCCAGGCCATCGCCGCCCACTATGCCGCGTCCGCGATCGCGCCCGTGCGGCGCAAGCGTCTGGCGGACAAGGTCGCGCGCCGCTTCGCCGAATTGCGGCGCCTCGCCTCGTGCCGCACGCCGCAGGCGGCGGGACGCACGACGGTCGCGCAGTTCAGCGCCGGCGCCTGAGGGCACTGGACCCGGTCTTTCTGGACCCGGCCTTGCAGGATTTGAGGCGGGAAGGGATGGTGCCCATGGCGTGGATTGAACACGCGACCTCTCCCTTACCAAGGGAGTGCTCTACCACTGAGCTACATGGGCGCCGGGCGCGGAAAAAGGACCCCCGCGTGCGAAGCGCGGCGGAAACTGCCATACTCGCCGCGCGGGCGCAAGCGCGTATCCGGCCCTCCTGCCAATCGCGGACGTTCCCGCCGGATCGCCCGCCCGCCCGGGCAAGACAGGCAAGGGAGAGCCTCAAATGAGCGCCACCAAGGACCGTGAAGCGCGCCTTGCCGCGCAGTTGCGCGCCAACCTGCGCCGCCGCAAGGCGCAAGCCAGGCGCCTTGCCGAATCGCAGGCCGCGGCTGACACAACCGATCCCGCTGCTGCCGGCGGCGGCAAGCCCCCTTCCGGTTCGGGGGACGAGCCGCAGACGCCCCAGAGCTGAGCTGAGCTGAGCTGAGCTGAACCGAGCTGAGCCGGCCCGGCGCGCAGCTTGCCCCATCCTTGCCGCACTTCGCGCCTAGACGCCCCCTTGCGCCCGCGAGACTGTACGGGAATCGCCGGCTCGGCTATCAGGTCGCGCAGGGACCGGCACGCGGGTCCCGCAACGAGGGGGAGCATCGGCAGGCATGGACCGGATCGCGGTGCGCGGCGGGCGCACGCTTCAAGGCACCATTCACATCAGCGGGGCGAAGAACGCCGCCCTGCCGCTGATGACGGCGGGGCTCCTGTCGGAGGAGCCGCTTACGCTCACCAATGTCCCCGACCTCGCCGACATCGGCACGCTCGCCCGCGTGATGGAGGAGCTGGGGACCGGCATCGGCTTCGAACCCGACCCGGCCGCGCCCGGCAATCACGGCCGCCGCCTGACCATCGACGGCGGCAAGGTCCGCGCGCATGTCGCGCCTTACGACCTCGTACGCAAGATGCGGGCGAGCATCCTCGTCCTCGGCCCCCTGCTCGCCCGGTTCGGGCAGGCGAAGGTATCGCTGCCCGGCGGCTGCGCCATCGGCACGCGCCCCGTCGACCTGCACCTGAAGGGCATGCAGCAACTGGGCGCGGCGATCGACCTGCAGGACGGCTATGTCATTGCACGCGCGCCGAAGGGCCTCGCCGGCGCGCGCATCCGCCTGCCCTTCGTCTCCGTCGGCGCGACCGAGAACCTGCTGATGGCGGCAACGCTGGCGAAGGGCGAGACGGTGATCGAGAACGCCGCACGCGAGCCGGAGATCGCCGACCTCGCCGACTGTCTCTGCGCAATGGGCGCGCGGATCGAGGGGGCGGGCTCCTCGCGCCTCACGATCCAGGGCGTGGATGCGCTGTCGGGTGCGACGCACGCCGTCATCCCCGACCGGATCGAGGCCGGAAGCTACGCCGTCGCCGCGGGCATCACCGGGGGCGCGATCACGCTGGAGGGGGCACGTGCCGACCATCTGGGCGCGCTGATCGAGGTGCTGGACCGCATCCACATCGCCGTGGAGGAGGTGCCGGGCGGCCTGCACGTGCGCCCGAAAAACGGACGCCACGGCGGCATCGACATCGAAACGCAGCCCCATCCGGGCTTTCCGACCGACCTCCAGGCGCAGATCATGGCGCTGCTGACGGTTGCGGACGGGGCTTCCTCGATCCACGAATCGATTTTCGAGAACCGGTTCATGCACGTGCCGGAGCTGATGCGGATGGGCGCGGACATCACGCTCAAGGGCGCGGTCGCGGTCATTCGGGGCGTGCCCCGGCTGAAGGGCGCGCCCGTTATGGCGACCGACCTGCGCGCGTCGATCAGCCTCGTGCTGGCCGGCCTGGCGGCAGAGGGTGAAACCGTCGTCAACCGGGTCTATCATCTCGACCGCGGCTACGAGCGCGTGGAAGAGAAACTCGGCGCGTGCGGTGCCGATATCCGGCGCCTGTCCGACTGAGCGGGACCGCGCAAGTTTCGGGAGAAGCATCGAGGGTGACCAAGGGATCGAGGGCAGGCGGCGCACTGGCCGAAGGGCTGAAACTCATCGCACAGGACGAGGAGGACCTGATGGTCTTCTCCTCCCTTCTGCAGGACGCCTTGGTGCGCGTGGGCGACATGCGCTTCCTGCCGAGCACACGGCGTTTCGCCCTCGTGCTCAACCGCTTCGTATGGGAGGGGGAAGGCGCCGCCCGCACCCGCCGTCCCTTGCGCACCCGCACCGGTCTCCATTTCGAGAACGTGCGGAGCGCGAAGGCCAGGGGCATCCCGCTCGCCGACGAGGCGCATGTGCTGGAGCTGCTGGCCATCGTCTCCAACGAGGACGAGAGCGGTCTCTCCATCGACCTCGTCTTCGCGGGCGGCGGCCAGATCCGGCTGGAGGTCGAGACGGTCGAGGCGCAATTGCGCGACCTCACCCGGCCCTGGACGGCAAAATCGCGTCCCGCGCACGACTGATCCGCAAGGCATGGGAACGCGCCGGCGCGTGACGCCCGCGCGCCGAGCCCCTATATAGGCGGGGTTGCGCACGCCATCGAACCGGAAGCCAGCCCATGCCCGTCACGCTCGACCAGACCGCCGCCGATTTCGACGCCGCCTTCGACGCCCTCATTTCCCAGAAGCGGGAGACGGCGGCCGACGTGAACGATGCCGTGCATGCGATCCTGGAAGACGTGCGCGCCCGCGGCGACGCGGCCCTGATCGAGTATACCCAGCGCTTCGACCGGCTGGCGCTGACGCCCGACCGCCTTGCCATCGCGGCAGAGGAGGTCGACGCCGCCGTCGCCGAGGTGCCGGCGGCACAGATGGAGGCGTTGAAGGTCGCGGCGGGCCGCATCGCGGACTTCCATGCCCGGCAGAAGCCTTCCGACGACCGGTTCACCGACGCCGCGGGCGTCGTGCTGGGCCATCGCTGGACGCCAGTGTCGGCAGCGGGACTCTATGTTCCCGGCGGCACCGCGAGCTATCCGAGTTCCGTGCTGATGAACGCACTGCCCGCGCGCGTCGCGGGGGTCGAGCGCATCGTCATGGTGGTGCCCACCCCCGACGGGGTCCTGAACCCGCTGGTGCTCGCCGCCGCCCGGCTTGCCGGCGTGACCGAGATCTACCGCATCGGCGGGGCGCAGGCCGTGGGCGCGCTCGCCTATGGCACGCAGACCATCGCGCCGGTCGACAAGATCGTCGGCCCCGGCAACGCCTATGTCGCCGCCGCCAAGCGGCAGGTGTTCGGCACGGTCGGCATCGACATGGTCGCGGGACCGTCGGAAATCCTCGTCGTGGCGGACGGGCAGAACGACCCCGCCTGGATTGCGGCCGACCTCCTCTCGCAAGCCGAGCATGACACCGCCGCCCAGTCGATCCTGATCACCGACGACAAGGCCTTCGCCGCCGACGTCGCCCGCGCGGTCGAGGCGCACCTCGCCACCCTCCCCCGCACTGCCATTGCGGGCGAAAGCTGGGCGCGGCACGGCGCGATCGTCACCGTGCCCGACCTCGACGCAGCCGTCCCGCTGATCGACCGCATCGCGCCGGAGCACCTGGAACTTGCCGTCGCCGATCCGGAGGCGCTGATGGCGCGCGTGCGCAACGCGGGCGCGATCTTCCTCGGCCGCCATACGCCGGAAGCGGTGGGCGACTACATCGCCGGCCCGAACCACGTGCTTCCGACCGCGCGGTCCGCCCGCTTCGCAAGCGGGCTGTCGGTCCTCGACTTCATGAAGCGCACGACCATCGTCGGCTGCACGGCGGAGGGGCTGCGCACGCTCGCCCCGCACGCGATCCGGCTGGCGGAGGCCGAGGGGCTCGGCGCCCACGCACTCTCCCTCTCCATACGGCTGAACCTGGCGGCGGAATGAGCGAAACGGACGACATCGCACCCGCGCCGGACCCCCGGTTCCGCCTCGTCGACGTCACACTGGACGAGGCCACCGTCGGCTGGCGCAACGCGGATGTCGAGCATGAGCGCAAGGTCGCGATCTTCGACCTGCTGGACGAGAACTATTTCCGGCCCGAGGGCAGCCCCGGCGGCCCATACCTGCTGAAGCTCGCGATCCAGGACAACCGGCTGGTGTTCCACATCTCGACCGAGAGCGAGCCCGACCACGGCACGATCATCCTTGCGCTCGGCCCCTTCCGACGGATCGTGAAGGACTATTTCCTGATCTGCGAGAGCTATTTCCAGGCCATCCGCACCGCGCCCCCCTCGCAGATCGAGGCGATCGACATGGGCCGCCGCGGCCTGCACAACGAGGGGTCAGAGACACTGCGCGACCGCCTGAAGGGCAAGATCGCGGTCGACTTCCCGACCGCGCGCCGTCTCTTCACCCTCATCTGCGTCCTGCACATCAAGGGATAGGGCGCGATGAAGGGACCGCACGGTGAGGACCTGCCGGGCGCGGTCCTCTTCGCCTGCAGCCAGAACGCGATCCGCTCGCCCATGGCCGAGGCGATCATGAAGCACCTCTACGGCCGCGTGGTCTTCGTCGATTCCTGCGGCGTGCGCACGACCGATCCGGACCCCTTCATGGTCGCCACGATGGACGAGATCGGCATCGACCTCTCCTCCCATGTTCCCAAGACCTTCGACGACCTGGAAGACACGAACTACGACCTCGTGATCTCGCTGTCGCCCGAGGCCCAGCACAAGGCGGTCGACCTGACCCGCACCATGGCGGTGGAGATCGAGTACTGGCCGACCATGGATCCCTCGCTCGCCAGCGGCAACCGCGAGCAGCGGATGGAGGCCTACCGCCAGGTCCGCGACGCGCTGTTCGAGAAGATCAGAGCCCGCTTCGGGGCCAAGGCGCTCCCGCGCGTCTGAGCGGCCCTTGACCTTTATCCAACCGCGCACTTGCTTTTTGCGCCGCACGCGGCCATGTTCCGCCGCGAATAACGTGGCAAGGATTGGGAATGGCCAAAGAGGAACTGCTCGAGTTTCCGGGTGTTGTCGTGGAGCTTCTTCCGAACGCGATGTTTCGTGTTCAGCTCGAGAACGGGCACGAAGTCATCGCGCACACGGCGGGCAAGATGCGCAAGAACCGTATTCGCGTGCTCGCCGGCGACAAGGTCCAGGTCGAGATGACGCCCTATGACCTGACCAAGGGCCGGATCACCTATCGCTTCAAGTAAGTTGAGCGCGCCCCGCCCCCGTCTGGTGTTGGCGAGCGCCTCGCCGCGGCGGCGGGACCTGCTGGCGCGCCTCGGCATCGCGCCCGACGAGGTTCTTGCACCCGACATCGACGAAACGCCCCGCAAGGGAGAGTTGCCGCGCGACCTCGCGCTGCGGCTCGCGGTCGAAAAGGCCCGCGCCGTTGCAGACCTGCGCGCCGGATGCGTCGTTCTGGCCGCCGACACGGTCGTCGCCTGCGGGCGCCGCGCCCTGCCCAAGGCGGAGACGGAGGCCGAGGCCCGCGCCTGCCTCGCCCTGCTCTCGGGCCGCCGCCATCGTGTCATCACCGGCGTGGCGGCCGTCGCGGCAGACGGCACGCTGCGCACCCGGCGGGTGGAGACCCGCGTTGCCATGAAGCGGCTTTCCGCCGCCGAAACCGGTCTCTACATCGCCACCGGCGAATGGCGCGGCAAGGCGGGCGGCTATGCGATCCAGGGCTATGCCGAGGCGTTCATCCCCTGGATCAACGGCTCCTGCTCTGCCGTGATCGGCCTGCCGCTGGCCGAGACGGCGGCTCTGCTCGCAGCGAGCTGTATCACACCCGGCGGCCACGATGCGCGGGAATGAACTGCTGATCGAGTCGGGCCCGGGCGAGGTGCGCATCGCGCGCGTCGCCGGCGGGCGCCTGACCGAGCTTGTGCATGACCGCGCCGTGCGCTGGCCTGCGCGTGGCGCCGTCCTGCCCGCACGCATTTCCCAGGCCGCCCCCGCGCTTGACGGCCATTTCGTCGCTCTGGGCCGCGGCGTGACCGGCTTCCTGCCCGCCAAGGAGCTTGCCCGCGGCGCCCGCGCACCGGCCGTCGGCGACAGGCTGACGCTTCAGGTCACGCGCGAGGCCGTGAACGGCAAGGGACCGCGGCTGACGGCACGCATCGCGCTCGCGGGTCCCCGCGTCGTCTACCGCCCGCACGGGCGGGGGCACGGGCTGTCGCGCGCATTGGGCGGTACGCCGGCAGAGGCGCGTCTTGCCCGGCTGGCTGGGGGTGCGCCCGTTCCGGGTGGCCTGATCTTCCGCCGCACCGCGGGCAACGCCGACGAGGGGCATCTGCTGCACGAGATCGAGGCGCTGGCCGCACTCTGGTCCGGCATCGCGCGGGAGGACGAAGCGCCACTCGCCGCCGAGTACGAGATCCTGCGCCACCTCGCCGAGGTCGAGACCGTGGCTGCCGACGACACGACGCTCGGCAACCGCCTTGCCCGTATCGCCGAGACCGTAGCGCCCGATCTCGCCCCCCGGATCGAGACGGCGGCCGCCACGTCCGTCTTCGACCGCCACGACACGGCGGGCCAGATCGCCGCCGCGCTGGAGCCGCGCGTCGCCCTGCCCTCCGGCGGCAATCTCGTGATCGAGGAGACCGAAGCGCTGGTCGCCGTCGACGTCAACGCGGGCCGGGGAGAGGCGGACCCCGTCCGCACCGCAGCGCGCACGAACGCGGAGGCCGTGGAAGCGCTCGCCCGCGAGATGCGGCTGCGCGCACTGGGCGGGCCGATCGTGGTGGACGTGATCGAGGCGCAGGGCGACGCCGTGCGCGCCCGCCTCGACCAGGAGATGCGGGCGGCCACCCGCGACGACCCGGCGCGCGTCGATGTGCTGCCGCCATCGCGCCTCGGGCTCATGGAGATGGTGAGGACGCGCCTCGGCCCCTCGCTCAAGACCCTCTATACCGCGCCCGACGCCCGCCCCGCGCCGTCGGTGGAGGCCGCGGCGCTCGGCGCCGCCCGCCTCGCCGCGCGGGAAGCGAAGGGGTTGAAATTCCCCGCGGCGGTGTTGCGCGTTGCGCCCGCGGTCGCGCATTGGCTGGGCCAGCAGGCCGACCTGCGCGCCGATCTCGACGCCCGCGCGGGGCGCCCCGTCCGCATCGTCGCCGATCCTGGCCTGAGCCCTGCGACAGCCCTTGTGGAACGGGCGGCGGGCGCGTAAGCCTGACCCGCATGACAGAAGAGCGACCCCCCGCCAAACCCACGCCCTGCCCGATCTGCCGCAAGCCCTCGACGGCCGATTTCCGCCCGTTCTGTTCCGACCGGTGCCAGAAGATCGACCTCGGCCGCTGGCTGAAGGGGGTCTACGCGATCCCGACGGACGAGCCCGCGCCCGGGCCGGGAGGAGGGCCGGCTGGGGGCCCCGGGGGCGAGCCGGAGGACGAGCGCTAAGGCCCCGCCGCCCGCACGCTTTTCCGCTGACGGAAGGGCTGGACAGAGGCCGTCCGATCCCCTACAACCCTGCCTCGCGCGCGGGGGACGCGATCCCGTACCAACCTCCCCGCACACGGCGCCCAGGTAGCTCAGTTGGTAGAGCATGCGACTGAAAATCGCAGTGTCGGTGGTTCGATTCCGCCCCTGGGCACCACTTTCCGTCCCACTCCCGCATTCCCGCTTGCTCCCGGCCGCCGGTGACGCCAGAAAAGGGCGCGCGTCCGATTGCCCGTCCCGAACCCGCCCGCATCCAGGAGCACGACCCGTCCATGTCCGACCGTAGCTTCGTCCTGAACCTCTCCTGCGAGGACCGTCCGGGGATCGTCGCCGCGATCACCGCCGAGCTTGCCGACCTCGGCGGCAACATCGCCGAGAGCAACCAGTTCTGGGACCGCCAGACCAACCGCTTCTTCATGCGCATCGCCTTCACCGCGCCCGCAGCCGCGACGCGCGGGGAGATCGAGCGGCGGCTTAAGCCCGCCATCGACCGCTTCGCCATGCAGGCCGCGCTGACCGACACGGGCACCAAGCCGCGCATCGTGGTCATGGTCTCGAAGTTCGACCACGCGATGCTGCACCTCTTCTACCAGATCCGCGTGGGCTGGCTCGACGCGGAGGTGGCCGCCATCGTCTCCAACCACCCCGACAGCGCCCGCACCGCCGAGATCGAGGGCCTGCCCTTCCACCACTGGCCGGTCACGAAGGACACGAAGACCCAGCAGGAGGAGAAACTGCTCGCCCTCGTCAACGAGACGGGCGCCGACCTCGTCGTGCTCGCCCGCTACATGCAGGTGCTGTCGGACAAGCTGTCGAACCGGCTCTACGGGCGGATCATCAACATCCACCACTCCTTCCTGCCGAGCTTCAAGGGTGCCAAGCCCTATCACCAGGCGCACGAGCGCGGGGTCAAGCTGATCGGCGCGACCGCGCACTATGTCACGCCCGACCTCGACGAAGGCCCGATCATCGAGCAGGAGACCGAGCGCGTGACCCACGCGCTGAGCCCGGAGGATTTCGTCGCGGTCGGCCGCGACATCGAGAGCAGGGTGCTGGCCCGCGCGGTCAAGCTGCACGTCGAGCGGCGGGTCATGCTCAATGGCCACAAGACGGTCGTCTTCGCCTGACGCAGGGGCCGCCCGCGCGCTGCACGGGTTCACAAGGGGCGAGCCTGCTGGCAAAGTCCCGGCCCATGTCCAACTGGCACTATGACATCGAGACCGCCGTCAGCGCGGCGGGCGAGGACCGCTGGGCCGCAGCCGTCACGCCCCATTGGAGCATCGGCGGCAACCCGAACGGCGGCTACCTCGCCGGGATCGCGCTCAACGCCATGGCGCAGGTGACGGGGCGGGACTTCCCCGCGACCGTGACCACGCATTATTTGCGCCCCGGCCTCGCGGAGAAACCGGCGGAGGTGCGCACCTCGCTCGTCCGCGCGGGCCGCCGCATGGCGACCGCGACCGCAACGCTGCACCAGGACGGACAGGAACGAATCCGCCTCATGGCAGGCTTCGCCGATGCCGCGCAGTTCGGAGCCGACAGCGGGGGACCCGAACTGACCATCCCGCGTCCCGACGACCTGCCGCCGCCGGAGGCGTGCTCCAACCGGGACAGCATGGCGCAGGGTGTCGACCTCGCGATCCTGAAGCGCCTCGACATCCGCGTGCATCCCGATTTCACGGACGCAGGCGCCGCCGGCCGGGCGGAGATGGCGGGCTGGGTCCGCTTCCGCGACGGACGCGCGCCCGATCCCCTGTCGCTCATCCTGTTCGCCGACGCCTTTCCGCCTTCGCTATACGGGCTTCTCGGCGCGGTCGGCTGGGTGCCGACGGTCGAACTGACCGTGCAGGTGCGCCGCGTGCCGGCGCCGGGCTGGATCGCCGGGCGCTTCCGCACCCGCGACCTGCACAACGGCATGCTCGTCGAGGACGGGGAGTTGTGGGACGAGACCGGCGCGCTGGTCGCCCGCTCTCGCCAGCTTGCCCTGCTGCTGACGACATAGGCGGGGGGCGGCATCCATGTGCGGCCGCTTCACCAACACCATGACCTGGGCGGAAATCCGCGCCCTCTACAACCTCACGGCCGCCCAGGCCGCACCCAACCTTGCGCCCCGATGGAACATCGCGCCGACGGAGGAGACGGGCATCGTCCGGATGGAGGGCAACGCGCGCACCTTCCAACAGGTACGCTGGGGCCTCGTGCCCGCCTGGAGCAAGGGGCCGGACAGCCGCTATTCCATGTTCAACGCGCGGGCCGAGACGGTGCGGGAGAAACCCGCCTTCCGCGCAGCCTTCCGGGCGCGCCGCTGCCTCGTGCCCGCCACGGGCTTCTACGAATGGCAGGCGACCGGGCACGGCAAGCAACCCTACCTCATCCAGCCGAAGGACGAGGGACCGATGACCTTCGCGGGCCTATGGGAACGGTGGAAACCCGAAGACGGCGGCGAAAACACCCCTGACGCGATCGAGAGCATGACCATCGTCGTGACCGAAGCGAACCGGCTCGCCGCGCGCATCCACGACCGGATGCCGGTGATCCTCGCGGCGGAAAACTTCGAGACCTGGCTCACGGGCGATCCGGACGCGGCAGCCGCGCTGCTGCGCCCATGGCCCGACGGGCGCCTGAAGGCGACGCCGGTCAGCACGGCGATCAATCGCGCGGGCCGCGACGAGGATGGGCTCGTCCAGAAGACGGGTCCGACGATCGCGGACTGAAAGCCCCCCGCCCGCTCAGGCCCCCTCCGTCTCGATCTTCAGTTCGCGCCCGCAATGCTTGCAGTGTACGGCGTCGCGCTCATGCCGCGTCAGCCCGCAGCCCGGGCAGGTGAAGTCGACCTTCTTGGGCCGGAAGATCGACTGCGCGAGTTGCAGGAAGAGCCCGACCCCTCCCACAAGGATCAGGATGGAAAGAAGCCGCCCGCTCGTTCCCACCAGCGTGATGTCGCCGAAGCCCGTCGTGGTCAGCGCCGTCACGGTGAAATAGACCGCGTCGAGATAGTTGGCGATGGCGGGGTTCCGCCCCTCCTGGAAGACGAACACGGTGGCCGACACGATCACGATGAAGACGACGAGGTTCAGGCTGCGTTGCAGTACCTCCTCGTGCTCCTCGAAGATGCTGTTGGAGCGGCGCAATTCCCGCAGCACGTGGTAGGAACGCAGGATCCGCAGCGCCCGCAGCACCCGCAGATAGGCGAAATTCCCGAACACCAGGGGCGCGAGTAGGCTGAACAGCACCGCGATGTCCGCCCAGGTGAACGGATCGAGCACGAGCTTGCGCCGGTCGGACGCGACAAGCCAGCGTGCGACGAGATCCGCGCCGATCAGTGCCGCGAAGACAAGATCGGCCACGAGGATCCAGGCGGGCGTCCCGATCACGGTCGTCAGGAAAAAGAGCGCGATCACCGCGAGATCGAGCACGAGTTGGGCAAACCGGAATCGCACCGCTGCCGGGCTGCGTCCCAGATAAAGCTCCCGAAGCCTGGGATACCGCTTTTCGCGCCCGCTCATGCTGCCCCCTTCCGCAAGGCCCTGACGGGCGATCTTGGGAAACCGCGCGCGCCCTTTCAAGCACGGCGCCCCCACGGTTTGAACTGATGGGAAAAAGCCACTAGGTTGAGCGGTGAGCCAGGGGGCTCGACCCGAAGCCGCGCGGTGCCGGAACGGCTTGTCCGCGCAAGGATGTGCACCGCCATGTCTTCCAACCCCATGCAGGGGATGGGCGGCGCCTCACACGAACGACGGACGTTCACAGCCAAGTCTTCCGTTCATGTCGAAGGGCCTTCCGGGTCTTCGCCCGGGGTCTGCCCCCTTCGTTTCCAGACCATCCCACATGAGAAGAGGATCACATGCGACTCACCGAAGCCCAGGTAACCGCCGTCCGAAACGCGCTCGACGTCGAGCCGGTCGAGGAAGAGAACCCCGCGATGGAGACACTGCGCAACGCGCTTGGCGACCACACCTTCTACCTCGGCCAGGAGGGACTCTTCGTTTTCGAGCCCGTGCCGGCCGATCAGGCCAACGGTGCAGGCACGCCCGCGCAACTGATCCTGGTCGCGGCATGGACCGACGAGGAGCGCAAGGCCGTGCAAGCCGTGGAACCGCAGGTGACGAACGTCACGGTCGACCTGGACGACGCTGGCCCCGCGGCGTCCTGAGTGGGCCTTGCGCCTCTCAGCGGCGCTTGAACTCGACCTCGACGAAGGCGAAGGACGCACCGGTCGCGTTGACGACATTGTGTTCGACGCCAGCCTGCCGGAAATAGGGATTGTCGGGCGAAAGCTCGGCAATCGCCTCTCCCTCTGCGCTTTCGATCAGCAGGCGGCCCGCCCCGCGCGGCATCACGAGGTAATCGTATTCGTGGCGGTGCCAGCCCGTCTCCGCGTCTTTCTCGAATTGCCATTCCGTGACGATGGTCACCTCGTTCTCGATCCTGCGGACGGGAACGGCCTTGGGTCGCATGGGGCGTCTCCTTGTTCGGTTCGGGGAGTCTAACGCGGCAGATAGCTCTGCGGCGTCTGGTAGGTTTCGCTGAAATACTCGCGGAAGAGCCGCATGGAGGGCGTCAGTTCCACGCCCTTGCGCCAAGCGAGGCCGATGTTCATGGAGGGCACGGGCTCCGACGGAATGATCGTCTCGATCCGCTTTCCCTCCAGCGACCAGGGCCGGTAGACCATGTCCGACAGGATCGTTACCCCCTGCCCGTTCGCCACGATGGAGCGGACCGCCTCGATCGAGGAGGTCCTCAGCCGCACCGAGGGCTGGTAGTCCGTCCGGTTCCAGTAGCGCAGGGTCGTGTGCGCCGCCTCGTCGACCGTCAGCATGATGTAGGGCTCGCGCGAGATCTCCCGGAAGCCCACGCTTTCCGCGCTCAGCAGCGGGTGCCCGGACGGCACCCACAACCGGCGCTGGGAACTCAGCAGCGTGTCCGTCGAAAGCTCCGGATTGTTCACGTTGGAGGTCAGCACCACCGCCATGTCGAAGCGGTTGGTGACGAGCCCGTCCTCGATCATCTCCCGGCTCAGCTCGTAGAGCTGGATCTTGAGATTGGGGTAGCGGCGTTCGAGCCGGCCAAGGTGCTGCGGCAGGAAATAGCCGAGGACCGTGTAGGACGCCGCGACTGACAGGGTCCCCGTGATGCCCTCGTCCGCGACGCCGGGGCTCAGCGCCTCCTCGATGGAGGCGAGGATGCGGTAGGCGGAGGCAAGGAACCTCCGCCCCGCCTGCGTCAGTTCCATGCCCTGCGCGGTGCGGTCGAACAGCTTCGCGCCGGCCTGCGCCTCCAGCTCCTTGATCGCCGTCGTGATGGCCGATTGCGAGATCGACAACTCCATCGCTGCGCGGGAGACCTGCCCCAGTTCCGCGGTTGCAACGAAGTACTTCACATGGCGGAAATTCATCGCGCCCCCAACAAAAACAGATACTGCACCATCGATTTCTCAGAAGACTGGTATGGGGGTTCGCATGAACCCACCCATCAACCATTTGACCAAAAACAATAATTCGTGAATTCGCCGGAACATCGTTTATCGGATAGGGAGAATTCGCAAGCACATATTTTTCGATTTGATTCCATACCCCTTGAGGGCCGACCCTTTCACCAAGACGACCGCGCCACCCGGGGGGCGATCCAACGGCGCGACCAGCGGAGGATGCACCGTGAGACGGCAAACGATCGACCTGAACTGCGACCTCGGTGAGAATTTCGGCTACTGGCGGATCAGCGAGGCGTCGGACGAGGAATTGATGGAGCTGATAAGCTCCGCCAATGTCGCAACCGGCTTCCACGCCGGCGATCCGAACCTGATGGACAAGGTGGTCAAGGGCGCGGTGGAGCGCGGCGTCGCCGTCGGCGCACACCCGGGCTACAACGACCTGCAGGGGTTCGGACGCCGGGTGATCCAGGCCAACCCTGAGGAACTGGTCAACGACATCCTCTACCAGGTCGGCGCGCTGCGCGAGTTCACGCGCCGCCACGGCACCAAGCTGCAGCATGTGAAGCCGCACGGCGCACTCTACATGGAGGCCGCGCGGAGCGTGGAGCTTTCGTCACTGCTGGTCGACGCGCTGGCGAAGTGCAGCCCGGAGACGGCCGTGTTCTGCATGCACGTGTCCGAAACTTACCGCATCGCCAAGGCCGCGGGGCTCAAGACCGTGCGGGAGTTCTACGCGGACCGCGACTATTCCAACACCGGCAGCATCGTCTTCACCCGCCGGATGCGCGCGCTGAACCCGGAAGAGGTCGCGGAGAAGTGCCTGCGTGCCTGCACCGAGGGCAAGGTGAAGACGGTAGAGGGCGACGTGATCGACATCGAGTTCGAGTCGATCTGCTTCCACTCCGACACGCCCGGTGCGCTGCAGATCGGCAAGGCCGTGCGCAAGGGCCTGCTCGACGCCGGCATCCGCATCCTGCCCGCGGAGGAGATCCTCGCCGAAGCCGCCTGACCGCGGCGGACGCGCCCGCAAAGACCGATACAGACCCGAAGGAGGACACCCATGGCGGACATCCGCTCTCCCATCCCCGGCACCTTCTACCGCCGCCCCTCGCCCGAGGAGCCGCCGTTCAAGGCCGAGGGCGACACGGTCGCGGTGGGCGACGTGGTCGGCCTCGTCGAGGTGATGAAGACCTTCATCGAGGTGAAAGCGGACGCCGCCGGCACGGTGAAGCGCTTTGCCGTGGAGAACGAGGAGCCGGTGGCCGCCGGCGCGGTGATCGTCGAGCTCGAGGGTTGAGCCGCATGGGCATTCGCCGCCTCTTCGTCGCCAACCGGGGCGAGATCGCGGTCCGCATCGTCCGCGCGGCCCATGCGCTGGGGATCGAGGCCGTGCAGGCCTACTCCGAGGCCGACGCGGACATGCTTGCCGTGAAGCTCGCCGACGCATCCGTCTGTGTCGGTCCGCCCCAGGCCGCGAAATCCTATCTCAACATCGAGGCGCTGATCGCCGCCGCGAAGGAGACAGGCTGCGACGCGGTTCACCCCGGCTATGGCTTCCTTGCCGAGAACGCGGGCTTCGCCGAGGCGGTCGAGGCCGCGGGCCTGATCTTCGTCGGCCCCTCCGCCGACACGATCCGCCGCATGGGCGACAAGGCCGCCGCGCGCGAGGCCGCCATCGCTGCGGGCGTGCCGGTGGTGCCCGGTTCCGACGGGCGCGTGGGCACCGCGGACGAGGCCGCGGCCGCCGCGGAGAAGATCGGCTACCCGGTGATGATCAAGGCCGCCGCGGGTGGCGGCGGGCGCGGCATCCGCATCGCCGAAACGCCGGAGGATCTGCGCCGCCTCGCCCCGCAGGCCCGTTCGGAAGCGCAGGCGGCCTTCGGCGACGGCGGTCTCTATCTCGAACGTGTCATCCGCGACGCCCGCCACATCGAGGTGCAGATCCTGGGCGACGGCACGCGCGCGGTGCATTGCTACGAGCGCGAGTGCTCGCTTCAGCGCCGCCGCCAGAAGGTGTGGGAGGAGGCGCCTGCCGCCTGCCTCGACACGGCGACGCGCGAGACGCTGTGCGCCTCTGCCGTCCGGCTTGCCGAGGCGGTCAACTACCGCGGCGCGGGCACGCTCGAATATCTCTACGACGCGAAGACGGGCGAGTTCTTCTTCATCGAGATGAACACCCGCATCCAGGTCGAGCATCCGGTGACCGAGATGGTGACCGGCATCGACCTCGTCGCCGAGATGATCCGGGTTGCGGGCGGCGCACCCCTGTCGATGCGGCAGGAGGACATAAGCCTCGACGGCCACGCCATCGAGGTGCGGATCAACGCCGAAGACCCGGCCAACAGCTTCATGCCCTTCCCCGGGCTGATCGGGACGCTGGAGGTGCCGGAGGGCGACGGTATCCGCTTCGACGCGATGATCTACGAGGGCTACCAGATCCCGCCCTTCTACGACTCGCTGCTCGGCAAGCTGATCGTCCATGCGCCGACGCGCGAAGCCGCCATCGCGAAGATGGCCGAGACGCTCGCACGCCTGAAGATCGAGGGCGCCAAGACCACCATCCCGCTCCATGCCGCGCTCGCCGCCGACTCGGCGGTGCGGGCGGGGGAGTTCCACACGCAGTTCCTCGAGCCCTGGCTCGAGACCAACCCCCTGACCGCCGACTAGGAGGTTTGCGATGAAGACACGCTATTCATTCGGAGGCGACGAGCACATCTTCGTCGAGATGGACGAGGAGATGTCGCTCGACGCCTTCTTCAAGAGCCTCTCCATGACCAATGCGGTCCGGGCCGCCGAGATCGACGGCGTGACCGAGATCTGCCCGGCGAACGCCAGCTTCCAGGTCAAGTTCGACCCGGACCGGATCAAGCCGGACGACATGCTGGCCGAACTGAAGGCGCTGGAGCACACGGCCGAAAGCGCGGAGAAGAAGCTCAAGACCCGCATCATCGACTTCCCCGTCTTCTACCGCGACCCCTGGACGCACGAGACGCTGATGCGCTTCCGCGACCGGCACCAGGACCCGAACGGGACCGACCTCGACTATGCCGCGCGGATCAACGGCTTCGACACGGTGGAGGACTTCATCACCGCCCACCATTCCCAGCCGTGGTTCGTCTCCATGGTGGGCTTCGTGGCGGGCCTGCCCTTCCTTTACCAGCTGGTCGACCGGTCGCGGCAGCTCGAGGTGCCGAAATATGTGCGCCCCCGCACCGACACGCCCAAGCAGACGGTCGGCTACGGCGGCTGCTTCTCCTGCGTCTATTCGGTGCGCGGCGCTGGCGGCTACCAGATGTTCGGCATCACGCCGATGACCATCTTCGACCCGAAGCAGGAAACGAATTACCTGCGCGACTTCATGGTCTTCCACAACCCGGGCGACATCGTGAAGTTCCGCCCCATCGACCGCGCGGAATACGACCAGACGCTCGCCGACGTGCAGGCCAACCGCTACACGCCGAAGATCGCGGAGGTCGACTTCGACCTCGACGCCTTCAACGCGGACATGGACGGCTTCAACGCCAAGCTGATGGGGGCCCTCAATGACGTTTAAGGTTCTCAATCCCGGACTGCTGACCACCATCCAGGACCTCGGCCGCCCCGGCTATTTCCACCTCGGCATTCCGATCGGCGGGGCGATGGACCGGCTGGCGCTCCGGGCCGCCAACCTGCTGGTCGGCAACGACCAGGGCGCGGCCGCGCTCGAAAGCGTGTTCATGGGTCCGCAGCTGGAGTTCGAGAAGGATGCAACCGTCGCCGTTACCGGCGCGGACCTGCCGGCCCGCGTGGACGGCGTGGAGAAGGAGCCGTGGACCGCGTTCAAGGTGAAGGCAGGCCAGGTCCTGACCTTCGACTATCTGCGGGCCGGCGCGCGGGCCTATATCGCGGTCTCCGGCGGCATCACGACGCCGGAATACCTCGGCAGCCGCTCGACCTATGCGATCGGGGCGCTCGGCGGGCTCGACGGGCGCGCGCTCGCCACCGGCGACATGGTGCCCTTCGGCGGGGACACGGGCGTGAAGGAAGGCCGCAGCGTGCCGGAGAAGCTGCGCCGCATGCCGGGTAACCCGGCCGAACTGCGGGTGCTTCCGGGCCTCTACTGGCGCCTCATCACCGAGCAGGCGGGCCGCAACTTCTTCGACGACGAGTGGAAGGTCGCGCCCGAGGCCGACCGCATGGGCGTACGCTTCCGCGGCGGCCGCCCGCTGACCTTCAACGAGCGCGAGCAGCCCTTCGGCGCGGGCTCCGACCCGTCGAACATCGTGGACGGCTGCTACTCCTACGGCTCGATCCAGGTGCCGGGCGGCACCGAACCCATCGTCCTGCACCGCGACGCGGTGTCGGGCGGCGGCTATTTCACGCTGGGCGCGATCATCTCCGCCGACATGGACCTGATCGGACAACTCCAGCCGCATACCCCCACCCGGTTCGTGAAGGTGGACATGGACCAGGCGCTGGCGGCCCGGGCCGACCGGCGCGCGCTGAAGGCGAAGATCGAGGAGGCCCTCGCCTGACGGTCCCAACGACAACAACCCAACGAGACACTGACAGCGGAGAGAGAAGATGAAGCATCTGACACTTGCACTGGCGATGGGGGTGGCCATGACCGGCGCTGCCCATGCGCAGGACTGGTTCCCCTATGAGGCCGAGCAGGTCACCCCCGCCTTCGCCGCCGACGGCAAGGTCGAGAAGATCTCCTACGTGCCGCTCGAGAAGGCTTCCAAGGCCTGGGACATCTGCGTGTCCTTCCCGCACATGAAGGACGCCTACTGGCTGGGCGTGGACTATGGCGTGGTCGAGGAAGCCCGCCGCCTGGGCGTCAAGCTGCGCGTCCTTGAGGCCGGCGGCTACACCGAGCTTGCCAACCAGATCAGCCAGATCGAGGACTGCGTCGCAGGCGGCGCGCAGGCGGTCATCATCGGCGCCATCTCCTATGACGGCCTGAACAACCTCGTCAGCGAACTGAAGAAGCAGGGCGTGCCCGTGATCGACGTGATCAACGGCATGTCCTCGCCCGACCTCGCGGCGAAGTCGCTCGTCTCCTTCAAGACGATGGGCGCGGAAGCGGGCCGTTATCTCGCCGCCAAGCATCCGGCGGGATCCGAGACGGTCAAGGTCGGCTGGTTCCCCGGCCCGGCAGGCGCGGGCTGGGTGGAAGCCGCGCACCAGGGCTTCATGGAGGCCGTGAAGGGCTCCGCCGTGGAAGTGCTGGAGCCGCGCTACGGCGACACCGGCAAGGAAGCCCAGCTGCGCCTCGTCGAGGACGTGCTGCAGGCGAGCCCCGACGTGCGCTACATCGCGGGCACGGCGGTGACGGCGGAAGCCGCCCAGGGCCTGATCCGCGAGCGCGGCCTCGTCGGCAAGGTGGACCTCATCTCCTTCTACATGACGCCCGGCGTCTATGAGGGGATCAACCGCAAGTTCATCCTCGCCGCGCCGGCCGACTCCATGGTCATCCAGGGCCGCATCGCGGTCGACCAGGCGGTCCGCATCCTCGAGGGCAAGGACTATGTGAAGCACGTCGGCCCGAAGATCTTCGTCGTCGACCAGGACAACGTCTCCTCGGTCGAGCGCACGAACATCCTGCCGCCGGCAGGCTTCAGCCCGGTCTTCTCGGTCCAGTAAGACCCGACGACACCGCTGCCGGGCGCCCCCTTTTCAGGGCCGCGCGCCCGGCAGCCCCTTTCCTGATACACTCACTCCCGGCGAGAGAAGCGGCAGCGAGGCAAAAGCCCGGCCATGCCCGAACGCGACACCCTGATCGAGACCCGCGCGCTCACCAAGCGCTACCCCGGCGTGGTCGCCCTGAACGCGGTCGACTTCGACCTCAAGGCGGGCGAGGTGCACGTGCTCTTCGGCGAGAACGGCGCGGGCAAGTCGACGCTGATCTCCATGCTGGCGGGCGCGACGCCGCCCACCTCGGGCACGATCCGGGTCGAGGGCGCCGAGGTTGCCTTCCAGTCGGTCGCCGATGCCCGGGCGCGCGGCATCTCCGCGGTGTTCCAGGAATTCTCGCTGGTCCCGACCATGACGGTCGCGGAGAACATCTTCCTCGGCGACGAGCCGAAGCGCGGCCCCTTCACCGACCGGCGCGGCATGGTGCGCCGCGCGCGCGACCTGTTCGCCGAGCTCGAATTCGACATCGACCCCACCATGATGGTCGCGCTGCTGAGCCGCGCCCAGCAGCAGATGGTCGAGATCGCCAAGGCCTTTCATGCCGACGTCTCCATCCTCATCCTCGACGAGCCGACGGCTTCCCTGACCGACCGCGAGGTCGAGCACCTTTTCAAGGTGGTCGCCCGGATGAAGGCGCGCGGCGTGGGCGTCATCTACATCTCGCACCGCATCCAGGAGTTCGAGCGCATCGCCGACCGCATCACCGTGCTGCGCGACGGCGCGAAGATCGGCACCGTCGCCATGGCGGAAACGACCGAGGCCCAGCTGATCGAGATGATGGCGGGGCGCGCGATCTCCGAGATCTATCCGCAGATCGCGGCAGCGCCCGGCGACCCGCTGCTGGAGGTGCGCGGGCTGAAGGCGTGGGGCGTCAAGGGCGTCGACTTTGAGGTTCGCCCCGGCGAGGTCCTGGGCATCGCGGGCCTCGTCGGGTCGGGCAAGTCGCGCTGCTTCCGCGCGCTGATGGGATTGCTGCCGGTGCAGGGCGGCACGGTCGCGCTGCGCGGCGCGGACGTCACCGGCGCGCCAACGCGCAAGATAATGGACGCCGGCATCTACTACCTGCCGCCCGACCGCAAGAACGAGGGGCTGCAACTGGCCTTCACTGCGCGCGACAACCTCGCGCAGGGCATCATGATCGGCAAGGAGACGCGCTTCGGTCTGCTTCCCTGGAAGGAGATGTACGCCGAAGCCGACGCCGTCGCCGAGCAGGTGGAGCTTCCCCCCGCCTACCGCGACCGGCTCGTCGCGCAGCTGTCCGGCGGCAACCAGCAGAAGACGCTGTTCGGGCGCGGACTCGGCAAGGACTACGACGTCTACATCCTCGACGAGCCGACGGTGGGCGTCGACATGGGCGCGCGCGCGGCGATCTACCGCCTCGTGCAGCGCCTCGCCGAGGCGGGCAAGGCCGTGGTGGTGATCTCATCGGACCTGCCCGAGGCGATGAACCTCGCCCACCGCCTCCTCGTCTTCTCGCACGGGCGCATCACGGCCGAACTGCCCAAGGCCGAGATCAGCGAAGCCGCCGTGCTCGCACATTTCTTCGAAGGGTGACCCGCACATGACGGACCAAGCCACGACCGAGGCCGAAACCGCTTCGCAGAAAACGCCGCTCGGGATGCTGCGCGCGGTATTCATCCGGCTGGGCGTCCTGCCCTTCTTCCTGCTGGGCGCCCTGCTGATCTTCTCCGGCGTCTCCGACCGGTTCCTGACGGTGGACAACCTGACCAACGTGTTCCGGCAGTCGGTCTACCTGATCCTCGTCTCGCTGGGACAGATGCTGGTGCTGATCACGGGCGGCTTCGACCTCTCGGTGGGGGCGGTCGTGGCACTGACCTCGGTCGTATCGGCCATGGGCATGGTGGCGGCAGCGGCGATCTTTCCCGATGCGGTCTGGCTCGCCATCGCGCTCGGCGCGCTGGGCGGTCTCGCGGCGGCCGCCCTTGTGGGCCTCGTAAACGGCGTGGGCGTCGCGGCATTCGGCGTCTCGCCCTTCATCATGACGCTGGGGGTAAGCTCGGTCGCAGCCGGCATCTCGCTCTTCCTCACCGGCGGCGTGCCCGTGTCCGGCATCCCCTACGAGTTCGGAAACTTCTTCGGCTTCGGCAGGGTGTGGGGCGTGCCGGTTCCCGTGCTCGTGGCAATCCTCACCATCGCCATCATGTGGGTCTTCATGGCGCGCATGCGCATCGGCGCACACATCTATGCGGTCGGCGGCAACCCGAAGGCCGCACTTCTGTCGGCGATCAACACGAGGCGCACGCTGATCGTGGCCTATGGCATCTGCGCGCTGATCGCCTCGCTCACGGGCCTGCTGCTCACCGCGCGCGTCGAATCGGGCGAGGCGAACCTCGGCGGCACGATCGCGCTGGAATCGATCGCGGCCTGTGTGATCGCGGGCGTTTCTCTGCGCGGCGGCATCGGGCGGGTCGAGAACGTGGTGCTCGGCGCCTTCTTCATCGTGCTGGCGCAGAACGGGATGAACCTTGCGCAGGTCAGTTCCTACATGCAGATGGTATTGCTCGGAGGGCTGCTGATTCTGGCGGTCGTCTTCGACCAGATCCGCTATCGCATGATGATGGGAAGGGCGTGAGCGCAACCGATGGCATCCACCTGACAGACGTCAGCGTTGTTCGGGGCGGGCGCGCCATCCTCGACGGCATCTCTCTCGACATGACCGAGCGGCGGGTGGCGCTGGTCGGCCGCAACGGATCGGGAAAATCCACGCTCGCCCGCGTCATCAAGGGCCTGATCCGCCCGGATGCGGGAACCGTCAGGCTTTATGGCATCGATCCCGCGAAGCGCGACTTCGGTTCGCTGTCCGTCGCGGGCTTCCTGTTCCAGAACTCCGACCACCAGATCCTCTGCCCGACCGTGCTGGAGGAGATCGCCTTCGGCCTGACCGAGAACGCCGTGCCCCAGGCCGAGGCGGAGCGGACGACCCTCGCGCTGATGGAGGCGCATGGCATCGCCGGCTGGCGTGACCGCGCGGTCTCCACGCTCTCCGAAGGGCAGCGCCGGCTCGTCTGCCTTCTCGCGGTTCTGGTGATGGAGCCGCGCGTGCTGCTGCTGGACGAGCCCTACACGGGCCTCGACATCCCGACGCGGATCAGGCTCGATGCATTCATCGCGCAATTGCCGCAGCAAACTGTCATGATCAGCCACGACCCCGACACCGTGGAGAGCTTCGACCGCGTCCTCTGGATCGACGCGGGCCGCGTGCGCGCGGACGGGGCGCCGGCGGACGTGCTGCCCGCCTTCCTGGCGGCGATGCAGGCGGAAGGACAGGCGGACAGCGCATGGTCGGCGTGACGATACGCGCGCGTTGGCTGCGCGCCATGCCCGCGGGCGTGAAGCTTGCGGCGCTCGCGCTCACGAGCGTCGCGCTCTTCCTCGTGACCGACCCGCTCGTGCTCGGCGCGCTTCTCGCGGGCGTGCTCGCGCTGCTGGGGGGCGTCGGCGCGCTCGGCCTGCTACGCACGCTGAAGCCCATCGGGATCATGCTCGCGCTCGCCTTCCTAGCACACGGGCTGCTGGGCGACTGGATGCTCGGCCTCGCGGTCTGCCTGCGCATCGGCATCCTCGTGCTGCTGGCGACGCTCGTCTCGGCATCGACCGCGCTGTCGCAGATGCTGGCGGTCCTCGACCGGCTGCTCGCGCCTCTACGCTGGGCGGGCATCCCCACGCGCCCCATCGCCGTCGCCATCACCATGACGCTGCGCTTCGCACCCATGCTGGCGGAGCGGTGGCGGATGCTGACGCTCGCCTGGCGCGCCCGCTCGCCGCGCCGTCCAACCTGGCGGCTCGTCACCCCCTTCATCCTGTCCGCACTCGACGATGCGGACCATGCCGCGCTGGCGCTGGCCGCGCGCGGCGGCTTCGACCGGAGATAGAGACATGGAAACCACCGTCGCCCGCGTCGCACTGTTCGCGGCCCTCATTGCCGCGCTCGGCCTCATCCCGCAGATCACCATTCCCTTCGCGGGCGGCGTGCCGATCACGGCGCAGACGCTGGGCGTGATGCTCGCCGGCCTGATCCTCGGCCCCTGGAGAGGGGCGGCCGCCGTCCTCGTCTTCATCGCGGTGGTGGCGCTGGGTGCACCCCTGCTTGCGGGCGGGCGCGGCGGCCTCGGCGTCTTCGTCGGCCCTACCGTGGGCTTCCTCGTCGGCTGGCCGGTCGCCGCCATCGTCATCGGCCTGCTCTACCGGGCGTTCGCGGCAATGGGGCCGATGCTCTCGGGCATCCTCGCCAGCGCGATCGGAGGCATCGTCGTGCTCTACGGCTTCGGCGTCGTCGGGCTTTCGCTCATCACGCAGATGTCGCTGCTGAAGGCCGTGACGGTCGTGCTGATCTTCATCCCCGGCGACATCCTGAAGGCGATCCTCGCGGCCTTCCTGAACCGCGAGGTGCGCCGCGCGCGGCCCAGCCTCGCGGACTAGGCCCGCGCGTCCTCAAGGATCATCGCCGAGGCGCGCTCCGCGATCATCAGCACCGGCCCGTTGGTGTTGCCCGACACGATGGTCGGCATGACCGAGGCATCGACGACGCGCAGGCCCTCGATCCCCTGCACCCGCAGCCGCTGGTCCACGACCGCCATGGGGTCGACGCCCATCTTCGCCGTGCCGACCGGGTGATAGATGGTCTGCCCGGTGTCGCGCCCGTAGGCGAGCAACTGCTCGTCCGTCCGCACGTCCCTGCCGGGTGTGAGTTCGAGGTCGAGGTAGCGCTTGAGCGGCACCTGCTCGACGATGCGGCGGCCGATCTTCATGCCCTCGATCAGGCTTTCCTGGTCGCTGCGGGCCGTGAAGAAATTGGGCCGGATCGCGGGCGGATCCTCAGGGTTGGGGGAGCGGACGTGCACGCTGCCGACGCTTTCCGACCGCAAGGGCTGGATGGCGAGCGTCATGCCCGGCTGCCGGTGCAGGTCGCGCGTCGCCGGGTCGGCATAGCTCGCGTCGGCCAGGAAGAACTGCACGTCGGGCGTCGCCAGGTTCTCGCGCGTGCGCACGAAGCCGAAGGCGATGCCCGCACCGTGGGTGAGGATGCCGCGCCCCTGCAGGTAGTAGCGCGCGACCTCGCCGAGGAAGCGCAGGCCGCGCGAGCGCTCGTTGAGCGTCACGACGTCGCGCAGCCGCCAGCTTGCCCGGGTCGCGTAATGGTCGCGGTAGTTGGCGCCGACGCCGGGGCTGTGGTGCACGACCTCGATGCCGAACCCGCGCAGCAGGTCGCCGTCGCCGATGCCGGAGAGTTCCAGAAGCTGCGGCGATTGCAGCGCACCCGCAGCCAGGATCACCTCGCGCGCGGCATGGGCCTCGACGACTTCTCCGCCTCGGCGGTAGCGCACGCCCGTCGCCTTGCGCCCCGTCAGCAGCACACGCTGTGCGAAGGCATCGGTGTGGATCGTCAGGTTCTCCCGCCCGCGCGCCGGGGCGAGGTAGACGTCCGCGGCGCTCGCCCGCCGGTTCCCGGACTGGGTGAGCTGATAATAGCCGAAGCCTTCCTGGTCGCCCGAGTTATAGTCCGGGTTGCGCGGGTAGCCCGCCGCCTCCGCCGCCGCGACGAAAGCGTCCATCAGCGGGGTTTTCTCGCGCACCTCCTGCACCGGCAGGATGCCGCCCCGTCCCCGGATCGCGGGATCGGCGGACGGGATGCGCGTGTCCTCCATCCGCCTGAAGACAGGCTCCACGTCCTCCCACGACCAGCCGCGGTTGCCGAGCTGCGCCCAGCCGTCATAGTCGAGCGGCTGGCCCCGCACATAGATCATGCCGTTGATCGCCGAGGAGCCGCCGAGCCCCTTGCCGCGCGGAATGGCGATGCTGCGCCCGCCCACCGCCGGGTCCGGCTCGGTCGCGAAGCGCCAGTTGAAACGCGCGTCCGTCAGCAGCTTGTAGAAGCCCGCCGGGATCGAGACGAGCGGATGCCGGTTCTCGCCGCCCGCTTCCAGCAGCAGCACGCGCGTGCGCCCGTCCGCCGTCAGCCGGTTCGCCAGCACGCAGCCGGCGCTGCCCGCACCGACGACGATATAGTCCCATGTCCCCTGTGCGCGAGCGTCTGCCATTCCGGCTGCCTCTGCCACCTGGCCTCAGAGCACGGCCCAGGGCGCGCGCGCCGCGTAGGCCTGCTCGAACGCCGCGATCTCGGGGTCGTGCTCCATAGTCAGGCCGATGGGGCTGAGGCCCTTCATCAGGTTGCGCCTGGCAAAGCTGTCGAGATCGAAGGAGAGCACCCCGCCCTCCGGGTCGGTGACGGTCTGCGCCTCGAGGTCGATGGAGAGCGTCGCACCCGGACGGGCGTGCAGCATCTTGCGCAAGCGCGCGCATGCCTCGTTCGAGGCCCGCACCGGCAGGATGCCGTTCTTCAGGCAATTGCTGAAGAAGATGTCGCCGAAGCTGGGTGCGATGACACACCGCACGCCAAAGGCGTCGAGCGCGAAGGCCGCCGCCTCCCGCGAGGAGCCGCCGCCAAAATTCTCGTTGCCGACGATCACCGTGGCACCGCGCCATGCGGGCTGGTTCAGGATGAACTCCGGCCGTTCCGCACCCTCGGCATCGAAGCGCAGGTCGTGGAAGAGGTAGAGGTGATAGTCGGGATCGGCCTTGCGCTTGCGCAGATAGCGCGCGGGCAGGATCTGATCGGTATCGACATTGAGCGCGTCCATGGGAACGGCCACGCCCTCGTGATGGGTGAAGGGTTTCATGCCGCACCTCCCTCGGACATCAGGTCGCGCACATCGGTCAGGCGGCCCGTGACCGCAGCGGCTGCCGCCATGGGCGGGCTGACGAGATGCGTGCGCGCGCCCGGTCCCTGCCTGCCGACGAAATTACGGTTCGAGGTCGAGGCGCACCGCTTGCCTGCCCCGATCGTGTCGCCGTTCATGCCGACGCACATGGAGCAGCCGGCATGCCCCCAGCGGAAGCCGGCCTCGATGAAGATGCGGTCGAGACCCTCCTTCTCCGCCTGCGCGCGCACGAGGCCCGATCCGGGCACCACGAGTGCCGGCACCTTCGCCTTGCGCCCCTTCAGGACCGCGGCGGCGGCCCTCAGATCCTCGATCCGGCCGTTCGTGCAGGAGCCGATGAAGACATGGTCGACCGTCACGTCCCTGAGCGCCGTTCCGGGCGCGAGGCCCATGTAGTCGAGCGCGCGCTGCATCGCCGCGCGGCGGTCTGGGTCGGGCTCGCCCGCCGGGTCGGGCACATGTCCGTCGATGGGCAGCCCGTCGGCCGCGGTATTGCCCCACGTCACCATGGGCGCGATGGCGGCGGCGTCGAGTGCGATCTCCCGGTCGAAGCGCGCGCCCGGATCGCTCGGCAATTGGCGCCAGGCCGCGACCGCCTCGTCCCACAGCGCGCCCTTCGGGGCGTACGGGCGGCCTTCGAGATAGGCGAAGGTCTTCTCGTCCGGGGCGACGAGGCCGCCGCGCCCGCCGCACTCGATAGTCATGTTGCAGATGGTCAGCCGTTCCTCGACCGACATGGCTTCGACCGCCTCGCCCGCGTATTCGACGACATGGCCGAATGCCCCGCCCGCCCCCACCTCGCGGATGACGGCCAGGATCACGTCCTTCGCGGTCACGCCGGCTGCGCGGGTGCCGTTCACGCTCACGCGCAGCGTCTTGAGCGGCTTCTGCCACAGGCACTGGGTCGCGAGCACGTGGGCCGACTGCCCGCCGATGCCGAACGCGAGCGCGCCGAGCGCCCCGTGGGTCGAGGTGTGGCTGTCGCCGCACAGCACGATGGTCCCGGGCAGCGTGATCCCCTGCTCGGGCCCTACGACATGGGTGATGCCCATGCGCCTGTCGTCCATGCCGAACTGGGTAATGCCCCAATGCGCGCAGTTGCGCTTCAGGTCTTCGATCCGCGCGCGCCGGTCGGCGTCGTCCACCGCGTCGAGCGTGCGCCCTCCGCTCGGCGAGAAATGGTCGGGCACGCCGAACACCTGGGCCGGGCGGCGCACGGTCCAGCCCTCGTTCTCCAGGATGTCGAAGGCGTGGAAGGACGAGGAATCGGTCAGCAGCAGCCGGTCGACGTAGAGCAGCGTCTCCCCGCTTGCCGGGTCGTCGAGAACGCGGTGGGCATCCCAGATCTTCTGGAACATCGTCCTGGGTTCGGACATGGTCTCAGGCCTTCTCCTTCAGAAGCGCGTTGCGCTGGCGGTAGGTGCGGACGGCGGGCAGGGCCAGGGACGCGGCCAGCAGCAGCAGCAGGATCAGCGTCACCGGCCGGCCCATCACGTACTCCGCGAACTGCCCGCTCGCGAGCTGGTAGGTGCGCAGCATCTCCCCCTCGATCATGCCGCCGAGCAGGATGCCGATGACCGTCGCCGCGACCGGATACTCGTAGCGCCGCATGACCCAGCCCAGCGCGGAGAACACCGCGACCGTGACCGGCCCGGCGATGCTGCCGGTGTAGGCGTAGGAGCCCAGGAGCGCCATCATCATCACCGTCGGCACCAGCAGGCGCAGCGGCACCTTCACGATGGCGCTGGCGACGAAGATGAAGCCCAGCCCCACGATCAGCAACAGGATCACCTGCACCAGGTTGCCAAAGATGATCGCGTAGACCACGTCGGTGTTGTCGGCGAGGAAACGCGGGCCACCCGTCACATTATGCGTGGCGAAGGCCGCGAGCATGATCGCCGTGCCGCCGCCGCCGGGGATGCCGAGCGCGAGCAGCGTCGCCATGGAGCCGCCCTCGGAGCTGCTGTTGGCGCTTTCGGACGCGATGACCCCGCGCGGATCGCCCTTTCCGAAATTGCCGCCCGCGCCCGCGCGTCGCTTGGCATCCGCGTAGGAGACGAGATTCGCGACCGACGAGCCGACGCCCGGGATCGCGCCGATCAGGCTGCCGATCACGCCGCCGCGCAGGATCTCGACCGGGTAGCGCAGCGCCAGCCGCACGCCCGCGAGGATGCCGCGCAGGTTCAGCCGCCGCTTCTCCTCGTCGGCCACCAGGTAGTCCGTGCGGATCAGGTTGAAGAGTTCCGAGGCCGCGAACAGCCCGATCAGCGCCGGGATCGCGGGAACCCCGTCGAACAGGTAGATCGAGCCCATGGTCCCGCGGAAGGAGCCGAGCGCACTGACCCCGATCGTGCCGATCAGCAGGCCGAGAACGCCCGCCAGAAGCCCGCGCGCGAAATAGCGCTCGCGCAGCACGGCAATCAGCGACATGCCCCAGATCGCCACCACGAACATCTCGGACGGACCCAGCCGCAGCACGACAGACGCGATCGGCGAGACGAACAGGAACAGCACGAGATAGCTGAGCCCCGTGCCGATGGTGGAGGCGGCGAGCGCCGCGCCGAGCGCAATGTTGTGCTCGCCCCGCCGCGCCATGGGATAGCCGTCGAACGTCGTGGCCACCGCGGCGGATGTGCCCGGGATGTTCATCAGGATGGCAGGAATCGCACAGCCGAAACCGCCGCCCGTGAAGATCGCGGTCAGGAACAGGATGGCCTGCAGGAAATCCATGTAGAGCGTGAGCGGCAGGAAGATCGCCATTCCGATGGAAATCGAGAGGCCCGGGACCGCTCCGAAGATCAACCCGATCAGCAACCCCGGCAGCACCACGAGCCAGGCACCCGCATTGTGGGTGAGGATGTCGACGGCGCCAGCGACACCGGCCATGTCGATCATGTCAGGTGCCTCTCACATGTCATCGAAGAGAAGGGTCGGCACCGGTATGCTCAGCAATTCCTGCATGCCGAGCACGATCAGCACCGTGAAGACCGCGGGAAAGACGACGAGCAGGGTCGGCCGCCGCTCCCCGAGAACCCACAGCGACGCCGCGAGGAAGAGGAAGCTCGCCACGTCGAAGCCAAGGTCGTAGACGAGCGCGGCCACGTAGGCCGCCAGCAGCGCCATGAACAGCGGCACGCGCGGGTCGACGGCAGGCAGCGCCGTGCGCGGTGCCGCTCCCTCGACGGTCACGAACTCCGCCGCGGCGAGAAACAGGCAAAGCCCGAGCCCGATCGCAGTGGCGGGCGCGATCAGCATCAGGTTCTCGAGACGCGAGGACGCGCCGTACGCATCGAGAAAGTACCAGATCAGGAAAGCCGCGGCCGCACCGATGAAGGCGAGATGGCCCCAGGACGGCGCGCGCAGGCGCAGACGGCTCATGGCAGACCCCTCCGTCGGTCGGCAGACGGGCCGGGGCGCCGAGGCGCCGCCGGCCCGTCCGCACGGGATACGTGGTTACTTCTCGAAGGTGTCCTTGTATTCCTCCATGACCGCGTAACCGGCATTGAGGATCTCGGTGGACTTCTCGGGCCCGAACCATTGGGCTCCGAGGGCCGAACGCTCGGCGAACTTCTGGTAGTCCTCGCTCTTGAGCATTTCCTCGTAGGCCTTCACGAAGGTCTCCCAGCGCTCCGGATACTTCTCGCGGAAAGCCTTGTGACCGACGAGCGAGGCATAGGTGTTGCCGACACCCGGCACCGTGATGCCGTACTCCTTCTGAAGCACATCGTTCACCAGCGGCACACCCGGCCAGTTCGGATCCTCGGCCTCGGAATGGATGGCGAGCGGCGTGATGAGGTCCTTGATCCCCTCGGTCCCGTCGGCAGAGGTCGACATGAAGGTGACGTTGCCGCCGGCCACAGCCGCGCGCTGCTGGCCGCCGCCCTGGTAGGTCACCCAGCGCACGTTGTCCCGCGGGATGCCGAGCTTGTCGAGCATGATGAGGAGCTGCAGGTGGGCGCCGGATCCATGCAGGATCGAGGAGCTGACCTTGCCCGGATTGTTGCGGATGTCCTCGATCAGTTCCTTCAGCGTCGTGTAGCCGGTGTCCTTGCCGACCGCGAACAGCTGGCTCTGCGGCCACTGGATGTTGATGAACTCGTAGTCCTCCCACTTCACCGGGGCGTTCATCACGAGGATGTTGTTGGCGAGATAGGGAACGGCGTGCGTCACCAGGAACCAGCCGCCGTCCGCAGGCTGCTGCATGAACCAGGCCGAGCCGACAGAGCCGGATGCGCCGGGCTTGTTCACCACGGTCACCGGCGTGTCGTTCAGATGGTTCGGCAGGAAGGACGCGATGGAGCGGGCGAGCCGGTCCGTGCTGCCGCCCGTGCCGAAGGGCACGACGATCCGGATGCGCGTGTCGTCCTTGGGCCAGTCCTTGGCATCCTGTGCGGCGGCCGGGGCAAGGCCCCCTGCCATGGCCATCAGGCCGGCCGCGATGAGCGCTAGGGTCTTCTTCACTGTGGTCTCCTCCCTGTCAGGCGGCTTCCGCCCTTGGTGTCCGCACGCCGCCGGGCTCAATAGTCGACGCGCGATGCTTCGTTGATGCCGTAGCGGGCCTCCATTTCCTGCACCTGCTTCATGCCCATCAGGTCGAAGAACTCGCGGAAGGACGCGATGTCGTTCACGATGTGGCTGACGGTGCCGGTCCGCTTCAGCTCGCCCAGCGTCTTGCGCACCGCCGAGATCGCCGAGAGCAGTGCGAAGTTGGGGTAGATCGCCAGCTTGAAGCCCTCGGCCGCGATCTCCTCCTTCGACAGGAATGGGGTCTTGCCGCTGGACGCCATGTTGAAGAGCGCGGGCTTGGTGAGCGCCCGCGGGATCGCCGATATCTCCTCCATGTTGCGGGGAGATTCGACGAAGATCAGGTCGGCGCCCGCCTCCTCGTAGATTGCAGCCCGGTCGAGCGCGGCGTTCATCCCATCCACCGCGAGCGCGTCGGTCCGCGCGATGATGACGAAGTCGTCGTCATGGCGCGCGTCGCACGCGGCCCGGATCTTCGCTGCCATTTCCTCCGCCGGGATCAGCGTCTTGCCGGCCAGGTGACCGCAGCGCTTGGGCCACTGCTGGTCCTCGATGTGGATGCCGGCCACGCCCGCCTTCTCGAAGGTCCGGACGGTCCGCATGACATTGACCGGCCCGCCATAGCCGGTGTCCGCGTCGGCGATGAGCGGCAGGCCCGAGGCGTCGGCAATGCGGCCCGCGTTGTCGGCCATCTCGACCATGGTCATTAGGCCCACGTCCGGCATGCCGAGGCGCACGGCAGTCGTGCCCGCTCCTGTCATGTAGATCGCGTCGAAGCCGGTTTCGGCCACGATCCGCGCATTGAGCGCGTCCGCAACGCCCGGCGCGATCACAAGATCCGGCCCAGCCAGAAGTTCGCGCAAACGGCGCGTCGGTCGAACGGTCATGTCACCTCCCAGGTTCGCTCTTCTTGTCACGGTCGCACCGTGACGCGGCGTCATACGTAGCTGTACGGACAAGTGTCCAACAGCTCGCGCCGCCTGTCCAGCATGCCGATGGCATGTCGGATCGCATGGCGGCCCCGCGCGGCCCCGTAAGGCGGGATATGCCGGGGGCGCAAGCGGTCTGCGCCCCCGGCAAGGGATTACTGCTTCGCCTGGTCCTTGGCGAACTTCGAGCTCTCTTCGCGGACCTTTTCCCACACCACGTCGGTATAGGCCGACAGCCAGTCCGTTTCCGGAACCCACTTCGTGCCGTCCCATGTCTCAACGCGGGTCTTGCCGCCGCCGCCATGATCGCTGGCGGTGACCGTGACGGGCGCGAGCAAGCCGTTGGCGTCGAACTCCTTCAGGCTTTCGAACCCGGCCTTCACCTTCTCCGCGGTGAGCGGCAAGCCATGGTCGGCGATGGCCTTGCGCACCGCCTCGAACGCGACCGAGTAGATCGCGACGCCGGTGTTGTAGTAGACGTCCTCGATCGCCTTGCGGTCGCCCGCACCCTTGCCGGCGCCGTACACCTTGTCGATGATCTCGGCGATGATCGGCACTTCCTGACCGCCCGCGACGTTCGTTCCGCGCTTCAGGCCGGCCGCCGCCTCGGGGCCGATGTTGCGGATGTCGACCTCGTTCAGCCAGTTGACCGAAAGGTACTTGGAGATCGGAATGCCGTTGCGCTTCATCTCGCGCGAGGCGACCACATGCGCGTTCGAGAACATCCAGCTGATGATCCAGTCGGGCTGGAAGCGGCGCATCTGGCTCCATGTCGTGGCCTGGTCGTTACCCGGCAGCGGCACGGGGAAGAGTTGCAGGTCGAAGCCTTCCTTCTCCGCCAGCTTCTTGAGGATGCCGATCGGCTCCTGGCCGAAGGGATAGTCGAGATAGACGAAGGCGACCTTCACGCCCTCCAGCTTTCCGCCGCTCTTCTGGCGGATGAACTCGATGTCGTTGGCCGCCTGGCCCCAATAGGTCGGTCCGACCGGGAACACCCATTTGAACACCTCGCCGTCGACCGCGTCGCCGCGCCCGACCAGCGATTGCAGGAGAATGTTCTGGTCCTGCATGATCCGCGGCAACACGGCGATGGACACCGGCGTCGACAGCATGTCGAAGATCATCACGCCTTCCCGCTTCAGCCGCTCATAGCACTCGATGCCGCGCTGCGGCTCGTTGCCGTGGTCCTGCACCACCATCTCGATGGGATGCCCCTCGATACCGCCCTTCATGTTCGTCAGGGTCGCAAGGTCCCTGGCGCCCTGGAGAACCTGCGGCGAGATGAACGTGTAGGCCTTGCTGAGGTCGTAGCAGATACCGAACTTCACCGGCTCCGCTGCCTGGGCCTGCACGGCAAAGGCGGCCGCGAGGCCGATCCCTGCCGCCACGCCTGCAATGCGTCTTGCGAGTGTCATGGTTTCCTCCCTCGTCCGGCCGGTTTCGTTGCGAACCGGCTTGTCTTGCGTCGTGCGCTCAAGTCAGCCAGCGCTTGCGCCGGCTGTAGTGCTTGATGTCCCGGAAGTTCTTGCCTTCCGAGCCACCAAGGTAGAACTCCCGGATGTCGGAATTGGCGCGCAGGGCCTCTGCCGTGTCGTGCATGACGACGCGCCCGTTCTCGATCAGGTAGCCGTGCGAAACGATCTCCAGCGCGGCGAGCGCGTTCTGCTCGACCAGCAGGACCGACAACCCCTGTTCCCGGTTGATGCGCTGGATGATCTCGAAGATCTCGCGCACCAGGAAGGGCGCAAGCCCCAAGGACGGCTCGTCGAGCATCAGGAGTTTGGGTTGCGTCATCAGCGCCCGGCCGATGGCGAGCATCTGCTGCTCGCCGCCCGACAGATAGCCCGCCTGGGCATGCCGCCGTTCGAAGAGGCGCGGGAAATAGCCGTAGATCCGGTCCTTCTCGGCGGCGATCTGGCTGCCCGACAGGCTGCGGGCCGCTGCTGCCTCGAGGTTTTCGTCCGGCGTGAGGTGCTCGAACACCCGGCGGCCCTCCAGCACCTGGACGATTCCCATGGCGACCCGCGCCTGCGGCGGCACGTCGCCGATCTGCCGGCCCTGGAAGATCACCTCGCCCCGGCTGACGCGCCCGCGCTCGGCCTTGAGCAGCCCGCTGATCGCCTTGAGGGTCGTACTCTTGCCCGCGCCATTGGAGCCGAGGAGCGCGACCATGCCGCCCTCCGGCACGGTCAGCGACACTCCCTTCACCGCCATCGACACGAAGTCGTAGATGACCTCGACATTGATGAGGGACAGGATCGGCGGGGCTTCTGTGCCGGCTGTCATGTCGCCCCCTACTTCTTCACGTATCCGAACGGCCACACGAGGAAATAATTCCGGATGTTGCCGTAGATCTTGCCGAGCCCCAGGGGCTCGACGATCAGGAAGCCCACGATCAGCGCGCCATAGGCCGCGTTCGGGACATGCGCGAGCGTCTCCGGGCTGAGTTGCAGGCCGAGGAGCTCCGAGCCCCACGCAAAAAGTCCGTTCGCGATGCCAGGCGTCAGCAGGATGAGCGCCGCCCCGAAATAGGAGCCGATGATGCTCCCCAGGCCGCCGATGATGACCATGGCCAGCACCTGGATCGAGACGTTGACGTTGTACTGCTCCGGCGAAACCGAGAAATAGAAGCAGGCCACGAGCAGAAGCCCGGTGATGCCCCCGATGAAGGCCGAGGCCGCAAACGCCACCAGCTTGTAGCGGAAGCTGTTCACGCCCAGGATCGCCGCCGCGTAATCCTTTTCGCGCACCGCGACCAGCGCCCGGCCCAGTGCCGTCCGCCGCAGGTTGAGCAGGAAGATCGTGACGAGGACGCACCAGGCGAGCGCGACGTAATAGAGGCCGGCGTCGGTGTCGATCCGCTGCCCGAGCAGGCGGAAGGGCGGGGCCTGAAGCGAGGCGTGGCTGCCCCCGGTGATGTCGGGTGAGTGGGTCAGCACCCAGTCCATGACGAACTGCATGGCGAGCGTGGTGAGTGCGAGATAAAGGCCCTTCACCCGCAGCGCGGCCACGGCGAACAGGCTGCCGATGACCGACGCCGAAAGGCCGGCAATCAGGATCGCAGCCTCCCACGGCAGGCCGAAGCGGGCCGCGTGTACGCCCGAATAGGCGCCGACCGCCATCACCGCCGCGTAGCCCAGATGCAACTGCCCGGCCCAGCCGAGCACGAGGTTCAGACCAAGCGCCGCTGTAGTCCAGATCAGCCACGGCAGGAGATAGCTGTTGAGCGTGAGATCCCTCACCAGCACGGGCGCGAGCACCGCGAGTGCGAGGAGACCCCACAGCATGTAGCGGTCCGCGGGGATCGGGAACAGCTCCCGGTCGGCGCCGTAGTCCGTGTGCTTGATGCCTGCCTGGCGAAAGAACATGACCGGTCAGACCCTCTCGATGTCGTGGCGGCCGAACAGGCCGTGCGGGCGGATCATCACCGTCAGGATCAGGACCGCCGCGACCACGAGGTCACGGCTGCCGCCGCCGACCAGCGGATCCAGGTAGGCGGAAACGACATTCTCCAACACGCCCAGCAGGATGCCCGCCAGAACGGCGCCGCCGACGCTGTCGAGGCCGCCGAGGACCGCCACCGTCAGCGCCTTCAGAAGCAGGAAGGACAAGGCCTGATCGACGCCCTGCACCTCGCCCCACAGCACGCCGCCCACCGTGGCGACCGCTGCCGCCAGCGCCCACGAAAGCGCGATGCCGCCTTCGACCGGGATGCCGACCGACCAGGAGGCGGTGTAGTCGTCCGAGATCGCCCTGAGCCGGATGCCGAGCCGGGTGCGGAAGAAGAACAGGAACACCAGGAACACGCCCACGGTGATGCTGGCACCGATCAGGTGCACCCTGCTGATCAGCAGCGGGCCGACGAAGAGCGGATCGTAGCTCACCCCCAGTCCCATCGGCCGCGACGTGCCGCCCCAGATCGCCATGATCGTTGCGCGCAGGAAGATGTCGATGCCGAGTGTCAGCATCAGGATCATCACGATCGGGCGCCCGGCGAGCTGGCGCAGCGCCACCCGCTCGATCGCCAGGCCGGCCCCGAACATGGCGACCATGGCGAGCGGGATAGCCAGCCAGAGCGGTGCGCCCGCCTGCTGTGCGAAGGCCAGCACGAGATAGGCGCCCATCATGGTCAGCGCGCCCTGCGCGAGGTTCGGCACCGAGGACGACTTGTAGATGAGCACAAGGCCGATCGCGACGAGCGAGTAGAGCAGGCCCGTCAACGCCCCGTTGGCTGCAAGTTCGAGAACGAAGACCGCTTCCATCTAGACCTCCCGCAGGCGCAGCGTGCGCGCGATGACGCCCGTCGTGCCGTCCTCATAGGTGATCCGCGCCTCGACCTCGACCTCGGTCCGGTCGCTGTAGAGCGCCTCGATCACGGGGGCATAGCGCTGCTCGACGACGTTGCGGCGCAGCTTGCGCGTGCGCGTGATCTCGCCGTCGTCGGCGTCGAATTCCTTGTGCAGACTGGCGAAACGGCGGACCTTCAGCGCATCCGGGAGTGCCTCGTTGGTACGTGCGATGGCCTGGGCGAGAAGATCCTGCACCTCCGCGCGCTGCGACAGGTCGGCGTAGGAGACGTAGGGCACGCCGTTCATCTCCGCCCAGTGGCCGACGGCATCGAAGTCGATGCACAGCATGGCCGCCAGGGTGTCGCGGCCCGCCCCGACCACCGCTGCGTCACGGACATAGGGGCTGAACTTGATGCGGTTCTCGATGTAATTCGGCACGAACCGTTCGCCCGCCGCGGTGTGCACGACCTCCGACAGGCGGCCCAGCACGACCAGGTGACCGTCGTCCTCCAGGTAACCGGCGTCGCCCGAGTGCAGCCACCCGTCTTCCAGTGCCTTGGCCGATGCCACGGGGTCCTGGAAGTAGCCGCCGAAGACGCTCTCGCTGCGCACCATGATCTCGCCATCCCCGGCGATCCGCACCTCGACGCCGGGAAGCGGCCGGCCAACGGTGTGCAACTGCACCTCGTCCGGGCGCTGGATGGCGTTGAAGGCGCTGGTTTCGGTCTGGCCGTAGAGCTGGCGCAGCTTGATGCCGAGCGCACGGTAGAAGACGAAGGTGTCCTCGCCGATCGCCTCGCCGCCGGTAAGGGCATTCTTGAGCCGCGAGAAGCCGAACTGATCCTTGATGGGCCCGAACACCAGCCATTCGCCCGCACGCCGCCACAGCCATTCCCACCGCCCGGGTTCCCCACCCTTGAGGAGGCGGTTCTCCGCGGCGATCGCGCGCCCCATGAAGGCCCTGTAGATCCAGCGCTTGAGCGATGTGGACCCCTCCATCCGCACCTGGATCGCGGTCAGCAGATTGTCCCAGCTGCGCGGCGCGGCGAGATAGAAGGTCGGTGCCACTTCCCGCATGTCGCGCAGCATCGTCTCCTGCTGCTCGGGGATGTTTATGGCGAAGCGGCAGGCGATGCCCGCCGCGATCGTCACCGCGAAATCGCCGACCCAGGCCATCGGCAGATAGGCGAGGACCTCTTCCCCCTCGTCGAACGCACCGCCCTGGTAGGCGCTGCGCACGCCGGTGAGCAGGTTCCGCTGGGTGAGCACGATGCCCTTTGGCTTGCCCGTCGTGCCCGAGGAATGCATGAACACCGCGGGACCGTCCGGCCCGAAGCGCGCGAGCAGATCCTCCTCGAGCGCGGGATCGGCGGCCAGCCGGTCCTCCCCGGCGCGCCGCAGGTCGGCCCACGACTTCAGCCCGTGGAAGTTGTAGTGGCCCATGCCGCGCGGGTCGTCATAGATGATGTGCCGGATGTCGTAGCCGGCCGCTACAAGCTCCAGCGCCTTGTCGACGTGCTCCTGGTCCTCGGCGGCAACGGCAGAGATGTTCGCTTCGTCGACAAAGTGGCGAAGTTCCTCGATGGTCGCATCCGGGTAGGCCGGCATCGCGTAGCCGCCCAGCGCCGCTGCCCCCAGCATCGCCGCATAGAGCCGGACCCGGTTGTCGCCGAGGATGAGGAGCGCATCCCCCTGGCCGAAGCCCAGCTCCTCCAGCCCGCTGGCAGCACACAACACCTCGCGGTAGAAGGCGGCCCAGCTTGTCTCCTTCCAGATGCCCCGGTCCTTTTCGCGGAAGGCGACGTCGGCACCGTGCGTGCGCGCATTCTCCGCCAGCAGCCGCAGCAATGTCGTCTCCGGCGACGGGCCGCCCTGGCGCAATGGTGTGGACGTGATCACGCGGGGCTCACTCTGCGTCATGGGTGCCCCCGATGTAGGCCTCGACCACCCGGGGGTCGGCGACGACGTCCTTCGGCACACCCATGCCGATCATTTCGCCATAGTTGAGCGCCAGCATCCGGTCGCAGACGCCCACGATGACGTCCATGTGGTGCTCGATCAGCAGCACGCTCACGCCGCGTTCGTCGCGCGCGTCGAGGATGAAGCGCGCCATGTACTCCTTCTCTTCCTGGTTCATCCCCGCCATGGGCTCGTCGAGGATCAGCAGGCGCGGCTCGGAGACGAGCGCGCGGGCAAGCTCCACCCGCTTCTTCAGACCCATGGGGATGCCGTCGACAAGCTCGTTGCGGATGCCCTGCAGCTGAAGGAACTCGATGATCTCCTCGGCGGCTTCGCGGTGGGCGATCTCCTCCGGCTTGCTGAGCCACCAGTAGAGCGCGGTCCGGAACACGCTCGGCCGCATGTGGACGTGCCGGCCCAGCAGGATGTTGTCGAGCACGGTCAGACCGTTGAAGAGGGCAAGATTCTGGAAGGTGCGGGCGACGCCCTGTGCGGCGATGCGGTGCGGCGGCATCCCCGTGATGTCCGTCCCGTCGAGCAGGACGCGCCCCTTGTTGGGCGGATAGAAGCCGGTGATCGCATTGGTCAGCGTGGTCTTGCCGCTGCCATTGGGGCCCACGAGACCGAAGATCTCGCCGTGGCTGATATGCATGTCGACACCGGTCACCGCGACAAGCCCGCCGAAGCGGCGCTCGATCCCCTCGCAGGCGAGGATCGGCGACCGGCCGGTCATCCCTCGCCCTCCCTGCCAGGCAGTGCCGGCCCGCCCTCCTTCAACCGGAAATACTCCGGCCGCCCCGTGGGCCAGGGGTCGCCCCACATCTGCTGGCCGCCGTCGACGGTCACGACCTCTCCGGTGATGAACTTGCCCGAGGGTGCGGAGAGATAGACGACGGCTTCCGCAATGTCCCACTCGTCGCCGGGGCGCAGGAACGGGTTCGATTCCCAGTAGGTCGCGGTGCCCTCTGGCGGATAGTTGGAAAAGCCCGTCGATTCGCAGCAGCCCGGCGCCACGCAATTGACCCGGACGCCATGGGGCGCCCATTCGACCGCCACCGACTTCGACAGGTAGATCACGCCCGCCCGCGCCGCGCAGGTGTGTGCGATGCCGGGCATGCCGCGCCAGATGTCGGCGACGATGCTGGTGATCGCGCCGGGCCGGCCGGCCTCGACCATGCGGCGGGCCACCGCCTGCATGACCCACCAGGTGCCGTTGAGGTTGGTGTCGACGACCGCGAGCCAACCCTTGGGCTTGAAGTCGAGCGCGGCCTGGGGAAACTGGCCGCCCGCATTGTTCACCAGCACGTCGATCCCGCCGTGCCGGTCCCAGATCTCGGCCACGAAGGCCTCGACCGCCTCCTGGTCGCGGATGTTGAGGGGCAGCGCTGTCACCTCGCCGCCGAAACCGCGCAGGAAATCCGCCGAGGCCGCCAGCTTCTCCTCGTTGCGGCCGCAGATCGCCAGCGTGGCGCCGAGACGCGCGAACAGCGTGGCAATCGCCTTTCCGAGGCCGCTTCCCGCGCCCGTCACAACGACCGTCTGCCCGGAAAACAGGCCCGGCCTGTAAACGGTTGGCGTGTCGCGCAACTTCTCTTCCCCGAAGCCGAAGCCCGGGTCCGCGCCCTTGTTCGTCAAGAGCCGTTCCTCCCCATGCGGGGCGCGGTCGTTATATGGTTCCTGTGCCGCACCCTCGGGAAAAAACTAACACTCGTTAGAAAGCCCTACAAGCGATTACGTGCGCCCGTGCTGATCCCGTCGAGGACCAGCGCCATGCACCGGTCGGCATGGATGTCGAGCGAGCCCCGGTCCGGCCTGAACACCTCGACGGTCCAGTTGAGGGCGCCCAGCAGAAACTGGCGCAGCGGTACGATCTCGATGTCGCTTCGCACCGCACCTGCATCCCGCGCTTCGCTCAGGAGGTCTTCCCACAATTGGGCGTACTGGCGCCGCAAGGGCCGGTGGCGGGCACGCACGTCCTCCGGCAGCTGCCCGTAGATCCGGATGTTTGCGGAGGTGAACTCCCCATGTGCGACAAGCAGGTTAAGATGCTCCCGGATCGCCCGCCCGATCCGCGCGCGGTGGTCGGGATTGTCGCGGTCCGCCTCCATGACCGCGTGCACGGCATTGAAGACCTCCCGCAGGCCGAGGTCGAGCACCTCGTCGATGATCTCGTCCTTGGAGCCGAAGTGGTAATAGATGCTTCCGGCCTTGATCTGCGCCTCCTGCGCGATCTCGCGCAGCGTTGAAGCGTGATAGCCCCGGTCGCGGAACAGCCGCGCGGCGCTGCGCAGGATCTCCTCGCGGGTCCGGTCCGACTTCTTCATCGGCACGACACGGGCGGTCTGCATCGCCTGCATGGTCATCGGGCGAGTTCCTTCTGGACAGCGGCCACAGCACCCTACTAAATTCTAACACACGTTAGAAACAAGAAAGGCGCGGCACATGCCGGCCGCCAAGCTGGCGGTACACAGCCAAGCACGGGGAGGGGTAATAGCCATGAGGGGCCTGAACGGCAAGACAGCCATCGTCACCGGGGGCGGCAGCGGTATCGGTCGCGCGATCTGCCGGCGCTTCGGCGAAGAAGGCACGAATGTCGCGATCTTCGACATGAACGGCGAGGGCGCGCAGAAGACTGCCGACGAGATCGTGGCGAACGGAGGCAAGGCCCGCGCCTTCACGGTCGACATCACCGATCGCGGCCAGGTCGACAAGGCAGTCGGCGAACTGGCGGCTGCCGGCCGCATCGACATTCTCGTCAACAACGCGGGCTGGGACCGCATCGTCCCCTTCCTGCAGACCGACATGGACCTTTGGAAGAAGGTCATCGACATCAATCTCTATGGCGCGCTGAACATGCACCACGCGGTTCTTCCGCACATGGTGGAAAGCCGCGCCGGCCGCGTCATCAACATCGCCTCGGACGCCGGCCGCGTCGGGTCTTCGGGCGAGGCGGTCTATTCCGCCTGCAAGGGCGGGCTCATCGCCTTCACCAAAACCGTGGCGCGGGAACTCGCCCGTTCCGGCGTGACGCTGAACAATGTGGCGCCCGGCCCGACCGACACCCCCCTCTTCGCCGAAGTGGCGCAAGGAGAGAGCGGCGAGAAGATCGTCGAGGGGCTGAAGCGGGCGATCCCGCTGCGCCGCCTGGCCCAGCCCGAGGATTATCCGGGCATCGTCTGCTTCCTGGCGAGCGACGACGCAGGCTACATCACCGGGCAGACCATCTCGGTCTCCGGCGGCCTGACCATGCACGGCTGAACATCGCCGCCGCGCGCCACAAGCACGCGCGGCGGCCGTTGCCGCCCGGGCGGCCGGTCCTGTCCCTGCGTCTAGCCCGGCTGCACGGCCCCACGACACCGAGGTGAAGGAACACCCCATGACCGCACCGTTCCAGCAGACCGAAGAACAGCAGGCCTACCGCGAGGCAGCACGCCGCTTCGCGCGGGAAAAACTCGCCCCCAGCTATCTGAAGCGCGCACGCACACACGACATCGACCGCGCACTGGTGAAGGAAATGGGGGCGCTCGGTCTCGTCGGCTGCGACCTGCCCGAGCAATACGGCGGCATGGGCGAAAGCTCGGTGACGGCCGGCGTCATCATCGAGGAGATCGCCTACGCAGACTTCAACATCAGCTATGTCCAGCTTCTGGCCTCGCTGATGGGTGGCATGGTGGCCAAGCACGCCTCGCCCGACATCGCGAAGGAGTGGGTGCCGCGGGTCGCGGCCGGCGAGGCGATCATCGGCCTCGGCCTCACCGAACCGCGCGGCGGCTCTGACGCGGCGAACCTTCAGCTTCGCGCGGAGCGGTCGGGCAATGGCTGGCGGCTCAACGGCGAAAAGACGTCGATGAGCTTCTCCACCCAGGCCGACGCCGCGGTCGTCTTCGCACGGACGGGCGATCCTGCGGGAGCCTCGCGCGGCGTCAGCGCCTTCTTCGTCGACCTCAGCGATAAGGGCATCACGCGCACTGCTTTCGACGACATCGGCACGAAGCCGGTCGCGCGAGGTTCGGCCTTCTTCGACGACGTGTACGTCCCCGCCGAATGCATGATGTCGGAGCAGGACCGCGCGTTCAGCACGATCATGGTCGGCTTCGACTTCTCGCGCGCGCTGATCGGGCTCGAGTGCCTCGCGGCGGCGCAGGCCTCGGTCGACGAGACATGGGAATATGTGAAGGGCCGCGAGGCGTTCGGCGCGCCCATCGTGCAATACCAGGGCGTGAGCTTCCCGCTGGCGGAAGCGGAAACCCAGCTCACCATGATGCGGCAGCTGTGCTACCACACGCTGGCGCTGCGCGACCGGGGGGAGCGGCACACCGCCGAGGCCGCCATGTGCAAATGGTACGTGCCCAAGACCGCCTGCGAGATCCTGCACCAGTGCCTGATCCTGCACGGCCACTATGGCTACACGACCGACCTGCCGCACCATCAGCGCTACAACGACGTGCTCGGCCTGCAGATCGGCGACGGCACGGCGCAGATCCAGAAGCTGGTGATCGCGCGCGAAAAGGCCGGCCGCGTGGCGCTTCAATACGACAAGAAGGCGTGAGGCGGCGATGAGCGAACCCGTCAAGACCTGGAGCGAGGACGGCGTCGGCGTCATCGAGCTGGCCCGGCCCGACAAGTTCAACTGCCTCTCCCGCGCGGTGCACGAGGCGATCGACGCCGCGCGGCGCGGGTTCGAGGCGGATCCAGCCGTCCGGGCGATCCTCCTGCGCGCGCAGGGCAAGCATTTCTGCACCGGCGCCGACCTCGCCGAGGTCAAGGGGATCCGCACAGATGCCGGCAAGCTTGCGACCTTCATCGACACCGGGAACGCGACGTTGGCAGGGCTCGAGGCGTCTCCCCTGCCCGTCGTCTGCGCGGTGCAGGGCCTGTGCCTTGCGGGCGGGCTGGAACTGATGCTCGCGGCAGACGTCTGCATCGCGGCAGACGTCGCGCGCTTCGGCGATCAGCACGCGCAGTTCGGCCTCGTCCCCGGGTGGGGCGGCAGTCAGCGGCTTACCCGTCTCGTCGGCCTGCGCCGGGCGATGGACCTGCTGCTGACCGCGCGCTGGATCGAGGCGGACGAGGCGCTTTCCATCGGCCTCGTCAACCGGGTGGTGCCTCTCGCGAGCCTCGAGGAAGAGGCGATGACCTATGCCCGCACGCTCGCGACGCGCAGCAGGCCGGCGCTCGCGGAGATGAAACGGCTGGCGCGCCAGGGTCTCGACTGCCCGCTCGAGGGCGGCATCAGGATGGAGCGCGACGCGGTGATCGTGCATCTGCAGGGCGACGACGTGAGCGAGGGCCTCGCAGCCTTCGAGGGACGGCGCACGCCCCGCTTCACGCAGCATTAGGCTGACACGCGAAGGGGCGGACCGGCAGGCCCGCCCCCTCTTTTCAGCTCGGCCGTCGTCTCAGATCGGGCAGTCCTTGCGGAACTGCGGCTTGCGCTTCTCGCGGTGCGACTTCACGCCCTCGCGGACGTCCTCGCCCATGAAGCCCAGCATCTCCAGCGCGGTCGAGGTGTCGAAGATCGGCCCCGCCTGGCGCAGCCAGTTGTTGAGGGAGTATTTCGTCCAGCGGATCGCGCTTTGCGCCCCGTTGGCGAGGTCGGTCGCGATGTCGAGCGCCGTTTCCTGAAGCTTGTCGTCCTCCACGCACATGGAGACGAGGCCGATGCGCTCGGCCTCCTCGCCCGACACGGGCTTGCAGGTCAGCAAATAGTATTTCGCCTTGGCCATGCCGCACAGCAGCGGCCAGATGATCGCCGCCACGTCGCCCGCCGCGACGCCGAGGCGGGGGTGCCCGTCGACCAGCTTCGCCGATTTCCCGGCGATCGAGATGTCGGCGAGGATGCCCACGACGAGCCCGGCACCCGCCGCCGGGCCGTTGATCGCGGAAATGATCGGCTTGTTGCAGTTGATGACGTTGTAGACGAGGTCCTTGGCCTCCTTCCACGTCTTCATCAGTTCCTCGTGGTTGCCGGTCATGTGCTCGATCAGCGAGAAGTCGCCGCCCGCCGAAAACGCCTTGCCTGCGCCCGTCACAATCACGGCGTTGATGTCCGGGTCGCGGTCGATGTCGCGCCAGATGTCGGTCATCTGGGTATGCGTCTCGGCGTCGACGGAGTTGTAGGTTTCCGGGCGGTTGAAGGTGATGCGCAGCACGCGCTCCGCCGGATAGTCGATCTTCAGCTTGGTATAGGCCGCGTAGCGGTCGCCGGCGTTGCCACCCATGTCAGGCATTCCTTCCCTTGCGTTTCTCTGGTCGCCTCGTCCCTGCGGTTCCTGTCGTTCTGCCTTCAGGCACGGCGCGGGACAGTTTTCTAACGTCCGTTAGGTTAGGGACGCGGGCGCGCCCTTGTCAATTTCCCCCTCGGCATGGCGGCCCGGCGCGGGATGCGCGCGTCAGACCGCCGCAACCCCGTCGAGCGCACGCATGACGTCCGCCGCGATCTCGAAGGACGCAAGCCGCGCCTTGTGATCGAATATCTGGCCCGCAAGGATCACCTCGTCGGGCCGGTAGCGGGCGATCAGCGCGGCAAGATCGGCGCGCACCATCTCGGGCGTGCCGGTCGCGGAGACGGCAAGTGCCTGCTCCACCATGGAGAGGGTCGCGCCCCCCAGCACCGCCGCGATGTCGTCGACCGGGCGCGGCAGCGGGCCGGGGCGCCCGAGCCGAAGATTGGCGAAGCCCTGCTGCTGGGAGCTTTTCAGGCGCAGCGCTTCCGCTTCCGTCTCCGCGGCATAGACGTTGATCGCCATCATGAAGTGCGGCTTTGGCAGATGTGCCGAGGGGCGGAACGTCTCGCGGTAGATTTCCGCCGCCTGGTCGAGGGCGGCCGGCGCGAAGTGCGAGGCGAACGCATAGGGCAGCCCCAGGTGCGCGGCCAGTTGCGCGCCATAGAGGCTCGACCCCAGGATCCAGACGGGAACGTTGGTGCCGGTTCCGGGCACCGCGCGCACCTTCCGGCCTGCATCGCCCGCGTCCGTGTCGTCGGCCAGGTAGCGCATCAGCTCGACCACGTCGTGCGGGAAATTGTCGCTGCCGTCGAGGCCGCGGCGCAGCGCCCGCGCGGTCATCATGTCCGTTCCGGGCGCGCGCCCGAGGCCAAGGTCGATGCGCGGCCCGTAAAGCGTGGCGAGCGTGCCGAACTGCTCCGCCACGACGAGCGGCGCATGGTTCGGCAGCATGATCCCGCCCGCACCGACACGGATCGTCTTCGTCGCCTCCGCGACATGGCCGATGACCACCGCCGTGGCCGCGCTCGCGATGCCCGGCATGTTGTGATGCTCGGCCAGCCAGTAGCGGGTATAGCCCCACCCCTCCGCATGGACCGCGAGGTCGCGCGTGTTGCGGAAGGAGTCCGCCGCGGTATCGCCCTTGCAGATCGGCGACAGGTCTAGGATGGAAAAGGGGATCATGGGCCGCCTCCCTTGTTGTTTTCCCATCCATACAGGGACGCAGGCCATCCGGGCAAACGGCATGGGTCGCTCTTGGTCGCGCGAGTGCGGCGGTGCTACCGTTCGGTCAGGGACGAAGCGAGCGGGGGAAAGCACGCCATGGAACGTTATGTCGTGTTCGCGGGCGTGTGTGTGCTTGCCGTGCTGTCACTCGTCGGACTGGCCCTGAGCGCGTGGTTCGCGGTACCGCTCGTGTTCTTCGGTGCGCTCAGCGTCCTCGGCGTGCGCGACCTGCTGCAGACCCGCCACGCGATCCTGCGCAACTATCCGGTCCTCGGCCACATGCGCTTCCTGTTCGAGGGGATTCGGCCCGAGATCCGCCAGTACCTGATCGAGAGCGACCAGGACGAGGAACCGTTCTCGCGCGACGAACGCTCCCTCATCTACCAGCGCGCCAAGGGCGTGGAGGACAAGCGCCCCTTCGGCACCCGGGCCCGGGTCTATGACGCGGGATACCAGTGGATCACGCACTCGGTCGTGCCGAAGCATATCGCGGACCATGACTTCCGCGTGCACATCGGCGGGCCGGACTGCCGCCAGCCCTATGAGGCGTCGCTCTACAACATCTCGGCCATGAGTTTCGGCGCGCTGTCGGCCAACGCGATCCTCGCGCTCAACATCGGCGCGAAGAAGGGCGGCTTCGCGCACGACACCGGCGAAGGCGGCATCAGCCGCTATCACCGGCAGGGCGGCGGCGACCTGATCTGGGAGATCGGCTCGGGCTATTTCGGTTGCCGCACCGCGGAGGGCCGGTTCGACGCAGAAAAGTTCCGCGACCAGGCCGCCGACCCGCAGATCCGCATGATTGAGGTGAAGCTCAGCCAAGGCGCCAAGCCCGGCCACGGCGGCGTGCTGCCCGCCGCCAAGATCTCGCCCGAGATCGCGGAGGCGCGCGGCGTGCCCATGGGGCAGGATTGCGTCTCGCCCTCCGCACACCCCGAGTTCTCGACCCCGACCGGCCTGATGGAGTTCGTCGGGCGGCTGCGGGAGTTGTCCGGGGCCAAGCCCGTGGGCTTCAAGCTCTGCATCGGTCACCGGCGGGAGTTCATGTGCATCGTCAAGGCGATGCTGGAAACCGGCGTCGTGCCGGACTTCATCGTGATCGACGGCAAGGAGGGCGGCACGGGCGCTGCCCCGCTCGAATTCGCCAACCACGTCGGCATGCCGCTGATCGAGGGGATGACGTTTGCGCACAACACCCTGCGCGGGACGGGACTGCGCGAGCGCATCAGGATCGGCGCATCGGGCAAGCTTGTCACCGCCTTTGACATCGCCAAGGCGCTGGCGCTTGGCGCCGACTGGGCAAACTCCGCACGCGGCTTCATGTTCGCTGTCGGCTGCATCCAGGCGCAGGCCTGCCATACGAACCGCTGTCCCGTGGGCGTCGCCACGCAGGACACGCTGCGCCAGCGCGCCCTCGACGTGCCCGACAAGTCGGAGCGCGTGTTCCGCTTCCACCAGAACACGCTGAAGGCGCTGGCGGAGATGACGGGTGCGGCAGGCCTCTCCCACCCCGGCGCATTTCTGCCCCATCACCTGCTGATGCGGGAACGCGACCGCGACATGGTCACGGGCGAGGAGGTCTATCCCTATATGCCGGAGGGTTTCCTGCTGCGCGGAGAGGAGGACCGGTTCGGCTATCTCGACCGCTGGCGGCGGGCGAGCCCCGACACGTTCGAACCCGCCCTGCCCGCCGTCTGAGCACTCCCGTCAGCCGGCGGCGATCCGCACCACGCGGGAGAAGCGCTGGCGGTACTTCGCGGGCGTGATGCCGACGCGGCGGCGGAACAGGCGTCGCAGGAAGTTCGGGTCCTCGTAACCCACCTCGACGGCGATCTCCTCGACCGGCAGGGCGGTCGTCTCCAGCAGGTGCTTGGCCTCCTCGATCCGCAGCGTCTGGACATAGTCCATCGGCGCATAGCCCGTCGCCGCCCGGAAGCGGCGCACGAACGTCCGCTCCGGCAGGCCCGACCGCTCCACCATGCGCGCGACCGGGTTCGGCCGGTGGTAGTTGTCCGCGATCCAGGCTTGCGAATCGCCCACGAGGGCGTCGTCGTGGCGGCGCGCCTTGCGTGCGCCCGCGAAGGGCAGCTGCCCCTCCGAATGATCGCCGAGCAGGAAGATCTTGGCGATGCGCACCGCCTCCGTCCCGCTGGAGAAGCGCGCGACGAGATAGAGTGCGAGATCCTCCCACGCCGACGCACCGCCGCTCGTCACGATGCGGTCGCCGTCGCCCGCCGCGGTCAGGATCCGCTGGGGAACGAGCTGGACGCCCGGATAGCAGGTCCGGATGAGATCGACCGCAGACCAGTGCGTCGTGGCGTTGAGCCCGTCGAGCAATCCCGCCTCCGCGAGCAGGACCGCGCCCGTGCACACCGAACAGATCACCGCGCCCGCCTCATAGCGTGCGCGCAGCCACGCCGCCTCCTCCGGCCAGCGCCCGGCGAGGCTTTCGCCCGGCGGCAGCGCGAGATCGGTCACGATGACGATGTCGGCGTCGCCGAGCCCTTCGTGCGGTTGGACCGGGATGCCGAGCGCGGTCGCCACGGGTGCACCCCCGCGCGCGACTAGCTTCGGCGAAAAGGGCACGCCCGCCGGCGGTTCCCCCGTCAGGTCCTGCCACGTCCGCCCGACCGACAGGAACACCTCGTAGAGACCGAACAGCGCGCCCGGCGTGCTCTCCGGTAGGGCGAGCAGTGCGATCGAGGGACCTGCGGCGTTCCGTGCGTCCATGGCGCCAGTGTGGCGGGTTCGGTCCCTTCCTGTCCAGAACCGCCCTCGTGAGCGGCGTCCGGGCGGCCTATCCCCGGCGCATCGCAACCGACCATACCGGAGATGACCGATGAACCAGATCACCCCCTTCCCCACCGTCGACGCCACGGCGGCGGAGCGCTTCCTCGACCGCATGTGCGAGATCATCGACCATGGCGCGACCGCCGCGATGATCTCGGTCGGCCACCGCCTCGGCCTGTTCGACACGCTGGCCGCCCTGCCGCCCGCGACGAGCGAGAAGATCGCCGCGGAGGCCGCGCTGGCCGAACGCTATGTCCGCGAATGGCTCGCGTGCATGGTGACGAGCGGCATCGTCCGCTACGACCCGGCCCACCGGACTTACCGGCTTCCCGCGGAACATGCCGCCTGCCTGATCCGGGGCGCGCCGCTCGGCAACATGGCGGTGTTCGCCCAGCACATCGCGCTGATGGGCGCGGTGCAGGACCGCACGCTCGCGACCTTCCAGACCGGCGAAGGCACGTCCTACGGCGACTATCCCTGCTTCCACCAGATCATGGCGGAAGACAGCGCCCAGACCGTGACGGACGCGCTGTTCGAGCACCTGCTGCCGCTGGTGCCGGGGATCGAGGCGCGGCTGGAAGCCGGCATCGATGTGCTCGACGCTGGCTGCGGGCAGGGCTCGGCGCTGATCGCGCTCGCCGAACGCTTCCCGCAGAGCCGATTCACCGGCTACGACCTGTGTGCCGACGCCATCGAGACGGCCACGCGCCGGGCGCGCGCGGCGGGGCTCGGCAATATCCGGTTCGAGACGCGCGACCTCACGGGCTTCGCGGACCGGGCTTGCTTCGACTTCGTGACCTCCTTCGACGCGGTCCACGACCAGAAGGATCCCGAAGCCCTGATCCGCGGCCTGAAGGGCGCGCTGCGCCCCGGCGGGGTCTACCTGATGCAGGACATCGGCGGGTCGGCGAAGCTCGAGAACAACCTCGCCTTCCCCATGGCCTCCCTGCTCTACGCGATCTCCTGCGTGCATTGCACGCCGATCTCGCTCGGCCAGGGCGGCAAGGGTCTCGGCACCATGTGGGGCTGGGAGACGGCCGAGGCGATGCTGCACGAGGCGGGCTTCGGGCAGGTGCGCCGCCACGTCCTGCCGCACGACCCGCTCAATGTCTGGTTCGTCGCCCGCGTCTGAAACGACGCACGCGCCGGCCTTCGCCACTTGCCGGGGCGGAGGCCGCACCTTACGCACAAAGGAAAGGTTCCTCCCATGCTTCGCAGTGCGCTGCGGCTCGCCTATGCGGGCCTTGCCTATACGCTTGCGCTCGGCGCGATCGCCTATCTCGTCGGTTTCCTCGCCGATATCGCCGTCCCGAAGGGCATCAATTCCGGCCCGGCGGGGGACCCATGGACAGCCGTGGCCGTCGATCTGGGCCTGATCGCCCTGTTCGGCCTGCACCATTCGGCGACGGCACGGCGGCGGTTCAAGGCCTGGTGGACCCGGATCGTTGCGCCGGACCTCGAACGCGCGACCTATCTCTACATGACGGTGGCGGCGACCGGCCTGCTCGTCTGGTTCTGGCAGCCGATCGCGGTCACGGTCTGGCATGTCGTCTCGCCGGTCGCGGCGGCGGCCATCCTCGCCCTCTACCTCGCGGTCTGGGGCGCCATGTTCGCGGCGACCTTCCACATCGGGCACTTCGGCTTCTTCGGCCTGGCGCAGGTGTGGGACAAGGTCCGCGGCAGACGGACGGAGCCCGCACCTTTTTGCGCGCGCTGGCTCTATGCCGCGGTCCGGCACCCCATCAGCCTCGGCTGGATGCTGACGCCATGGCTCACCCCCCACATGACCGTGGGGCAGATGGTCTTCGCGCTGGGCGTCGCCGCCTATGTCCTGGTCGCGACGGTGTTCGAGGAGGCGGACCTCGCCGCCGAACTGGGCGAGACCTACCATGCCTACCGCGCGCGCGTGCCGGCCTTCCTGCCGCGCATCGGCTGAGCGCCCGCGCACAGGCAACCGCTCGCCTCCAATACGGAAGGCGCGACCGGCGTCGCCGTCAGGCGGTGACGCCGGCGAGAGCGCCGAAGCCAGCGGTGTCGAGATCGGCGATCAGGCCTTCGCCATCGGCCTTGCCAAGCGGGACGAGCGGCGGGCGCACCTGCGTCCAGCCGGGATCGCTGCCATAGTGCGCGATGGCGTACTTCATCGCCGGGATCATGGGGCGCTGCTGAAAGATCTTCCGCACGGCCGACAGGTCTGCCTGGGCAGCGTCCGCGTCCGCATCGCGCCAGTGCGCGGCAAGCCGGGCGATGGCCTGCGGGTTCACATTGGCAGTTGCGGAGATGCATCCAACGGCCCCGTTGCGCATCCCCTGCAGCAGGAAATCCTCCGACCCCACGAAGACCGCGAAATCGTCCCATTGCCGGTCGAGCATCGCCTGCGTGTTCGCCCAGTCGCCGGAACTGTCCTTGATCCCCACCACGGTGCCGGGGAAGTCGCGAACCAGCCGCTCGATCAGGCCCAGCGTGATCGGAACGCCGGTCAGGTGCGGGATGTGGTAGAGATAGATGCGCAGGCCATCGGCACCGACCCGGCCGATCACCTCCGCGTAATAGCGATAGAGCCCGTCTTCCGGCACGCCCTTGTAGTAAAAGGGCGGCAGCATCAGCACGCCGCCACATCCGAGGCGCACCGCATGCGCGGTCAACGCCACCGCATCGCTCAGCGCGCAGGCGCCGGTGCCCGGCATCATGTCGGCGGGCTCGACCCCGCTGCCTGCCAGCCGGTCGAGCAGATCCTGCTTCTCCCCGACGGACATGGAGTTGGCTTCGCTGTTCGTTCCGAAAACGGCGAGCCGCACCCCATGCGACACCAGCCATTTGCAGTGTGCGGCAAGGCGCGCCGCGTCGGGCGCAAGATCCTGCCCGAACGGTGTGACCACAGGCGCGAGCACGCCCGAAAACCGGTCCTGTGATGTCATCCCTTTTCCCCATCGCTGTTCCACGCGGTTCCGAGCAGGATGGCAGGTCCGGGTGCGCTTATCCATCCCCCGGCAGGCCGCAAGGTTCATCCTTCGAGCGTCAGCACGACCGAGCCCGTCGTGCGCCCGGCCTCGAGGTCTGCATGAGCGCGGGCCACCTCCTCGAAGGCATAGACGTGATCGGCCCTCACGCGGATCTCGCCGCCTGCGACGCGCGCAAAGAGGTCGGCCGCCATGTCGGCCCGTTCCTGCGGATCGGCGATGTAGTCGCCGAGCATCGGCCGCGTGACCGTGAGAGAGCCGCGCGTTCCAAGCTCCTGAATCGCGATGGGCGGGATGGGACCCGACGCCTGTCCGTAGCAGACGAGGTGGCCGCGGCGGGCGAGGCTGTCGAGCGAGCCCACGAACGTCTCGCGGCCGATCGCGTCATAGACCACGCCGACCATGCGTCCGCCGGTGATCTCGGCGACCTGGCGGGGCACATCGGCATCGCGTCCGACGATCACGTGCGCCGACCCGTGGGCACGTGCAAGCGTCGCCTTTTCCTCTGTCGACACGGTCCCGATCACCTCGGCGCCCAGCGCAGCCGCCCATTGCGCGAGGATCAGGCCCACGCCACCGGCCGCCGCATGCACGAGGATCGGCTCGCCAGCCCTGACGGGGTGGACGGCGTGCAGCAGCATGTGCGCGGTCAGCCCGCGCAGCGTGATGGCCGCCGCGGTCACGTCGCCGATGCCGTCGGGGAGCCGCACGAGGTGATGCGCCGCGATGACCCGCGCCCCGGCATAGGCACCGGACACGGAAGCATAGGAGACCCGGTCGCCCGCCTGCCAGCCGCTCACCCCCTCCCCGACGGCGTCGATCACGCCGACGCCCTCGCGCCCGGGGATGCAGGGCAGTTGCGCAGGGTAAAGACCGGTGCGCGTATAGATGTCGGTGAAATTGACCCCGCAGGCCGTCTGGCGCAGACGCACCTCACCGGGTCCCGGGGCAGGAACATCGACCTCCTCGAGTTTCAGCACCTCGGGACCGCCGGTCTCGTGAATGCGTACGGCTCGTGGCATCGTGCTCTCCCTCTGTCGCGGCGGCGCGTCCCGCCGCGCCCCTCTCCGTCGAAGCGGGCACGTCCCCTGATGCGGGGCCGGGCGGATTCATACGCGCAGACGCCATGGCCCATGTGCAAGGGGCCTTTGCGCAAGGGGCCTATGCGCCCGCGCCCTGCCCCTCCCCGCCGGGGCAGACGGCGTTTCGCACGACACCCGAAAGCCGGGACAGCGGTTCCGACAGCGGGGAGCTATTTCGCCAGACCATGCCGATCGTCCGCGTCGGCCGCGGCGGCGCGAGCCGGGCCACCGAGACGGGGGCCGAGCGGGTCTCGACCCCAACCGCCATCTCCGGGATTAGGGTCACGCCGAGCCCGGCGCCGACCATCTGGACGAGGGTCGCAAGCGACGTGCCCTCCATGACATCGCGGGGTCTGGCCGCCGACATGGCGCAGAAGGCGAGGGCCTGGTCGCGGAAGCAATGCCCCTCTTCTAGCAGGAGCAACCGCATCTCGCGCAGCATGTCGGAGCTTGGTACGGGCCTGTCTGCGTCTGCAAGGGGGCGGACCAGAACGAACTCCTCCGAAAAGAGGGGCTGTTCGTGAAGGGTCGGCTCCGACACCGGCAGGGCCACGATCGCGGCATCGAGCCGCCCATCCATGAGTTCCTCGATCAGCTTCTCGGTCACCGCTTCGCGCGGGCGCGGATCGAGGCCGGGCAAATGCGCGGCCAGCGCCGTGATGACGCGCGGTAGCAGGTACGGTGCAACCGTCGGAATGACACCGATCTGCAGCGGCCCCGACAACGGCCCGGCCGCGGCGCGCGCAAGATCCTCGAGCGCATGGACGTCGGCCAGCACGGCACGCGCCCGGCGCGCGAAAGCCGCACCCAGCGGTGTCAGGCGAATCCGGCGCGCGGTCCGCTCCGCCAGTGGCGCGCCCAGGATCTCTTCAAGCTCCCTGATCTGCAGCGAGAGCGCCGGCTGCGAGATCGCGCACGCCTCCGCAGCACGGCCAAAATGGCCGTGGCGGGCCAAGGCTTCGAAATAACGCAGGTGTTTGAGGGTCAGTCGATTCATTTGTTTTCCATATCAGGCTGATTGGGAAATGAAAATTTCCCTGATCACAATTCGATGGTAGCTCTCTGGCTTGTACCGCGCGTGCAGACGCTAGGGTTTGCACCAATGCCGCGCAGGCGCGGCGCAGCGCTACCGTCGCCATGAAGGGGACGGGAACCGAAGCAAGGCTGGGAGAGAGACGATGGACGGCAATGATCCGAAGACAGCGGGCAAGTGCCCGGTCATGCATGGCAGTGCGACTTCGACCGGCACCTCGAACATGGACTGGTGGCCGAAGTCGCTGAACCTCGACATCCTCCATCAGCACGACACGAAGACCGATCCCCTCGGCAAGGACTTCGACTATCGCGAGGCGCTGAAAACACTCGACATTGCGGCCCTGAAGACGGACCTGCGCGGCCTGATGACCGACAGCCAGGACTGGTGGCCGGCCGACTGGGGTCATTATGGCGGCCTGATGATCCGCATGGCGTGGCACGCGGCGGGCTCCTACCGCATGGCGGACGGGCGCGGCGGCGGCGGCACGGGCAACCAGCGGTTCGCGCCGCTGAATTCCTGGCCGGACAACGCCAACCTCGACAAGGCGCGCCGTCTCCTCTGGCCGATCAAGAAGAAGTACGGCAACCGGATCAGCTGGGCCGATCTCATCATCCTCGCGGGCAATGTCGCCTATGAATCCATGGGCCTGAAGACCTTCGGCTTCGGCTTCGGGCGCACGGACATCTGGCACCCGGAGAAGGACACCTACTGGGGCTCGGAGAAGGAGTGGCTGGGCGCCACCCGCTACGACGGCGAGGACCGGGAGACGCTGGAGAACCCGCTCGCCGCGGTGCAGATGGGCCTGATCTACGTGAACCCGGAAGGCGTGGGCGGCAAGCCCGATCCGCTGCGCACCGCGCAGGACGTGCGGATCACATTCGCCCGCATGGCCATGAACGACGAGGAGACGGTCGCGCTCACCGCCGGCGGCCACACGGTCGGCAAGTGCCACGGCAACGGCCGGGCGGAGAACCTCGGCCCCGATCCGGAGGGTGCGCCGGTCGAGGAGCAGGGCCTCGGCTGGATGAACCAGAAGACCCGCGGCATCGGCCGCGACACGGTGACGTCGGGCCTGGAGGGCGCGTGGACCACGCACCCGACCAAGTGGGACAACGGCTATTTCCACCTGCTGCTCAACCACGACTGGGAACTGAAGAAGAGTCCGGCGGGCGCCTGGCAGTGGGAGCCGGTGAACATCAAGGAAGAGGACAAGCCGGTCGACGCCGAGGACCCCTCGATCCGCCGCAACCCGATCATGACCGACGCCGACATGGCCATGAAGATGGACCCGGAATACCGCAAGATCTCCGAGCGGTTCTACAAGGACCCGGACTATTTCTCGGAGACGTTCGCGCGGGCATGGTTCAAGCTCACCCACCGCGACATGGGCCCGAAGGCGCGCTATTTCGGACCCGAGGTTCCGGCCGAGGACCTGATCTGGCAGGACCCGGTCCCCGCAGGCCCGACCGGCTACGACGTCGACGCGGTCAAGGCGAAGATCGCCGCGAGCGGGCTGAGCGTCGCCGACATGGTGGCGACGGCCTGGGACAGCGCCCGCACCTTCCGCGGCTCGGACATGCGCGGCGGCGCGAACGGCGCCCGGATCCGCCTCGCGCCTCAGAAGGACTGGGAGGGTAACGAGCCCGCGCGCCTTGCCCGCGTGCTGGGCGTGCTGGCGCCGATCGCGGCGGACGCGGGCGCGAGCGTCGCCGACGTCATTGTGCTCGCCGGAAATGTCGGGGTGGAGCAGGCGGCGAAGGCCGCGGGCGTCGACATCGCGGTGCCGTTCTCACCGGGCCGCGGCGACGCCACCGACGAGATGACGGACGTGGAGTCCTTCGACGTGCTGGAGCCGATCCACGACGGCTACCGCAACTGGCTCAAGAGGGACTACGCGGTCACGCCGGAAGAGCTGATGCTCGACCGCACGCAGCTCATGGGGCTCACAGCCCCGGAAATGACGGCGCTGGTCGGGGGCATGCGCGTGCTCGGCACCAACCAAGGCGGCACCAAGCACGGCGTGTTCACCGACCGGGAAGGCGCGCTGACCACGGACTTCTTCGTCAACCTGACGGACATGGCCAACCGCTGGGTGCCCAGGGGCGACAATCTCTACGAGATCGTCGACCGCAAGACGGGCAACAGGAAGTGGACCGCGACGCGCATCGACCTCGTCTTCGGCTCGAACTCCATCCTGCGCGCCTATGCGGAGGTCTATGCCCAGGACGACAGCAGGGAGAAGTTCGTCCGCGACTTCGTGGCGGCGTGGACGAAGGTCATGAACGCGGACCGCTTCGACCTCGCATAGGCCCGGACCGGACATCTCCGCCTCTCCCCGCCCCTCTTGCAAACCGGCGGGGAGAGGTCTTGCCGCCGGCGCCCCCCGCCAGACCGCGGCGCTGCCTGCAGCCGCAGTACAGTTTCCGGACTATCGAGTCCCTCAATGCCCTGCCTAACCTGATTGCGCTTTCCATGCGGCACGTCGGGGTATCGGGCCATGCAGGCCCGGTCACGGCGCGCGCCAATCGGACAAGGGAGACCGGAAATGCCCCTCAAGGTTTCGCGCGGACCGCGCGCACACGCCATGGTTCATCGCATTCGGCTCGCCGCGGTACTTGCCACGACGGGCCTTCTGTCGGGGATCGGCACAGCGGCCTCTGCCGATGGGGTGGAGGACAGGATCGCGGAAGCGCTGAGCGCCGCTCCTCCCGGGATCAGGGAGACCGCGACCGTGTCGGATCTCGACGGCACCGTGCTACGGCCCGGAGACGGTGCCTACACCTGCTTCCCGGCACCGGAAAAGGTGGCGGGCCCAATGTGCATGGATGGCGAGTGGATGCGGTGGATGGACGCCTGGTCCGGTGGCAAGCCGTTCCAGGCCGGGCGTGTCGGCATCGCCTACATGCTGGCAGGCGACGCCCCGAACGGGGGCGCGAGCAACGTCGATCCCGCTGCGAGCCAGCCGACAACAAAGAACGACTGGGTGGTGGAAGGTCCGCACCTGATGGTGATCGTCCCGGACAATGCCACTCTCGAAGGGCTGCCGACGACACCCGACACCGACGGGCCCTACGTGATGTGGCCCGGTACGCCCTACGCCCACATCATGGTCCCGGTGGCGGAACGCCCGGCGCAACGGCAGGCGGAGGGCGGCTGACCGGGCCGGGCCGGTGGCGGTGCGCTGCACATCCATCGCACCGCCACTCCGGCATCTCAGCCCGCCGCACGCGCAGCCGGCTGGATGTTGTGGTTCACGCGAAACAGGTTCTGTGGATCGTAGCGCGCCTTGACCTGCTGCAGCCGCTCCATGTTGCCGCCATAGGCGCCGTCCAGCCGGTCCGTCTCGTCCTCCGGCATGAAGTTCACATAGACGCTGCCCGCCGCGTGCGGCTGAAGCGCCGTGAACATCTCGCGCGCCCAGCCGATGCAGGCCGCATCCTTCGCCGGATCCTCCCATCGCGTGTGCACGTTCATGGTGAAATGCGCATCGCGCTGCGGGAAGGCGGTTTCATCCGACGCCACCCGTGCCATCGCTCCGCCGACATGGGCAATGAACACCTCGCATTGCGGATCGGGAAGCGCTTCGACCGCGGGAAGCAGCGTCTCGATGGCCGCATCGGACAATTCCGTGAAGTCGTGGCTCTTCCAGTAGTTCCGGGCGCCGGGTGTCAGCAGCCCGTCGAAAGCCGCCTGCCATCCGGTGAACGGATGCGGCGAGATGACATCGGCGACCGGTGTGCCGAGGCTGCGCAACTCGCGCAAGGCAAGCTCGCCCGCGTCCATGTCGCCCGCATAGCAGGCGGCGAAGATCAGCACCTCCCGGCCATGCCACTCGGCGGGCAGGAAAGGCAGCGGCGGCGCCTTGCGCATCACGGCCCAGACCGTGAGATCGTCGGGCGCTTCGGCGCAGATGCGGCGGAAATGGCGCAACAGGTCCGGCGCATCCTCCAGCGGATGCACGACAAGTCCTGACATCACCTGCGGCCCCACCGGGTGCAGGCGGAACTCGAACGACGAGACGACCCCGAAATTGCCGCCACCGCCGCGCAGCGCCCAGAACAGGTCCGGGTTCTCGTCTGCGCTGGCCTTGAGGATCTCCCCATCGGCGGTGACCACGTCGGCCGAGATCAGGTTGTCGATCGTCATGCCGAACTTGCGAGTGATCCAGCCGAAGCCCCCTCCAAGGGTCAGCCCGGAAATGCCGGTCGTCGAGTTGATGCCGACCGGCACGGCGAGGCCATGCAGCTGCGTCTCCCTGTCGACGTCGGAGAGCAGGCACCCCGGCTCGACCCGGGCAGTGCGCGCTTGCGGATCGACATGGACGGAGCGCATCTGCGACAGGTCGAGCAGCAACGCCCCATCCGCCACCGCATGTCCGGCGATCTGGTGCCCGCCCGCACGAATGGCGATCAACAGTCCGTTGTCGCGCGCGAAGGCCACCGCCTCCCGGATATCGCTTGTACCCAGTGCCCTGACGGCAAGGCCCGGCGTGCGGTCGATCATGCCGTTCCAAACTGTCCGCGCCTCGTCGAAGCCAGGCTCGCCCGGCAAGGCCGCTGTCCCGCGCAGACGGCTGCGCAAGGCCTCCACGGCCTCGATGGACACCGTCTGCGTGTCTCCGTCCAGCGTTCTCATGGTCACGTTCATCTGCCTGTCCTCCCCTCTGTCTGCTGCGCCGCCGTCCCGCAGCACCAGCGAACCTCCGTATCGGAGGCCGTTCGGGCGCGGCGGCGGGTACATCGAAGTATGGGTCCGGTGCGCACATGGCTGCCAGTGCGGGATCTGTACTGGCAGGTTCAGTTTCTGGACTGGCCGGAGTGTGTTAGTCTCGCTTTGGTCGAGCCCGATGACTGCGAAAGGAGCTCGCGATGACTTCAGGGAGTTATGGGCAGTTCTGTCCCGTCGCCATGGCGGCGGAGACGCTGTGCCGCCGGTGGACGATGGTTGTCGTGCGGGAGCTCGTCGCCGGATCGACACGCTTCAACGATCTGCGCCGCGGCGTGCCGCGCATGTCGCCTTCGCTGCTGTCCCAACGGCTGAAGGAACTGGAGGCAGCCGGTATCGTCGAGCGCGTGCCGGCGCATGGCGAGCACGGGGTCCACGAATATCGGCTGACCCCTTCCGGCAGGGACCTTTTGCCAGTCGTGGAAGCCTTCGGGTTCTGGGGGCAGAAATGGGTCGAGTCCGAGCCCTCGCTTCAGAACCTCGACCCCGCGCTGCTGATGTGGGACATGCGCCGCAATCTCGATCCGACGCCGCTGCCCCCCGGACGCACGGTCATCCGCTTCGTCTATCCGGAGCTTCCGCCCGCCAGCCGCAAATGGTGGCTGGTAGTCGATCCGTCAGGCGAGGTTGACCTGTGCTCGGCCGATCCCGGGTTCGAGGTCGACCTCTACATCACCACCGACCTGCGGACGATGACCGCGATCTGGATGGGCCTGACCACGGTCGCGCGCGAGCGTGAGAAGCTGGAACTCGACGGCACGCGCGACGTGGCGCGGACAATGCAGAAATGGCTGGGCCTCAGCCCCTTCGCCCGACAGCGCAAGCTCGTCGCCTGACGCGCCCGCTCCGCGCGCGGCAGGTGCGCTGCGCCGGGCGATTGACAGGCCGGATCGCGCCGCACCAGCATACCGGAACCCCCGCAAAGCTGGAGCAGCCCCGCCGATGACACAGATGCCTGCCGCCACGCCCGAAGCCGACACGCTCTCGCGCCTGCTGGACGCGCGCTACAGCTGCCGCGGCTACCGGCCCGATCCGGTGCCCGAGGCGGTGATCCGGCGCATCCTGACCATGGCCCAGCGCACGGCGTCCTGGTGCAATTCCCAGCCCTGGCAGGTGATCGTGACACGGGGCGCCGGGACGGAGCGGTTTCGCGAGGCCCTCCATGCCCACGCATCGGAGCATCAGGGCAATCCCGATTTTCCCCATCCCCGCGAGTATCGGGGCGTCTACCTGGATCGGCGCCGGGCCTGCGGCTTCCAGCTCTACGACGCCGTCGGCATCGCCCGCGGCGACCGTGCCGCGTCCCGCCAGCAGGCGTTGCAGAACTTCCGCCTGTTCGGTGCGCCGCACATCGCCATCATCACGACGGACGAGGCGCTGGGCGTCTATGGTGCCGTGGATTGCGGCGGCTATCTCGCCACCTTCCTGCTGGCGGCCCAGGCGATGGGGATCGCGACGATCCCGCAGGCAGCGATCGCGTCCTATCCGGACCTGATCCGCGCGCATTTCGGACTGGGTGAGGACCGGCGCGTGGTCGCCGGCATTTCCTTCGGCTACGAAGATCCGAACCACCCCGCCAACGCTTTCCGTACCGTGCGCGCTAGCCTGGACGAGGCGGTGAACTGGGCCGACACCTGAAGCCTGGCAGGTCTGCACCCGGCGGCACGATCCGGGAAGAAGGAAAGGAGGCGCCGCGAACGGCCGCGGCGCCCCGTTGGTTCCGTCAGAATCTGCCCCACGGGTTGCACGGATCGGTCACGATCCAGCCGCCGCTGAGGCTCGACAGGCAGCTCGTATTGCTGCCGTTCGCGGTGTGCAGCTTGACGTCCGGCACCGTCGGACGGCCGTTCTTCTTGATGCAGGCGTTGCCCGAAACCTCACCCGCATCCGTGTCCGGTATGGGCTCGGTCGGATCGCAGAAGGCCGTCTTTGCCGACGCCTTGCTGCCTTCGCACGCCGTGTGGTTCGCCGCCGCCGAGTTGGTGGAACGGCGCCCCGTGTTGTCGCCATAGACGATGATCGTGTTGCCTGTCACGCTGGTCGTCAGCCCCTCGCGCAGCAGGTGCGTGTTGGCGTAGCTGCTCGAGAAGTCCCGCGGGTCGGAGCTTTCCGGGTCCGGCACCGCGGCGAGCGGGTTGGTGCGCGGATCGGAGGCGACAGCCGGCGGGTTCATCGCCGCGCAGAACGCATCCATTGCCGGAACCGTTCCCGCTGCCGAGCTTCCCATCGACCAGAACACGAGAAGGCGGTTCACAGGCTCCAGCAGCTTGAAGTTCTTGACGCCGTAATAGAGCTGGCCGTTCTCGACATAGTACATGTTCATGTCGCAGACCACGAACGCGGTCTTCGGCGTGCCGTTCTTGATGCCCATGATGGCATCGAACCCGGCCGCATTGTTGCCGGCGTCGACAAGCTGGACCGCCGCAGCGAGAGCCGGGCTGAAGCTGGTGATGTCCCGGATCGTCAGGGTGTCGTAGGTGCCGGTCGCATCCGATTTCGTCTGCGTGTCGGGGTCCGCGTCCAGGTTCACGCCCGGGTTGACGCCGATTTGCTCGGCGATCTCGGACGCCCTGACCCGGATCGACTTGTTCGGGTTGAAACCGCTTCCCGAATCCCAGACGACATAGTCATGGTTGGCGTTCGCGGAGGATGGCGTCGCCAGGACGGGACCGGGTGCGTTGGAAATCCGGCGGTAGCTGGCGTTCACCATTTGCGTCACCGGCGACTCGCACTGTTGGAGCATCAGGTCCACCAGGTAGCCGATGTCCGCTTCCTTGAAGCTGTCGAGCGGGATGTTCCGCACGACGGTGTTGGTCGAGCGCTGGATCGGCACGTCGTCGATGTAATCGGATTGCGCAAGCGCAGGCGACACCGCGCCGGCGGAAAGCGCCAGCCCGGCGATAGCAGCAGTAAGTCTCGTACGCACTGTCATGTGATGCACTCCCTTGATCTGGTAGACCCCACGCCCTCGGGACTCAGAAGTTGAGCGTCAGCCTCCCCATGACTGTGGCGCTCGGGAAATAGGGACCGGTCGACGGCTCGTCGCCGAACTCGCGAAAGCCGTCGTCCTGGTAGGAAAATCCGGAGTCGAACAGGTTGCGCACTTCGAGGCTGAAGCTGCCTGCCCTGTTCGGGAAGCGGTAGCCGACGTCCGCGTCGACGACGAAGAAGTCCGACTGCCCGTCCGCGAAGGCACTGCCCGCGGCACGTTCGACATCCTGGTTCACATAGGTCGCCCGGACGCCGCCAAAGAAGCCACTCGGATCGAAGTAGCGCGCGGTGAGCGGGATCGAGAACGTCTGCATCTCGAGAGGCACGGGCCCGATGTTCGTCAGAACGCTGGGTTCGGCCTTGAAGCGGTCGTAGACGAACTCGATGCCGACCGGGACGCGCGGATGCGGCAACATGCTGAAATAGAACCTGTGCGTTTCTTCCTCGTGGTCGGGATAGATCGCAGAGGCCGGCGTCAGCTGGACCGGTTCGTCGATCCGCCGCCACGTGGCTTCCGCGCCGGCGAACATGGTGTCGCTGATCTGCCAGTCGACGCCGAAGCCCCAACGCCGGGACTTCGCGCCGTTGCCGTCGTCGAAATACTGGTTGAAGCCCGCGACCTGCGTCGGCTCGATCGTGCGGTTGGACACCAGCGGCGGCTTGATGACCTGCGTGTAGGCGGCACGGAGCGCCACCGACGGCAATGGCCGCCATTCGAGGCCGAACTTCGGGTTGACGCCGCTGACGTCCTTCGGCCCGCTCTCGAAGTCCTGGAGGCTGAGGCCCGCCGTCAGCGTGAGATCCTGCGGCAGGATGAACGAGCCGTAGGCATAGGCCCTGTAATCCTCGGAATCGAGCGCCTGCAGCCCGGACGCGATCGGCGGCAGCACCGCCGTCGAGAAGTAGCTGTTGCTCTCCTCGTCGGAGGAGGTCATCGACGCCCCGAACGTGAGGTTGAAGGCATCGGCCTGGTAGATGTGCTGAACTTCCGTCTGGAACGACTTTGCGTCGATGTTCGTGTTCAGGAAGAACGGCTGCGGACCCAGGCCGATGTTGATGAAGCCCTGGGTGGCCGTTTCCGAGGCACGGCGGTGGGAATAGAGCAACGAAACCAGCGTCGTGTTGCGCGGATCGGGCGCAAGCTTCATGCCCAGCCGCAGGCTGTTGTCCCGGAGCGACTGCTCGAAATACGGATCGTAGTCGTCGGGATCGAAGTTCATGGCGAGGTCGCCGTTCACCGTCTCGCGGTGACGGGCTTCGATCTGCAGGGTCACCTCGGGCGACACCGCCCACTGACCGAAAGCGTTGTAGATCGAGTGTGATGCATCGAAATTGTAGCGGAAGCCGTCACTGCGGAACTGGAAGATGCCGAGGCTGGCCGCCACGTTGCCCTGCCTCCCCGCGACCGCCACTTCGCCGCCGAGCGTCTGGTCGTTGCCCACGCTGCCCGTCGCGGTGATCCGCGTCCCGTCGCTGTCGAAGAGCGAGGTATATTCATTGAACCCGGCATTGGCCGGGCCGCCCGAGGACACGAGGTTGAGGTTCGTTTCCGTCAGGCTCGGCTGCACCGGGCTCAGGGTCAGGCCCTGCAGAAGCTGCGAGCGCGTGAGTTCGCTGACCCGCGCCAGTTCGCGCCGCCGCTCGTTGCGGTAGAGGTCCGCGAGGAACCGGTGCGCCGCCGCGTTGGCAGGGTCGATGTTCTGGGAGCGGGCTGCCTCACGCATCCCAAGCGCGATGAAGCCCAGATCCTCGTAGATCCGGCCGAGGCTCGCGCCGCGGGCAGCCGCATCCTGGTCGAGTTGCAGCCGCCCGCGATACACCGCGCGGTTGTCGTTGCGCGCGATGGATTGCTGAATCTCCGCCAGCGCCTCGCCCGGCCGGTTCTCCGTCTGCAGACGGATCGCCTCGTAGAGGTACGGCGTCGGGTCTTGCGGATCGAGTTCCTTGGCGATCACGTATTGCTCGCGCGCGAGCGGGGAACGCTCCTCCTCGAAATACGCCTTGCCCAGGTAGGAGCGCAGCAGGGACCGGTTGGAGTCGAGGGCGACGGCAGCATCCAGTTCGCCGCGTCCCGCCGTCAGGTCGCCCTCCCGGATCAGCGCGAGGCCGCGCCCGAGGCGGGGCATCGGGTCTGCCTCGTCAAGCACGACGGCCTTGTCGAAGGCAGCCTTCGCGTCGGCGGTCCGGTATTCGGTCAGCGCCGCAAACCCCTTCATCACATGCGCGCGCTGAAGTTCGGGATCGAGCGCGAGCGCCCGGTCGGCAGCCTCGCCGGACCGGTCGCGATAGCCCAGCGACAGCCAGATCTCCGAGAGCCGCGCCTGGATCAGCGCCGAGTCCGGCACGCGGGCGGCCCCGGCGAGCAGCGTGTCGCGCGCCTCTTCCAGCCGGAACTCGGACTGCTGCGCCAGCGAGAGCGCGATATAGGGCGCGGCACTGTCGGGCGAGACCTCGACGGCGCGCTGCGCCTTCGTCATCGCCGAGGCATTCTCGTTGCGCACGACGTCGATGACGGCGCTCAGGGCCAAGGCGTCCCCATTGCCGGGTTCGGCCCGGAGGACCCCGTCCAGAACCTGGCGGGCTTCGTCGGCACGTCCGACCGACATGTAGAGCGAGGCGAGATAGAGCCGGGCGCGCATGGTGGGCGTTCCATCCTCGCGCAGGCGGGCAATAGCGGCATCGGTCCGGCCGCGTTCGACGAGGCGCTGGGCCTCGATCATCGAGGCCGGATCCACCGCGGCCGTCGGCTCCATGGACAGCGCCGGCGGGTAATAGAGACCCCATGTCACGGCGTCGCGCGGCCGCACCACGACGACACTGCGCGGCGCGCTCGTGGCATCGGCGCGGGCCGCCGAACCGCTGGACACATCCAGCGTTCCACGGTCGTTGGACGCGACGACCAGGCCTTCCACGACCGTCAGCGTGGAATCGGTCTCGGTGACGCGCAGCGCGAACTCCGTGCCCTCGATCGTCGCGTTGATGTACGGCGTATCGACCTTCAGCGTGCGCGGGCTGCGGCTGAAGGAGTGGATCGCCCCGACGACCAGCTGAAGGAAGGACCGCTCCTGCGGTTCCGGCGTGACGTCTGAGAGGACGAGGGTGGTGTTCGCATCGAGGCGGAGGACCGCATCGTCGGCAAGCTGGACCGCTGCGCGGCTGTTCGCCCCGGTACGGATGGCATCGCGGTCGCAGAGTTCCTGGTCGAGCCCGGCCCGGCGCCAGTCGCTGCCGGCACGGTATTCGACGGAGCCCTGGGCAGAAATGACCCGGCCAGCCAACTGATCGCAGCTTCGGGAGTCTGCCGCATGACTTTCCATGGCGGCACCGGCCACCAGAAACAGCGCCGCGGCTCCCATGCCAAGATGGGCGCGCATGCTTCACCCCCCACCCCGCTGACGCGAGGTCAATGCCCAAAAGGAGAAACTGAGCCCACCGCAACAAACGCAGACAGAAAATTATATGAAAATTGTATGTTTCGCAATGAAAATGCGGAATTTTGCATATTCATTTTCAGAAATTGAAATGTGTATTGTCCAATTTGGCACTATTTTTCAGTCATCGTAAGCGTTGTCGGGTCCTCTGGAGGGACCTCCCCCTGTGCGTAACGGCGGCTGACGTCGAGATAGAGGGCAATCGCGCGATCTGCCGGGTAGCGCTCGGCCAGGGCTTCGAACGCGGCGCGCGCCTCGTCCCAGCGTTCCGCGGCGAAGGCGGCGAGCCCGGCGGCGAACCCCTGCCGCAGGCTTTCGCTATCCGTCTCGGGCGTGGCTTCCGGCACGACGATCTCCACGACCGGGACCGGCTTGGCCTTGCCCACCACCCCGAAACGCCCCATCGGGCGCATGGTGAAGTCGTCCAGCCCCTCCACGACGGTCGCGGCTGCGAGGATCCGCGTGCCCAGCTTCTTGTTGAGGCCCTCCAGCCGTGCGGCGCTGTTGGCCGGATCGCCGAGGATGGAATATGACATCCGCCCGCCCCCGCCGGTGTGGCCGAGATAGAAGGGCCCGTCCTGCAGCCCGACCCGCGCGGTCAGCCGCACGTCGGGGTCGTCGGCCGCGAAGGTTTCGATCGCCCGTACCACCTCGAGCGCCGCACGCGATGCGTTCCGGCGCACATCGGGATCTTCCGGCTCGCCGATCCACGCACACATGATGGTGTCGGCATGGAATTCGGTGACGTCGACATTGCACCGCTTCAGCGCCTGGGCGATCGCCTCGAAATAGGCGTTCATGAAGGCAGCCAGTTCCTTGGGAGACTTCTTCTCCGAAATGGTGCTGAACCCGGACATGTCGGTCGCGAGACAGACGCCGTGCACAACCTGGTTGAGGCTCGCCGTGTCGACACGCCCCTGCGTCAGTTCCTTGACGAGATGCTCCGGAAGGTATTGGGACATCGCGGCGCCGACGCGCAGCTTCTGGCGGCGCTCCATCAGGTATTGGCCCAGCAGACCCGCCACGATCACGAACGGGATCTGCACGGCGAGCGGCGTGACCATCGGCAGCCAGAGCGCGTCGCGGGCGAAGACGTGTGCGGCGCCATAGGCGTAAGCCGCGCCCACGGCCAGCACCAGCGGGATCCCGATGTAGGCGGACGGCCAGAACAGCAGCTGCGATGCCGCCAGGCCAAGCAACGTCACGATCAGGAGCGACAGCCACGCGGGCGGCAGGTCGATTGTCCGGTCCGTCAGCAGGTTGGCGAAGGATGTCGCCATGATCTCGAGGCCCGACAGATCGATGCCGCGGTCGCTGGTGAATACCGTGTAGAAACGGTCCGGCTGGTCCGGGGAGTAGAGGTCGGAGTACCCGACAAAAACGGTCCGCCCCGCGAGAGCGCGCGCGTTGTCCTCCACCCGTGTGCGCGCCTCGGACGCCTCGGCCTCCGGCGTACCCCCGAGGTCCTCGACCGAAACCACGTCCTGGTAGCCGAGCGTGGGAATCGTTCCGGGTGGGCCGTAGTAGTTCGTGTAGCGCTCGTCCGGTCCGGCGTAGAGCGCGGTCAGGATCAGGACGGCGTTGCGTGCCTCCGGCGTCAGCGTCGCCGATTGCGCCAGGTCGCGGATATGCTGGCCGAGAAAAGGCTTTCCGAGAAAATACTTGCGCAGCCCCTTCATGTAGTCGCGGATCGTCCCCGGCGCCTTCAGCGCACCCGCCTGGGGCGCCAGGTCGGACGGCACGCCTGCCCTGTCGAGCATGTCGCGCCATGCCTGGTGATGGGCCAGCATCTCCAGTTGCACGGCGACGGCGGCGGTCGTCGGGGTGTCGTCGGCGCTCGGCTTGAAGGCCCAGAACTGGAACGACGATTTCTCTATCTTGGGCAGCGGGAACGGGGCATAGGCCCGGGCTGCCTCGGCAAGCGGTTCCACGGGCGGCTGGGAGGTTTCGACCCAGACCCACCGCTCCACATTGTTGCCGCTGACGAGGCGCTCGTTGTGGCCGTCCAGCCGCTCGAACAGGACGACGCTGCCAGCAGCGCGCACCGCATCAGCGAACAGCAGGTCGTCGATCGGGTCCTTCGGCTGGCTGAAGTCCATATCGAAGACCATCGCCTCGGCGCCGGCCTCCATGCTCCGCCGCACGAGGGTTCCATGCAGGGAGCGGGGCCAGAAACGCGGCAGGCGCGCCAGCCCGAGATCGGGACCGCTGCGGCTGTTGATCCCGACGACCGCCACTTCGGGCGGCGGAGCCGCCGGACCCCGCATCATGAACAGCCATCCCAACCCGAATTCACGCTCGATGAAGGTGCCGACCGGCGAGATGAGAAGCCCGACGCCAAGCAGTATCGTCGCAACGCTGAACGTAATGCTGTGCATCCACCGCGTCATCGCACCCTTGCCCACCCCAGAATAACGACGGAAATTGGCTGATCCGTCCCCGGCGGCCGATGCGAATACGCGGCCAGATGCGCGACGTCCGAAAAGGCTTATCGCCTGTTGCCGCAAGCGCAAAGAAGAGTAGCCTGCGAAATCATGGTTGCGCGATGAGGGCGCCGATTGCAATGCCCAGGCACGAGGTCACGGAGAAAGCGGCCATGGGGCCTCGGCGCGCGGCCGCCAGGGGCTTCGCCCTGCCTGTTGTCCTGCTGCTCCTCGGTGTCCTGTCGCTGCTCGCGCTTCGCCTCGTCGAACGGGGCCGGGAGGATATGGAGGCCGCGCAAGCCCTTGCCGCGGAGGCGCGCGCAAGGCATGCAGCCGATGCGGGATACGAACTCTTCCTCGCGCACCATGCCGATCCCGCGCAACGCAGGGTGCCCCTGACCCTCACGGCCGACCTGGAGGCCGGCGACGTGACGGTCACCGTCACCGCGGAAACGGGCAAGGTCGATCTCAACACCGGGGCGCCGATCCTGATCGAGCGGCTCCTTCGCGTATCGGGCGTTGGCACGCCGGATCCGGCAGAAGCCGCGCGCCGCATCCTTGCCTATCGCGCACCAGAAGCCGGCGGCGTGTTTCGTGCGCCCGAAGAGGCGATCGCGGTTGCTGGGCTCGATCCGCTGGCCTTCGGCAAGGTCCGAGCGTTTCTCACGGTCTACGGCGGGCATGGCGGGATCGATCCGGTCTCCGCGCCCCGGGAGGTCCTGCTGGCCGTGCCCGGAATGACGCCGGCACTGGCCGAGGCTGTGCTTGTCGCGCGCGAGGCGGGCACGCCCCCGCCCCTCGCGGCACAGGCGCTCCTGGCACCCCTTCGCGCCCTTCCGCGTCCCGTTTACACGGTTCGTTCCGTGGCCCGGATGGACGATGGAAGCGTGTTCGTCAGGGAAGCGATCGTCGATCTCGAGACGCCCGGACTGCCAATGCTGCTGGCGTGGCGCCGCGAGGTGCCGCCGCTCCCGGACGCTGGAGGCGTTGCCAGATGAATCCGCCGGAACTGGCCTCGGCTGCGGTGCTGACTGTGCTTCTCGCCGCGCTCGCGGTGTCGGATGCGCGCCGCTACGTCCTCCCCGACGTGCTGAACCTTGCGCTCGCGGTCTGCGGCTTCGTCTCGACCGCCCTGTTGAGGCCCGATGTGCTGCCGGATGCGGCAATCGGCTGTCTCGCCGGATTCGCCGCCTTCGCCGGGATTGCCGCCGCCTACAGGCGCCTGCGCGGCCGCGACGGCCTGGGCCTCGGCGATGCCAAGCTGATGGGGGCCGCGGGCGCGTGGGTGGGCTGGCAAGGCTTGTCGAGCGTCGTCCTGATCGGGGCGTTCGCGGCACTGGCCGCAACGCTCGCCATGGCGAAGCTGCGCGGCGAGACGGTTCATGCAGCCACGCGGGTTCCGCTCGGCATCTTTCTTGCTTTGGGCCTGTGGATAACTTGGATGTTCGGCCCTCTCACGGCATGAGGCGGGCCGCGCCGGGCAACCGGGCGCGGCGTTGATTGCCCTGGGGAATGGCCGTACCGTGCGGTGTGGCGTTCGGAGTGTTGTTTGCGTTCTCCGGTTTTGTGTCGGAAGGGCGGACAATGCAAAGGGCTGATCCCCGTGCCGAGGCAGTCGCCAACATCCTGAAGGAGCGCGGCGTCGTCGACGCCGCGGCGATCGACCGCGCGCGGCTGGCCGCCGAAGCGGAGGGCCTGCGGCTCGATCATGCCCTTGCGCGCCTGGGTCTTGCGCCCGAGGCGGAACTGGCAACTGCCTATGCGCACATGCTCGGTGAGGACCTGGTAGCGCTCACCGAATACCCGGACGTTCCGGTCGAGGGAATCGACCTGCCGCTGTCCTACATGGAGCGAGCGCGCGTGCTGCCGCTGGCACTGCAGCCGGACGCGCTCGTCGTCGCCATGGCCGACCCGCTGGACACCGGCCACAGGCGTGCCATCGAACTGAAGACCGGCCGCAAGGTCGCCGCACGCGCGGCGCGGCCAGCCGACATCGATGCCGCCTTGCGCCGTCTCTACAACCCGAACGGTGGCCCCGCCCCCGCCGAGGCCGACCTCGGCGACGTCGAGAAGCTGAGATCGATCGCCAGCGATGCGCCCGTCGTCCGCTTCGTCGACCGCATGCTGGCCCAGGCCGTCGAACGGCGCGCCTCCGACGTACACTTGCTGCCCTCGGGGGGCGGATTGCGGGTGCGGATGCGCATCGACGGACACCTGCAGGACACCCCTTCCCCCCCGGCCGGCTTGCGGGCAGCCATCCTGTCGCGCCTGAAGCTGATGGGCCGGCTCGATATTGCAGAGACACGGCTTCCGCAGGACGGCCGCATCCGTCTGGTCATACGGGGACGCGAACTCGATCTGCGCATCTCGGTCGCGCCGACGGTCGACGGCGAGAGCATGGTTGTGCGTATTCTCGACGGTGGCGGAGACAGGCCGGAACTCGAACGCCTCGGCCTGTCGCGGCAGGCTTTGGACCGGCTCGCGGTGCTCCTCGACCGGCCGCACGGCGTCACCGTCGTCACGGGGCCGACCGGGTCGGGCAAGACGACGACGCTCTACGCGGCCCTGCGGCGGATCAGCCGGCCGGACCTCCACATTGCCACAATAGAGGATCCGGTGGAGTACCGGCTCGAAGGCGTCAACCAGATCCAGGTGCGCCCCGATATCGGCTTCGACTTCCCCGAAGCGCTGCGGCAGCTGCTGCGCCACGACCCGGACGTGGTGATGATCGGCGAGATCCGCGACAGCCAGACCGCACGGATCGGCTTCCAGTCGGCACTGACCGGTCACCCGGTGCTTGCCACGCTGCACACGAACGATGCCGTGGGGGCGATCCCGCGCCTCATCGACATGGGGGTCGAGCCTTTCCTGATCGCGGCAGTTCTGAACGGCGTCGTGGCGCAGCGGCTCGTCCGCCGCCTATGCCCGTCCTGCCGCAGGCCCGTAGCGCCGCCGCCCGCAGCCGCCGATCTGGCGGCAACGCTGGGTATCCGCCTCGAACAGGTTCACGCGCCGGTGGGCTGCGCAACCTGCCGGGACACCGGCTACGACGGACGCACGGCCATCGCGGAGGTTCTCGAGGTGGACGAGGCGATGCGCGCGGCGATCAGGTCGGGCGGCGACACCGACGATGTGCGCCGCGCCGCCGGCGAGCGCGGAATGGTACCGCTGATGGCCGACGCGCTGGCCAAGGCCGCGGCGGGCGAAACCTCCCTCGACGAGATCGCCCGCGTGGTCGGGAGGATCGGCACGTGAGGCGCTATCGTTACCGTGCCCTGACCGGACTGGGCGACGTCGTCGACGGAGAGGTCGACGCGGAAAACCGCACCGACGCGGTGCGCCAGCTTCGCGAACGCGCGCTCGATCCGCTGCGCCTCGACACGGGGCGGCACAGCCCGCTGATGGACCTGCTGGGCCGGGAGGTCGTCGTGAGCCGGGGAAAGCAGCTTGCGCTGCGCCGCGACTTTGCCCGCGATCTCGCCGTTCTGCGCAAGGCCGGAGCCCCGCTCGACCAGGCGCTCGACATGATCGGCAACGGCACGGATGCAGCTGCCCGGCTGGCGCGCAGGGTGGCGCAAAGATCCGCGGCAGGCGAACCGCTGTCGCGCGCATTGCGGGCAGAGCCGCGGATTTTCGACGCGCCGTCCATTGCGCTGCTTGAGGCCGGTGAGGCGTCGGGGGACCTGGCGGGCGCCCTCTCGACGCTGGCGCGCCTGACCGACGACATGATCGCGACCCGGTCCGAAACGATCCGTGCGCTGCTCTACCCTGCGGCGCTCCTGCTGGCGGCGCTCCTGGCCATCGGCCTGATGATCTTTCACGTCCTGCCCAGCTTCGAGCGGATCTTCGCCGGCTCCGGCGCAGACATCCCGGCCGGTGCGCGGGCAATATTCGCCATCGGCGATGCGGTGCGGGTAGGTGCGCTGCCTGCGGCGGGTGCCCTGCTTGCCGCTATCGCGGCCGGAATGGCGATGCGGTCGACAGAAGCAGGACGCCGGACGCTCTCGCATTGGTTTCTCCGGCTGCCTGTGGCGGGCCGGCTTTCCGCCGGGCTGGATCTTGGCCGCGCCCTGCTGATCGCCGGCCGCCTGCTCGAAAGCGGGTCCCCCGCCGACCGCGCCGTCGAACTCGCCGGCCGAACCTGCGCCAGCGCGACGTTCCGCGACGCGCTGACGCATGCGGCAGAACGCATCCGCGAGGGGGCGGGCGTGGCCGCGGCCCTGGCCGAGGTACCGCTCATGCCCCCCCGTTCGGCGCGCATGATCGCGATCGGAGAGGCTTCGGGCACGCTGCCACGAATGTTGTCGGATGTCGCGGACATGCTGAAGCGGGAGGCCAGCGCAACCCTGGACGCGCTCCTGCGCATGCTTCCCCCGGCCCTGACCGTCGCGATCGGCGTGCTCGTCGCCGGCCTCGTCTACGCGATCCTGAACGCGCTGCTGAGCATCAACGAGCTTGCCCTGGGATGAAGACCGCCATGCCGACACCGACCGCACGACGCTGGAACCGGGAGCAGGGGCTGACCCTGCTCGAACTCCTGATCGTCATCTCGATCCTGGGCGTTCTCGCCGTGCTCGCTTCGGTCCAGCTCTCGGGCTATTTCGGCCGGGCCCAGCACCAGACGGCAGAATTGCAGATCGAGGAACTGTCCCTGGCGCTCGACCTCTACCGCCTGGACATGGGCCGTTATCCGACGCGCGAGGAAGGCTTGCGCGCGCTGCTCGAAGCGCCCGCCTCGGCGACCGGCTGGCAGGGCCCCTACCTGAAGAAGGAGAACGCGATCGAGGACCCCTGGGGACGGCCGTTCCTCTATGTGCCGGAGGGTGATCGCTACAGCCTCGGGTCGCTGGGCGCCGATGGGGCACCGGGGGGCGAAGGACAGAATGCAGACATCGCCAACTGACGCACGCGAGGCGGAACGCGGCCTGACGCTCCTCGAAGTGCTCGTCGTGCTGAGCCTGCTGGGCTTCGCCCTGGTGGCGATCGGAAACGTCACCGGCGCCACGGCGCGGCGCACCGCCCTGGAGACGGCCGTCCAGCAGACGGCGGACACCCTGCAGGCGGCGCGGACCCGGGCCATCGGCAGCGGCCTGCCCGTGGCGGTCGAGATCGACGCGGAAGCAGGCCGGATCGGCTGGCCGGCCCACGAGGTCCGCGTCGGCACGTCTGTCAGGCTGGAGGCGGTCCTCGCGCGCGAGGCAGCGCACGATGGCATGGGGAGGATCGTGTTCTTCCCGGACGGAACCTCTACCGGCGGATCGCTGACGCTGCGCACCGCGGACGCGCGCCACACCGTTGCCGTCCACTGGCTGACGGGAGCGGTCGATGCGCAGTGACGCCGGTTTCTCTCTCCTGGAGGCAGTGATCGGCTTTGCCGTCGCCGCGCTTGCGCTGGTGCCGCTCCTCCAGGTCTATGCATCTTCGGGACAGGCGGGCCAGCGCAGTGCGGCGCTGCTGACCGCGGTCGAACTGGCCGAGACCGCGATCGGCCGTTTCGACGCCGCCCCCGCCCCCGGCACGCAAGCGCCGGTCGTGGAAAGAGGGCTCGAATGGGTCTTGTCTGCCAGCCCGCTCTCGGGCGAGGGCACCGGCGCGCGGCTGCTGCGCGTCACGGTCACGGTGCGCACGCCGGAGAGCCAACGCCCGGTCCATGTGCTGACGACGCTGCGGCATGTCCCGCCGGCCGGAGCGGCGGGAGGGCGCCCCGGATGAACGGACAGAGCGGAATGACCCTGCTGGAGGTACTTGTCGGCCTGATGGTGCTGGCGCTGACAGGCCTGCTGCTATCGGGTGCCTTCACCTTCGGTCAGCGGGCGTGGAGCCGGGGCCCGGACCGGGCCGAACCGGCGCGTATCCGGATCGAGACGGCGGCGACGCTCCGCAACCTGATCGCGCAGGCCGCCGCGCCCGTGCCCGGCAGCGGGACGATGCGTTTTTCAGGCGAACCCGACCGCCTGACCCTTGCAACTCACCACGGGCTGGCGCTTGGCGGCGGGAGACCGCGCGAGGTCGAGATCTATCGCGACCCAACCCTCGACACCCTGCAACTGCGGATTGCCGGGGAGGAGCGTCCGCTCATGCTCATTGAGGGGATATCGAGCCTTCGCTTCCGGTATTTCGGGCGGGACAGCCGATCGGCGGAAACCTGGGCCGGCCAGTCCGTTCTGCCCCGCCGGCTGGAGGCGGAAATCGACTTCGCCGACGGGCAGCCCCCGCTCTGGCTGGCCGTGACCCTGGGGGGACGGTACGCGGCGGATTGCGTGGTATTGGGCCGCGCCGCCTGCGCCGGAGCGCGCCCATGACCGGCCTGTCCGCCCGCCTGAAACGCGATCCGCGGCGGTCGCATGGCCCGCTCACCGAGGCGCTTGCGCATGTGCCCGCGCCCTTCTCGAACGGCACGGTCCGCCTGAGCCCTGACGGCGCTGGCTACTTGGTGGCCGGGCCCGGCGGCGCGACGCTTGCGCACCTCGACCCCGCAGCCCCCGACCGGAAGGTTGTGCGCACCGTAAAGCGCGCGCGGGCCGTGTACCTCGACCTGGACGAGGCGTCGCTGATCGCCGTCACCGCCACCCTTCCTGCCGCGGCAAGCGAGGACGTGCGGGAGGCGGTCGCGCTGCGCATGGCCGAACTGACGCCATTCACCGAGGACGAGGTCATCTTCGACACGGGCGCGCCGCGCGCCCTCGGTCCTGACCGGATCGCGGTCCCGGTTTATGCCGTACCCCGGAATATCCTGAAGGCGCACGGGACGGCGCTCGCGGCCCTGGGCATAGGGCTGGATGGCGCGACGTCGAGTGCCGCCGTTCCCGATGAAGCGCCCTTCCTGCCAGACTTCGCGCCCGAAACCCGCCGGCGCAGGGCGCGGCGCAACGCCTGGCTGCTTGCGGGCGGGCTGCTGATCCTTGCAGCGGGGGCAGCCGCGCTGTCGCATGTCGAGGGAGAGCGCCAGCAGACGCAGATTGCGCAGCTGAGGGCAGCCGTCTCCACCCTGAGAGACGAGATGCTTCAGGCCCAGGCGCTGGACGACGACATCGCCCGGCTCTCCGCACGCCTGCGGGCCCCGGCAGAACGGCGCGCCGGTGAGATCTCGCCCCTGATGTTGCTGGATGCCGTCGCCGCTGCGCTTCCCGACGAGGCCTATCTGACGGATGCACGGTGGACAGGCGCGGAGATCACGCTTCGCGGGCTGGCGCAGGATGCCTCGGCGCTGCTCGCACCTCTCGAGGCCTCGCCACTCCTGTCGGACGTGAGGCTTTCTGCCCCGATATCCCGCGACCCGGGCCAGGCCCTCGAAAGGTTTTCGATCTCCGCCCAGATCGGAGTGCGGGGGGAGCGGCCATGATCGCCCGCCGGGACAGGCTCGCCACGCGGATGCGTGCCCTTGCAGTCATCCTCCTGCCTCTCGCCGTGGCCGGAATCGTGGGCATCGTGCCCGCCATCGAACGACATCGCGTCGCCCATGCGGAAATCGGAACGCTTGAACGAACCCTCGACGCCCTGCAGCAGCGCCAGCGCGACCTCGGTGCGCTGGAACGGCTTCGCAATTCGCTCAGGGAGGCAGACCCGGAGGATTTCGGGCTTCTCGCGGCATCGACCGCGGAACTGGCCCGTGCGCGTATCCAGCAAATGGTGCAGGCAACCGCGCGCGAGGCGGAAGGGCGCGTAACGCAGATCCGGACCGCGGCGTCGGCATCCCCCGATCTCGCAGCCGTTGCCGTCACGCTCGTCGTGCCGGGCGATGCGCTGGCGCCATTTCTGCATCGGCTTGCGCAGGTGCAGCCATTGCTGTTCGTCGAGCAACTCGATGTGTCCGCGCCAGGTGCCGGGCGCGGCCGCGACCGGGATGCCGTGCTGACCGTCACTCTCACGCTCTCGTCCATGGTCGACATCACGGGCGCGGCAGGCGCCGCGATCGGGGAGGGGCAACGATGATCGTCCGCGTGCTGGCAACGCTGGCGGCCCTGGCCGGGATCGCGTTTGCCGCGGTGGCCCTTCAGCTGTCGGCCCGCCCGCTTCCGGAAGTGACCGGCGGGCGGACGGAACCGGCGGTGCCGGCGACCATGGCGGTACGCCCTGCCCGGCCGAACCCGCCCGATCTGTCGCAGTTCGCGGCGCTGGAGCAGAGGCCGCCCTTTTCACCCGACCGTCGTCCGCCACGCGACATGCCCCCCCCGCCTCCTCCAATCCCGAAATCCGAACCGTCCGTCGTCGAACGTCTCGAGGCGCGGCTCATCGGGATCATGACGGATGGCGACGAGCGGTTCGCGATCCTTGCACCCACGCGGGGAAGTGCGACAGAATTCCTCCGGCGGGGACAAGAAATCGAAGGCTGGACAGTCGAGGAAATCGAAGAGCGCCGGGTGATCTTGAGAAAAGGCGCAGAACGCGAAGAGGTTCTTCTCTTCCAGTAAGCCATCCTGCCAGGATGTTCGCGTCGGGGACGCAGGGGGGACGAGGCGTGATCAAGAGGATGCCCGGAGGGGTCTGGATTGCCATGGCGTTGGCGCTGGCAACGGTGGCCTGCGCGCCGGCGACGCGCGAAAACGTCTTTCTGGAGCCGCTTTACGGGTCGCAGGACTCCGAGCGGGAGGGGCCGACGGCAACGGCTGCAAGCGCTCCCGAACAGCCAGCCCGCGCCACCGCGCCACAGGCGCTTCAGCCGGACGCACGGCGGACGCAGCGCACGGCCCTGTCGCCTGTCGTGCGGATGCCGGGGACAACCGCCACGCCGGAGGTCCGCCTGCGCGATCCCATCCGCATCGGCGAAGACGGCAGCGTCACCATGCGTTTCGAGAGGATCGGCATCGCGGACTTCGCCCGCGCCGTCTTCGGCGAGATCCTGGGCCTTGCCTACGTGGTCTCGCCCGGAATGGCGGGATCGATCACATTGCAGGTCGACCGTGCCGTGCCAAAGGACGCGGTGCTGCCGATCGCGGAGCGGGCCCTCTCCAGCGCCGGCGCAGCCGTCCGGCGCGACGGCGACCTGGTGGTCGTCGAACCCGATCCGAGGGGGCCGATGCCGGGCGGCCCGGCGGCCGCGGTGGCGGTGCGCCGTCTGCAGCACGTCGACCAGACGCAGATGGAAGAGGCCCTTCAACCCTTCGTCGAACCCGACGCCCGGATCAGCGCGGGGCCGGTCCCCGGGAGCATCGTCCTCGCAGGATCGGTGAGCGGCGTGCGCGCCCTCGACCGCCTGGTCGATGCGCTCGACATCGACCCGCTGGCGAACCGGGCCTTTGCCCTGCTGCCGCTGAACGTGGCGGGCGCTCCCATGGTCGCCCAGGAACTGCGCCTGATCCTCGGCGCAGGCGAAAAGGGTCCGCAGGTGCTGGAAATCGAGCGGATGAACGCGGTGCTGGTCGTGACCGACAGCCGCCGCACCATCGAGGAGGCGCGCTTCTGGGTGCGCCAGCTCGACCGCGGCGACGCGGAGTCGGTCCAGATCCACACCTACCAGGTACAGAACCGGCGGGCTGCGGAACTCGCCAAGGTCCTTCAGCAGGCGTTGCAGACGGGCGGCGTTGCGGCGATTTCAGGCGCGACCCCAGTGGGCCAGGTCGCGCCGGGACTGACCGCCTACAGGACCGGCGACAGCGCGGCCCAGCCGCCGCGGGCGGACGTTTCGGCCGGCCTTGGGCAGGCGGGCGCCGGGCAGGACGGCGCCGGGAGCGCGTCCTTCGGCGATGCGGAAGGCCGGGGCGCAAGCGCACGCCGCACCTCCTCGGCACTGGAGGGTGTCACGATCTTTGCCGACGAGGGAACGAACGCGATCATGACCGTGGCGACGCCGGAGCGGTACGCGCTTGTCGAGGCGGCGTTGCGCAAGCTCGACATCCAGCCGGTCCAGGTTCTGATCGAGGCCACGATCCTCGAAGTCACGCTGTCCGATCAACTCAAGTACGGCGTTCGCTGGTTCTTCGAGGACGCAAGCATCTCCCTCGGCTTTTCGGAGACCGAAACGGGCGCCGTGGCCCCCACCTATCCGGGTTTCAATTTCGTCCTCGACACCAACGATTTGCGCACGGTGGTAAGCGCACTGGACGACGTGACGGACGTCGAGATCGTGTCCTCACCCTCGCTGATGGTGCTGAACAACGAGACGGCCCGCCTGCAGGTCGGCGACGAGGTGCCCGTGGCCACGACGAGCGCGGTCAGCGTCGTCGACCCCGACGCCCCGATCGTGAACGAGATCCAGTTCCGCCAGACCGGCGTGATCCTGGAGATCACGCCCCGGGTCAATGCCAGCGGCCTCGTCCTCCTGGATATCGTGCAGGAAGTCAGCGATGTCGTTCCGACGACGAGTTCCGGGATCGACTCGCCCACCATCGCGCAACGCCAGTTCCGCAGCAGTGTCCTCCTCAACGACCGCGAGACGCTGGCGATGGGAGGCCTGATCCGAGAGCGCCGCAGCGACGGCAAGACGGGCATCCCGCTGCTCTCCGACATCCCGATCATCGGTGCGGCCTTCGGGTCGACGGACCTGCAGTCCGACCGGACGGAGCTGCTGATGGTCATTCGGCCGATCGTCGTTCGCAATCACACCGAGGCGAAGGAGGCCTACCGGGAACTGCGCGCCAAGCTGCAAGGCCTCGACAGGCTGGAACGGCAAAACGTGCAGTGACGGCCCCCGCCCGGGGCGCTGCCAGAAGCGCTGCGTCAGACGCTATCGAACCGTTCGAAGAGCGCCCGCGACAGATGGTCTGCAAATCGGGCGGCCGCGACCGGCAAGGTACGGCCGCGCAATTGCCCGAGATGAAGCACACCCGACGGTAAGTCGCGGGCATCGACGGGGCGCGAGGTCAGCACGCCGTCCGCCCCCCCGACAGGCAGGCCGATCTCGATCTGGAACGAGATCACGTCGGCATGTGCCGCGCACATCGTGAGGAACTCGAAACTGTCGGACTGGATCGCCGGTTCGAGCGGCCGCCCGATCCGCGCCGCCGCCGCCTCCAGCAGCGTCCTTACGCCATAAGGCGGCGACGGCAGCGCCAGCGGATAGTCGAGGCACTCGCGCAGCCGCACTGTCTCGCGCCGCGCCAACGGATGGTTGCGCGCCATCACCGCCCGGATCGGCTGGCGCACGGTCAGAAGCGTCTGGATCTCCGCGAGCCGCACCGGCTCGAACACCAGAGCGAGGTCGGCGGTGAACTCGGTCAGCGCCTGCTCTGCCTGCGCCCGGTCACGGGGAAAGACGCCGAAGGTCACGGCCGGATGATCGCGCCGGTAGTCGTCGATCTGCTGCGGCAGGAAATAGGGCAGCAGCGCCTGGCTGCAGGCGATCGCCACATGGCCGCGCCGCACCCCTGACAGGTCGGCGATCTGGGAGCGCACACGCTCAAGGTCCGAGATCTGGTTGCGGATGTGATGGATCAGGATCTCTCCCGCCGCGTTCGGCCGGACGCCGCGCGGCAGGCGCTCGAAGATCTGCACGCCCAGCTCGTCCTCGAGCGCGAGCAGGCGACGGTTGAGTGCCGACGGCGTGATCGCCAGCGTCTCCGCCGCCTGCCGGATCGATCCAGCTCGTGCGATGACATCGATGTATCGAAGTCCCAGAAGCGACCGCATCCCTGCTTCTCCTTGACCGGCGCTGGGGCCTGCCCCGGCCGACCGGTGCATTTTATGAACTGGTCCGGTACAAATTTAGCAGACGACGGCATCACAGCACACTCCTATCGTTCGTCTTGCACGCCTTTTCAGGTGCGCAAGAACCGGATACGGAGGCTCGTCCCGTGACACTGCAAACGGCATCGCACGATCTGGCTGCAACGGCGCGGCGCACAGCGTTCGCATGGCCGTCCTGGGCCTCTTCGGCGGCGATCATCGTGTCAGGCCCGTTCATCCTGATCGCGGTGTGGTGGGTCGCCTACGCCTTCGAACTGGTCGACAAGAACCTCCTGCCCTCGCCCTTCGCCACGCTGGCAGATACGGGCGCGAACATCTGGTCCGGCAACCTGATGGAGGACTTCTGGTCGACCTTCGTGCGCGTCTTCTATGCCTTCGCGTTCGCCGCTGTCGCAGGCGTGCCCGTGGGCATCGTCCTCGGCGTCAACGACAAGGTCTACCGGTCGGTCGAGTTCATCGTCGACTTCTTCCGCTCGACGCCTGCGACGGCGATGTTCCCTCTGTTCCTGCTGCTGTTCGGACTTGGCGACTTCTCCAAGATCGCGGTCGCGGCCTTCGCGGGCTGGCTGGTGGTGGTGTTCAACGTCGCCTATGGCGTGATGAACGCTCGCCAGACGCGCCTGCTCGCGGCCCGCTCCATGGGCGCATCGCGGGCCCGGATCTTCTTCGACGTGGTGTTCTTCGAGACGCTGCCGCAGACCTTCGTCGGCCTGCGCACGGGCATTTCCATCGCGCTCGTCGTCATCATCGTGGCGGAGATGTTCATCGGCGCGACCGACGGCCTCGGCCACCGGATCATCGATGCGCAGATCTCCTACAACCTGACGGACATGTACGGCTCGATCCTGGTCACGGGCGCGATGGGCTACGGCCTGAACGTGCTCTTCCTCGTGGCCGAGAAATACCTCGTGCACTGGTCCGGCAAGTGAGCCTTCCCCCTCTCTCCCCGCGGTCTATCCAGGAAAGGACAGCACCCATGTTCAAGAAATGGCTCTTCGCCGCCGGCTTCGCGGCTGCGGCAGGCACCGGCACCGCGCAGGCGGCCTGCACCTCCTACGAGGAAGTGACCTCCGCCTGGCTGCCGATCATGCAGACCACGGCGTACTACGTCGCGCACGAGGAAGGCCTGTTCGAGAAGGCCTGCATCAAGGTCAACTCGAACAAGATGCAGTCGCCGAACCACATCATCGACGCGCTGGTCTCGGGCCGCGCCGACTTCGGACCTCCGGGCGCAGCGGCCGGCATCGCGATGCTCGCGGAGGCGAAGTTCCCCGGCACGTTCAAGGTGTTCGGCCTGCAGGGCGGCGGCATCGGCGTCAACCTGATCAACGACGGCCTGATCGTGAAGACGGGCAGCGGCATCCAGTCCTTCGCGGACCTCAAGGGCAAGACGCTGGGCCATGTGCCGGGCATCCAGTGGCGCACGATCTCGCGTCACCTCGTGCGCTCGGCGGGCCTCGACCCGGACAAGGACGTGACGCTGGTCGACCTCGCCGTGCCGCAGCAGGTGCCGGCAGTGCTCGGCGGCAGCGTGGACGCCACCCTCTCGCTCGAGCCCGTGGGGTCGATCGCGGCGGCGACGGACGGTGTCGACCGCGCCATGATCAACCCGGTGGCGGCGGTGATCGCCGATCCGTTCTATTCGGGCGCGGCGGTGCTGACGACCAAGTTCATCAACGAGCGTCCGACGGTTGCCCGCAAGATCGTGGAGATCATCGACGAGGCGACGCGCCTGGCCAACGCGGACTTCGCGAAATACAAGGCGATCATTCCCAAGTACACGGCGATCCGTGCCGAGCAGCTCGACCTGCTGGCCCAGCCCTATCTGCGCGGCTTCTCCGACCTCAACGAGACGGACCTCAATTCCTACCAGGCGTTCGTGGACGTGTTCACGTCCGAGGGCGTGCTGAAGGATCGGATGGACGTCCGCACCAAGATCCTCTCGCTGAGCGACTTCGCCACCAACTGAGCCCGGCCGTCCGAGGCCAATGCAAAATTTGCAGGAGCGTGACACCGCCATGACCGCACTTCGCATCGCACGACACGACGGCGAGCCGGAGATCGAGGCCGATGGCGGGCGCGCCCCTGCCGCGCCGCTGGCCGCCGCACCCTCGGGCGGGGTAAACGCCCGCCCGGCCCGTCGCGGACAGCTGACCATCCGGGGCCTGCGCAAATCCTTCGGCGGCACGGTCGTCTACGACGGCTTCGACCTCGACCTTCCGCTTGGCTCCTTCGTCAGCGTCTTCGGCCCCAACGGCTGCGGCAAGAGCACGCTGATCAACATGATCTCCGGCCTGATGCCGCGCGACGGGGGCGAGGTGCTCTACGACGGCCAGTCGATCCGGGACACGCGCATCTCCTATGTGTTCCAGAACTACCGCGAGGCGCTCTTCCCCTGGCTGCGGGCCATCGACAACATCCATTATCCCCTGAAGATCAAGGGGATGCCGAAGAAGGCACGCACCGCGCGCGTCGAGCAGCTGATCGCGGACTTCGGCATCAAGATCGACCTCAACGCCTATCCCTACCAGCTGTCGGGCGGCCAGCAGCAGGCGGTCTCCATCCTGCGCGCGCTGGCGCCGGAGCCGGAGGTGCTGTTCCTCGACGAGCCGTTCTCCGCGCTCGACTACGAAATGACGCTGCTGATGCGCGAGAAGCTGCAGGCGATCTTCCAGAAGACCGGCACGACCATGATGCTCGTCTCGCACGACCTGGAGGAGGCGGTGCAGATGGCCGACCATGTCCTTCTGCTGACGCGGCGGCCGACGCGTGTCGCTGCCCTGGTCGACAATCCGCTGCCGCGTCCGCGCGATGCCGCGACCTTGATCGGCGCTGACTTCGTGGCGCTGCGCAGCCAGTGCCTGGAGATCTTCCAGCGCGAGGCGCGCGTCGAAACCCTGTGATTGTGGGGCGGCCAGTCCGCCCGGACCGAACGGAGCAAGCGAACATGCGCGGATACCACGACATCGGCGGCGACGAGGCGGGGTGCATTCCGATGGAGGAGCTGCCCTGGCTCCACTGGGAGAAGCAGACCGAGGCCGTGCGCAACCTGCTGGGCGACGGCACGCGGCGGATCGTCTCCCTCGACGAGATGCGGCGCGGGTTCGAGAGTTTCGGGGCCGACAAGTACAAGGCGCTGTCCTTCTACCGCCGCCGCCTCGAGGCGATGATCGACATTCTTGTCGAGAAGAACGTCATCACGCGCGAGGAACTCGACGCCGCTATCGCCGAGCAGCGCGAGATCTGGGGCAGCAAGCCCGGCGAGGGGTCCGCCGCATGACCACGCGGCCCGTGCACGGGCGGCGTTTCGCCGTGGGCGGCCTGGTCACGGTGCTCGACCTCGGCAAGCCCGGCCATGTGCGCATCCCCTACTACGTGCGCGGCGCCACGGGCGAGGTGGTGCAGTACTGCGGCACCTATCTCAACCCGGAGGACCTTGCCATAGGCCACACCTCCGGCCCCGCCATCGACCTCTACCGCGTCGCCTTCGACCAGCGCGCCCTCTGGCCGGACGAGAGCCACCCGCCCCGCGACCGGCTGATCATCGAGATCTACGACCACTGGCTGGCACCCGCCGCCCCGCAGCCCGCCGAACCCAAGACGGAGTCCCCCGCATGAGCGCGTCTCACGACCATGATCACGACCATCGGCACGACGATCACGAGGCGCTGGTCGTGGAGGACGATGCCGGCAATCTCGAGGGCCAGATCGTCATCGACGCCCTGCAATCGGTGCTGATCGCGCGCGGCCTGCTGACGGCGCCGGAAGTGACGCGGGAGATCCAGAAGCTCGAATCCCCCGGCATCCACCTTGGCGCGCGGATCGTCGCGAAGGCGTGGACCGACCCGGACTACAAGGCCCGGCTGCTGGAGAACGGCAAGAGCGCGATCGAGGAGATCGGCATTCCCGTGGGCGAGGCGCAGATCGTCGTCGTCGAGAACACGCCCACCGTGCACAACCTCATCACGTGCACGCTGTGTTCGTGCTATCCGCGCTCGATCCTGGGCCAGCCGCCGTCCTGGTACATCTCCAAGGCGTATCGCGCCCGCACCGTGCGGGAGCCGCGCAAGGTGCTCGCGGAGTTCGGCACGGCCCTCGCCGAGGACGTGGACCTGATCGTCCACGACAGCAATGCAGACATGCGTTACCTCGTCCTGCCGGAGCCACCGCAGGACACTGGCGACCGCACCCCCGCCGACCTCGAACCGCTCGTGACCCGCGACCGCCTGATCGGCGTGACGCGCTAGCCCCTTTGCGCCCCTTTTCCGCGACGAGGATACCGTCCATGCCCACCATCGACGCCGATCCCTATCCCTGGCCCTACAATGGCGCGCTCAGGCCTGACAACACCGCGCTGATCGTGATCGACATGCAGACCGACTTCTGCGGGAAGGGCGGCTATGTCGACAGCATGGGCTACGACCTCAGCCTGACGCGCGCGCCCATCGAGCCGATCAAGGCCGTGCTCGCGGCGATGCGGACCGGCGGGTACCACGTCCTCCACACGCGCGAGGGCCATCGTCCCGACCTCGCGGACCTGCCCGCCAACAAGCGCTGGCGCTCGCGCCAGGTGGGCGCGGGGATCGGCGACCCAGGTCCCTGCGGCCGCATCCTGGTGCGCGGCGAACCGGGCTGGGAGATCATCGAGGAACTGGCCCCCCAGCCGGGCGAGCCGGTCATCGACAAGCCCGGCAAGGGCAGCTTCTGCGCAACCGACCTCGAACTTCTGCTGCGCACGCGCGGGATCGAGAACCTGGTCCTCACGGGCATCACGACCGATGTGTGCGTGCACACGACCATGCGCGAGGCCAACGACCGCGGCTTCGAGTGCCTGCTGCTGGAGGACTGCTGCGGCGCGACCGACCGCGGCAATCACGAGGCGGCGATCAAGATGGTCAAGATGCAGGGCGGCGTGTTCGGCACCGTGTCGGACAGCGCGACCTTCGTGCGCCAGCTTCCCTGAGACCTCTCCGTTCCCGCCTACCGGACGCCCATCAGAAGAAAGCCCGCGCCGATGCTCGACACGCTTCCCTTCACGCTTCAAGGCCTGCGCGCCGCCTATGGCGCGGGGCTAGACCCCCGTGACGTCGTGGCGGAGGTGTACCGGCGCATTGCCGCGGCGGACGATCCAGGCATCTTCATCTCCCTCGTGCCGGAGGACGCGGCGCGGGCGTCGGCGGAAGCGCTCGGGCGCTGGGATCCCGCGCGCCCGCTCTGGGGCATCCCCTTCGCGGTCAAGGATAATATCGACGCGCGTGGCATGGAGACGACGGCCGGCTGCCCCGCCTATGCCTACACGCCCGAGGCAGATGCCTTCGCCGTCGCAGCCCTGCGCGAGGCTGGCGCGATTCTGATCGGCAAGACCAATCTCGACCAGTTCGCCGCGGGACTCGTAGGCGTACGCACGCCCTGGCCGGTCCCGCGCAACGCGATCGATCCGGAGATCGTACCCGGCGGGTCGAGCGCGGGGTCGGCCGTCGCGGTCGCCCGCGGGCTTGTCAGCTTCGCGCTGGGCACGGACACGGCCGGATCGGGCCGGGTTCCGGCCGCGCTCAACAACATCGTCGGCCTGAAACCGACGCTGGGCGCAATCTCCACCACGGGCGTCGTCCCGGCCTGCCGCACGCTGGACGCGGTTTCCATCTTCGCGCTGACGGTCGAGGACGCAGCGGAGGTTCTGGCGTGCGCTGCGCGCTTCGATGCGGACGACCCCTACGCCCGCCCGCTCGCTGGTCCGTTCCTGACGCCCCCGCCGCCAGTGCTGCGCATCGGTGTGCCGCGCGCAGCGGATCTGCGCTTCTTCGGCGACGCTGCCGCCGCAGACGGATACGAAACCGCGCTCCAGATGCTCGGCCGCGAGGGCGCGCAGCTTGTGCCATTGCCGTTCTCGACGTTCTACGAGACGGCGGAGATGCTCTATCGCGGCGCCTGGGTCGCGGAACGTTACGCCGTGATCGAGGATCTGCTCGCCCGCGATCCCGAGGCGGTGCATCCGGTCACGCGCGGCATCATCGAAGGGGCCACGTCGCTCTCGGCGGCGGATGTCTTCCGCGACTTCTACCGGCTTCAGGCACTGAAGCGCGCGGCGGCGGAGACGATGCGCGGCGTTGACATGCTGTGCGTGCCGTCGATTCCGACGAGCTATCGCGTGGACGAGGTGCTGGCCGATCCGGTCGCGCTCAACAGCCGGCTGGGCACCTACACGAACTTCGTCAACCTGCTCGACATGTGCGGGATCGCCGTTCCCGTCGCACCGCTGGCCGACGGGCGCCCCGGCAGCGTCACGCTGCTGGCGCGTGCCGGCCATGACGCGGCGGTGGCAGGCATGGCAGCGCGGCTGCACGCGCGGGCAGGTGTTCCACTCGGTGCGACCGGTTGGACGCACCCATCGGACGCGGCCGCCCCGGCGGCAACAGAAGCCGGACTTCCGCCGGGACATCTGGCCATCGCCGCGGTCGGCGCGCACATGTCGGGGCTTCCGCTGAACCACGAGCTCACGGGGCGCGGCGGGCGGTTCCTGCGGACGGCGAGTACGGCGCCCGCCTATCGCCTCTACGCCCTGGCGGGCGGTCCGCCGAAGCGGCCGGGACTCGTGCGGACCGGGCGCGGCGCGTCCATCGCGCTCGAGGTCTGGGCGCTGCCTCGGGAGTCTGTCGGCGATTTCCTCGCGGGCATCCCCTCGCCCCTGTCGATCGGCACGGTGAGCCTCGCCGACGGCACCGCCGTTCATGGCTTCCTTTGCGAGAGCGCGGGCCTGAACGGCGCCGAGGACATCACCCGTTTCGGGGGATGGCGGGCCTATTGCGCCGCCACAGCACAGGCAGTCGCGTCCTAGCGGATCGTGTAGCCGCCGGTCGTGGCGCGCACCTCGTCAGAGAGGGGGACGGATAGGTCGATTTCGGGGAGCGTGAAGAGGTCCGGATGCGCCGCCTCGTAGGCGGCTGCGATCTCCAGGGCCGCGGCCTCCGACAGGCGCCCGCCGACGATCTGGATGCCGGTCGGCAGCCCCTCGGGCGTCAGGCCGGAGGGCACCACGGCGACGGCGGCATCGACCACGGTGAAGGCATAGGCCGCAAGCAGCGTATCGTAGAATTTCTCCACCGGCCGGCCGCCAACCTCTCCCGGCAAGGGCTGGTCGAGGCGGAAGGCAGCCGTTCCCGTCGCGGGCGTCACGATCGCATCGAAGTCCGTGAGAAAAGGACGGATCCGGTTCCAGTAGACGGTGCGCTGGCGCTCGGCCTCCACCACATCGCGCAGGGTCATCTTGAGGGAGCCTTCGACCTGGTTGACGAGCTGCTCCATCAGCTCGCCCCGGTGCGCCTCGACGATGCCGGCATAGCGCCCGATCATCCCGAACGCGCGGGTCCCCGACACGATCTCCCGCAGCCCTTCGAGGGAGAGCTCCTGCCAGACGATCCCGGCGCCGAGGGCGGCAAGGCGCTCCACCGCCGCCTCCATCTGCGACAGCACGGCGGGGTCGGTGGGAACGGCACCCGCGAAGTCGCGCACGCACATCAGCCTCTTGCCCGCAAGCGAGCGGACGCCAGCGCAAGCCGCATAGTCCGGCGTGATGGTGCGCAGCGAGCGCGGGTCGCGCGGATCGGGACCCGCCAGCACCGACATGGCAAGGCAGACGTCGCCCACGCTGCGCGTCATCGGTCCGTGGACATGGGAAGTCAGCGTGTCCCACGCGAACTCGGCCGGCCAGATCGGCACGCCGCCCGGTACCGTGCGCAGGCCGACGATCCCGTTGTAGGCGGCAGGCACGCGGATCGAGCCGCCGAGGTCGGTACCGATGGCCAGCGGCACGATACCGGAAGCGACGGCGGCCCCGCTGCCGCCGCTCGACCCGCCGGCCGTTCGGCGCAGGTCCCAGGGATTGCGGCTCGGCCCGAAGATGCGGTTGGTGGTGACCACGTCGTGGGCAAACTCGGGCGTGTTTGCCTTGCCGATCAGGACGCCGCCCGCCGCGCGCAGGCGCTCTACGCAGATGCCGTCGACGTCCGGCACATTGTCCTTGCGCGTGAGCGAGCCGAAGGTCGTGCGCAGGCCCGCAGTCTCGATATTGTCCTTGATGACGAAGGGCACCCCCTCGAGCGCGCGGGGCTCAGCCCCCGCCTTGCGTCGCGCATCCACCTCCGCGGCATCCTCCAGCGCCCTCGGATTGAGCGTGCAGACCGCGTTGACGGCACCGTTCACTTGCTCGGCGCGGGCGAGCGCCGCTTCGGCGAGATCGGTCGCGCTCCACCTGCCCTCGGCCACCCCGGAGGCCATCTCGCGGGCTGACTTTCGCCAGAGATCCATCGGTACGCCCTCCCCGGCGCTCACGACCGTGACCAGGTCGTGCCGTCCATGGTCAGAACGCGGCTGCTGAACCGCCAGACGCCGTCGGCGCCCTTGGTCACCGTGTCCTCGTAGACGCCGCAGTCGCCCATCTCGGGCAGTTCGCCGGGCATGCCGTTGTAGGCCATCAGGTAGCAGCGACCGCGCGCCGTGCGGGCATCAACCGGCTCGATCATCAGGCTGCCGTTGACGTGACGGCGATAACGCCCGCCGCGCGAAGCGACGTCGCGGACCTTGTGGCCGTGCAGTGCCTCGCGTCCCTTCAGCGTGACGTTCTGCGGCTGCACGGTCAGCACAGCATCGTTCGTGAAACAGTCGGCATATCCCTCGGCATCGCCCGCGTCGCTGCACAGGTTGTATTTCGCGTAGAGATTGTGGATCGCAAACATGTCGTCGGCGGACAGCATGGGCGGTGTCTCCCTGGCACGGCGCCTTTGCGGCGCTTGTCGGTGCAGACCGCGCCGTCGGTCCGGCGCTCGTCGCTTTCATCATGCGGCAACGCACGGCCGTAAGCCAAGCACGCCAGCCGCGCGGCTGCTGCGCGGCGACGTCATTGCCCAATCCGCATTTGTGAAATGGAGCCATGCACCCCCACCCTCCCCTGCCTGGGAAGCCGGTCAGGCCCTTCATAAGTCGACGATTTTCCAGGTTTCAGGCCGCCGCGACCGCACGCGGCGCACGCCGATCCCAGCCGGGGGATGTCTGGGCAGGCCGCGCCGATCGCTTGACTTGGATGAACCATGAGTCAATGCTCATATTAGTACCGCTGACGGTTTCGGGGTGGCATCCTGACGACGACACGCGGGGTGTCGTCCTTCCGATCCGGCCGCCCCGTCAGCGCTGTTGCCCGCTTGTGCAGACGATGCCTGTTCCGTGAGCCGGTGCTCGCGGAGGTGGTGGTGCGTCAAGGACATCGGCCGAAGAAGCCAGATGCCGGACTTCACGGGAGGACACCCATGTCAGATACCAAGGAAGCGATGGCGCCCAAGGGCAAGATCGCCTATGCGACAACAGAAACAGCACCCGTCGTGCAAGGGCGGCGCGCGTTCTTCACGTACCGCGATCTTGGCGTTGCCGAGGCCAGCGGCGGCATGATGAAGGCGCAGGTCCACCAGACCCGCAAGGGGCTCGGCGAGCAGACGGGCTGGCATTATCACACCTGCGACGGCCAGTTCATCTACATCCTGAAGGGCTGGGTCGATCTCGAGTTCGAGACCGGCGAGAAGCTCCATCTGGAAGAGGGCCACTCCTGCTACATCCCCGGCGGCGTCGTCCACAACGAGACCGACATGTCTCAGGACTACGAGGTGCTGGAGATCCACCTGCCCGCCGACCGGATGGGTACGGTGCCCTGCGAACCGCGCAAATAGGCGGTCCGAAAAAGGAAACCACAACAATAGCCGGCCAGGGAAAAACACAAGAAGCCCGAAGGCCGGCACAAGGGATTCACTCAAGGTCTGGGGAAGCAAATGAAACCGTTCTCTCTGATTTCCGGGCTTGCCGGGGCAGCAATGCTCATGGCGGCCGCGGTACCGGCGTCTGCCGAAACCGGCGTTACCGACGACACCATCCTGCTCGCCGGCATGACGGCACTCACGGGCAGCGCCTCGAACCTGACGCGGCCGCAGATCCGCGCCGCTGCGGCGGTGTTTGCCGAGGTCAACGATGCCGGCGGCATCCATGGCCGGAAGATCGAGTTCATCATGGAAGATGACGAGTGCCTGCCGAGCAAGGGCGTCGGCGCCGTCAAGAAGCTGCTGCATGTGCACCAGCCCTTCATGATCGTGGGCGGCGGTTGCTCGAACGCGGCCATCGCGCAGAAGCCCGAGATCGTGGCAGCGCAGGTTCCGTGGCTGATCCTGGGGTCGACGGCCGATTCCCTTTCGGAGCCGGTGAACCCCTACATCTTCACGACCTACACGGCCGCGTGGATGGAAGGCTACGCGCAGCTTCAGTACGCCCTCGACAGGGGCGCCAAGCGCATCGCCGTCGTCTGGCAGTCAGACGCCTGGGGCAAGGCACGCATCGACCCGATGCGCAAGGCACTCGCCGCGAAGGGCATCGAGGCCGTCGCTTACGAGGAGCTTGCGCCCGATCCCACGGACACGACACCGGCGGTGTTGCGTGTGCAGGCACAGAACCCGGACGCCGTGATCGTGATGCTGTTTCCGAAGGCGGGTATCCCGTGGCTCAGGGATGCCTACAAGATCGGCTTCAAGCCGCTGACGGTCGGCCCCTCGCCCATGTCGGAAGTTGACGTCATCGCCAAGGGCGTCGGCACCGAGGATGCACTCTCCAACTTCGTCGGGCTGTCGACCGTCGGCTACACCACCGACGCGCCGGAAGTGGCGAAGTGGAAGGAAATCATCGAGCGGCGGTACCCGGATTCGAAGTTCTCCTCCTGGCACATGGTCGGCGTCGCCGCAGGCCAGTTCACGGTCGAGGCGTTGCGCCGGGCTGGCCGGGATCTGACCCGCGAGAAGGTCCTGAACATCCTTTCGACGCTCGAGATGCAGCCCGATACCTATGCCGGCCCGCTGAAGTGCACGCCGGAAGATCACCAGTGCCACAAGACGCTGGCGGCCTTCGCGATCAAGGACGGCAAGGTCTCCCGGGTCGGCGTGGCAGTACCGAAACGCTGATACCCGCGCCCATGCGGCCAGCTGACCCCGGGGCACATCCCCGGGGTCAATCTGCCGCTCGCGCTTGCGCACTTCCCGCCACCGAACGGAGAGACCCACCGTGCTTCTTGCCTATGCGCTGTCCTCGGGGCTGACGACAGGCGCGCTTTATGCGCTGGTCGCCGTGGGCCTGGTGCTCTGTTACCGAACGACAGGGCACATGAACTTCTCCCATGGCGAACTGTTCATGATCGGCGGCTTCCTTGCCTACACGTTCCACGTGATGCTGGGCGCGCCCTACATCCCGTCGCTGCTGCTGGCGGTGCTTGGGGCCTTCGTGCTGGGCCTGATCACGGACCGCACGGTCTACCGGCCGCTGATCCATGCGCAACCGCTGGCGATGGTCATGGCGACCGTCGGGTTTTCCTTTCTTCTCAAGGGAATAGGGCGGCATTTCTGGGGCGGCCAGGGCGAGGTCGTGACCTTCCCCTCGCCCGTGAGCCCCGCGCCGGTCTGGGTGCTCGGAACGCCGGTCTTTCCGCAGCAGCTTCTTGTCATCGCGGGTGTCGCGGTCTGCATGGTGCTGCTGATCGCGTTCTTCCAGTTCACCCGCGCCGGCAAGTCGATGCAGGCGACAGCTGAGAACCCGCACGCCGCCTACCTGGTGGGCATGCGGGTCGAGCGGATCTACGCGCTCACATGGGGCACGAGCGCCGCATTGGCAGGCGTCGCTGCAGTGCTGATGGCGCCGCTCACGCTGCTGACGCCCGACGTCGGCTTCATCCTGCTGCTGAAGGCGTTCGCGGCGACGATCCTGGGCGGCCTGGGCAGCATGGGCGGGGCGATCCTCGGCGGCCTGCTCCTCGGCGTGCTGGAGGCGCTCGCCGGGACCTACATCCATTCGAGCGTCCAGGAAGTCTCTGCCTTCGTCATCATCATGGTCGTTCTCGTCGTGCGGCCCAGCGGGTTGTTCGGAGCGCGGGGGCTGCGCCGGGTATGAGCACCGATCCTGAACGCAGCGGCCCCTCCGGCCTGATGGCACTTCCATGGCTTGCGCACCTGATCGGCCGCAGGACGATCTTTCTCGCCGGGCTGGCCGCCTTTGCCGTCTGGCCCCTGGTGTTCAACCCCTACCTTGCCTATGCAGCCAACCTTGCACTGATCTATATCCTCCTGGCCGTGGGGCTGAATTTCATCATCGGCTTTGCCGGGCAGCTGGTCTTTGCCAATGGCGCGCTGATGGGGATCGGCGCCTATTGCACCGGCCTGCTCATGTACGACGGCGGCTGGCCGTTCTGGCTCGCCCTTCCGGCGGGCGCGATCCTAGCCACCGTGATCGGCCTTCTGGTCGCATTGCCTGCGCTGAGGCTGCAGGGCCTCTACCTTGCGCTGGGTACCGTTGCGTTCACCCAGTTTGCGCTCTGGGTCTTCATCCACTGGGAGGCGGTGACATACGGCAACGCCGGGTTCGTGCTGCCGCCGGTGTCGTTCGAAGCGATCGGGCTCGGCAAGGACATGGGGCTCTATTACCTCACGCTCCTGCTCGTCGTGGTCTTCGTCGCGATGGCCTACCGCATCTCCCGGTCGCGCGTGGGGCGTGCCTTCATCGCAGTCCGCGAGAGCGAGGTGGCGGCGGAGGCACTGGCCATCGACCTCACCGTCTACAAGACCGTCGCCTATGGCGTGAGCGCGCTCTACGCGGGGCTCGCGGGCGGTCTTTTCACGGCACTGCTCGGCGTCGTGGTACCGGAATCGTTCAACCTGTTCCAGATCGTCCTGCAGTTCTCGATGGTCATCATCGGCGGGCTCGGTTCGATCGCCGGAGCGATCATCGGAGCCATCGCACTGATCAGCCTGCAGGAGTTGCTGCGCGGCTTCCAGGAGGTGCAGGAGATCGCCTTCGGTGCGCTGCTGCTGCTAACGCTGCTGTTCTTCCCCGGCGGGATCGCCGCGGCGCTGAAGCGTTGGGTGCCCGGCTGGTCGGAGACGCACCACCAGGATGGCGGGAGGCGGCCATGAGCCATCTCGAAACCCGCGGCCTGTCGCTCTCGTTCGGCGGCATCCAGGCGCTCGACGGCGTGGACCTCGACGTCCCGCCCGCAGAGATCCGGGGCATCATCGGGCCGAACGGCGCGGGCAAGACGACGCTGCTCAACGCCATCTGCGGCCTGACCCCGCCGAGTGCGGGCCAGGTGCTGCTCGACGGGGAGGTGATCTCCGGCCTGAAACCCAGCGCCATTGCTGCGAAGGGGGTCGGACGGACCTTCCAGACATCCATGCTGTTCAGCGGCATGACCGTGCTGGAAAACGTCATGACCGGCCTGCATCAGCACATGGGCGCGAACGTCTTCACGGCCGCGTTGGGTCTGCCGTCGGTCCGGCAGGAGGATGCCGACGCCCGCGAGAAGGCGCTCGCCGCGCTGGACTTCGTGAACATGCGGCAGTTCGCGGAGCGCGATGGCGGGGCCTTGTCGTTCGGGCAGCAGCGCCTGATCGAAATCGCCCGCGCACTGGTCAGCCAGCCATCCGTCCTGCTGCTGGACGAGCCCGCCGTCGGCCTCAGCCCGCCGCGCGTGCAGGAGCTTGACCGGCTGCTGCGGCGTATCCGGGACGAGCGCGGCATCACCATCGTGATGATCGAGCACGTGATCCGCCTCGTGATGGGGGTGTGCGACCGCATCACGGTACTGAACTCCGGCGCGAAGATCGCCGAGGGCACCGGCGACGAGATCATCGCGAACCGCGAGGTTCAGGAGGCCTATCTGGGGAAGGCGATCGATGCTGCGGATTGAGCACCTGAGCGTCTGGTACGGCCTGACCGAGGTTCTGCGCGACGTCAGCTTCGCGGTCGGCAAGGGCCAGATCGTCGCCCTGCTCGGCGGCAACGGCGCCGGCAAGACGACGCTGCTGAAGGCCATGAGCGGCCTGCTGAAGCCGAAGGCGGGTGGCATCTGGCTGGAAGACAAGCCGATCGCCGGCCTGCATCCGCACGACATCGTGGTGCGCGGCATGTCGCAGGTGCCGCAGGGCCGCTTCGTCTGGCCGACCATGACGGTGCATGACAACCTCGTGCTTGGCGCGATCACGCGCAACGACCGGGCAGGCATCCGCGAGGACCTCGACAAGGTCTACGCCTATTTCCCGCGCCTGAAGGAAAAGACAAGGCGCGCCGCGGGCTCCATGAGCGGCGGCGAGCAGCAGATGCTCGCCATCGGCCGGGCGCTGATGGCGCGCCCGAAGGTGCTGCTCATGGACGAGCCCTCGCACGGTCTCTCACCGCTGATGGTGGAGGAGATGGTCGCGACCATCGCGCGTCTCAACGAGGAAGGCATGACGATCTTCCTGATCGAGCAGAACGTGGGCGTCGCCGCGGAATTGGCGGGGCCGACCTTCGTGCTCGCAAACGGCGAGATCGCGCTGGAGACGACGGGTCACCAAGTCGCCCACGACCCGGCGGTGCTGCGCAGCTATCTCGGACGCTGAGAGGGGCCCATGACGATCAGGAACATCGCGCGGGAGCGGCTGGAGCGGGGGGAGCTTTCGCTCGGCGTCGGGCTGCGGCAGGCGCGCACGGTCGACACCGGCAAGCTGATGCGCACGGCGGGCTTCGACTGGCTGTTCCTCGACATGGAGCACAACTCCATGGACCTCGACTGCGCGGTGCAGATCTGCGTCGCCGCGCAGGACGCGGGCATCACGCCCATCGTCCGCGTGCCCGGCTGGGAGAAGTTCCACGCCACGCGCGCACTCGACGGCGGGGCGCAGGGGATCGTCGTGCCGCATGTCGACACGCCGGAGCTTGCCGCCCGGATGGTCGAGGCCTGCAAGTATCCGCCCGTCGGCCACCGCTCGGTCACCTCGGCGCTGCCGCAGGTCGATTTCGAGAGCCCGCCATTGGCCGAGGTGACGGCGGAGATCAACGCCTCGACCCTGCTCGTCATCATGCTGGAGTCGCCGCAAGCCATTGCCAACGCCGACGCGATTGCAGCGGTGCCTGGCGTCGACATCCTGCTGATCGGCTGCAGCGACCTCTCGATGGAAATGGGCATTCCCGGTAAGGTCGACGCGCCGGAGATGGAGGCCGCGGTGCGTACCGTCGTCGCCGCGTGCGCGAAACACGGCAAGCACGCGGGCTTCGGCGGGGTGGGGTCGCCCGAGGTGATCGAGCGCTACATCGGGCACGGCATGCGCTTCGTGCTGTGCGGCAGCGATCTCACGATCTTCCTGGCCGCGGCCCGGCAGCGCACGGCACACCTGCGCGCCCTGCCCCTGGAGTGACGCCCGCGAAGACTGGCGTTTGCGCCAGGATCTCGACCGCGCCGCGGGAAGAAGAAGGGAAATGCAATGCCGCACACGCCAGCCGCGGATGTCCTGAGCGACGTGAAGGTCCTCGACCTGACGCGGGTGCGCGCGGGCCCGACCTGCGTGCGCCAGCTTGCCGACTGGGGCGCCGACGTCATCAAGATCGAGACGCCGCCGCAGGTCTCCACCGCCGCCGACATGGGCGGGCCGCGGCACGGGTCGGACTTCCAGAACCTGCACCGCAACAAGCGGTCGATGACGCTGAACCTGAAGGAGGACGAGGGGCGCGCGATCTTCCTTCGCCTCGTCGAGGGCGCAGACGTGGTTGTCGAGAACTACCGTCCCGACGTGAAGGACCGGCTCGGCATCGGGTACGAGGCGCTGAAGGCGGTCAATCCGCGCATCATCCTCGCCTCCATCTCGGGCTTCGGGCAACGCGGTCCCTATGCGAAGCGCCCGGGCTTCGACCAGATCGCGCAAGGGATGGGCGGCCTCATGTCGATCACGGGGCTGCCCGGACAGGGGCCGGTGCGGGCGGGCATCCCGGTCGCCGACCTGACGGCGGGGCTGTTCGCCGCACAAGGGGTCCTGCTCGCGCTCTACGAACGGATGCGGTCGGGAAAGGGGCAATGGCTCCACACCTCGCTGCTGGAGGCGATGATCTTCATGCTCGACTTCCAGTCTGCGCGCTGGCTGATGGACGGCAAGGTGCCGCAGCAGGCAGGCAACAACCACCCGACCAGCATCCCGACGGGGGTGTTCCGGACGTCCGACGGCTACATGAACATCGGCGCGTCGGGCCAGGAGATCTGGCGGCGGTTCTGCGTGGCACTCGGCCATGCCGAATGGGCCGAGAATCCCGATTACGAGACGGAGGGCGCACGCTCGGTCAACCGCGACGCCCTCAACGCCGCGATCGAGGCGGTCACGCTGACCGACACGACCGCGGTCTGGATCGCGCGGCTGAACGAGGCCGGCGTGCCCTGCGGCCCGATCTACGACATCGACGAGGTCTTCGCCGACGAACAGGTCGGGGCGCTGGGCATGGCGCGGCCGCTCGCGTCGGAGAGCGTCGGCACGCATCCCTTCGTGCGCCAGCCGATCACGATGGAGCGCACGCCGGAAACCTTCGTGTCCGCGGCGCCGGAATGTGGCGCGCATACCGACGCGATCCTGTCAGACCTCGGCTACGACGCCACCGCCATCGCGGACCTGCGCGCCCGCGACATCGTCTGAAGCGGGAGGTCCGCCTGCCCCTCCCTCAGGACCGGTCCGGCAGAACGGAGTCGCAGACCGCAAGCTCCGCTATGGCCGGGCTCATGAACGCCTTCATCTCCTGGTGAACTGCCGACACCTGGTAGGCGTCGTGATCGGCGGAGGTGCGGAAGGCGCTGACCACCGCGTGGGTATAGCCCTGCGAGCGTTCGGCATCGTTCACGGCGTATTCGTACTGGAGAAGCCCCTGCGCCTCGGCGCGGATCCGCCTCGCATAGGCTTCGACGCGGGCGTGAAAGGCCTCGTCCACGTCAGGCACGAACCGCATCATCACCACGTGAACGAACATATCCTGCCCCCCTGGCTGCCCCCCTGCCCCACGCCAGGGAAAGTGTGGCACGGCGGGCCGCCAGTGGCACGCGCAGCCTCCGCAAGGGTGCCCTGACGGTATCGAAGCGGGTGCCGCACACCCCCAAATAAATAAATAACAGCAATGACTGTACCGACGTTCATGCTTTAGGGTGATCGTCCATGGCTGTGACCATCGCCTATCTCAGGGCATTTGTCGAAGTCGCGCGATGCGGCAACTTCACGCGCGCTGCGGAGAAGCTGTCCGTGACGCAACCCTCGCTCAGCGTCGCGATCCGGCAACTCGAGGAGGCGCTGAACCTCAAGCTCTTCGACCGCACCACGCGCCGCCTCAGCCTGACCGAGGAGGGCGCGAAGTTCCTGCCGACCGTCGCGCGCCTGCTGGAGGATTTCGACACCGCCGTCACCAATGCGCGCGCGATCGCCGAGCGGAAGTCGGGGCGCGTCTCGCTGGCCGTCCTGCCGTCGATTGCGACAATGCTGATCCCACGCGTGGTCGCCAGCTTCTCCGAGGCGTTTCCCGGCATCAAGGTGCACCTGCGCGACGACAACACCTCCGGCGTATGGCGGCGCGTGGGCAGCGGCGAAGTCGACTTCGGTATCGCTGGCGCCTTCGCCGGCGACCCGGACCTCGCGTTCACACCCCTGTTTTCCGACCGCTTCGGCGCGGTATTCCGCAAGGACCACGTCCTCGCCCGCCGATCCGGTCCGCTTTCCTGGGCCGAAATCGCCGACATGCGGATCATCGGGCTTGCCGCCGACACGGGAATCCAGCCCCTGATCGGACGGCTGACGCGGATTCCGGAGCGCGTGCGGGCGCCCGGGCACGAGGTTTCGAACATCGTCACGGTCCTGAGCCTCGTGGAGGCAGGCCTTGGCATCACAGCGATCCCTGCATTCGCCGCCATGCTCGACCGGCATCCGGCCCTGATGTACCGCGAACTCACACGCCCCGCCGTGACGCGCCAGATCGGCCTCGTGACACGGCGGGGCCGATCCCTCTCCCCCGCTGCCGAAAGCTTTCGTACCGAGCTTGCCAGGGCCGTGCCATCCGTGCTGACACGGCCAGAAATTTTCATAGACCCTACAAATGAATAAAAAATTTTCATGTAATAATTACATCATTTTCTTGCGTCGGACGCCGGCGGCTACCTAGCGTTTTGTCTTCCCACGTCCCGAAGGGAGGACCCCGACATGACATTTCCCGCTTTTTCCGCGCTCAAGCGTTCGCGGCTGCGCGCGGCAGCGCTTGGCGCGCTGGCATCCGCCGCCCTGCTCGCGTCCGGAGGCGCCGCGAAGGCCGCCGATCCTGAGTTCCTGACGATCGGCGGCGGCCCGTCCGGTGGCGTCTTCAACGTGGTCGCAACCGGCCTGGGCGACCTGCTGCGCAAGGAGTTTCCGAACAGCCTCGTCGACGTGCAGCCCGGCGGCTCCGGCCCCAACCTGCTGCGTGTCAGCTCAGGCGAGGCCGATCTCGGCATCACCTCGGCGAACAATGCCTGGGACGCCTGGAACGGGCGCGACCCGGCCAAGCCGGAAAGCCCGATCCGGAATGTGCGCGGCCTGATGACCTTCTTCCCGAGCGCGATCCAGATCTGGGTCGACGCGAACTCCGACATCCGCAAGCTGGAAGACCTGAAAGGCAAGCAGATGAGTGCCGGCCAGCCCGGCCAGACGTCGTGGAACGCGTTCGTGAACCTGCTCGACGTCTATGGCATGAAGATCGAGGACATCGAGGCGAACGGCGGCCAGCTTCACAAGCTGAGCTGGGCAGAATCGCACAAGGCGTTGCGCAACGGGCAACTCGACGCCGTGATGTGGGTATCGCTCTACCCGCACACCACCGTGCTGGAGAACGAGACCGCGCGCCCGATGCGCGCCCTCTCGCTCGATGAAGGCAAGGTCGATGCCTATCTCGCAAAGCACGGCGGCGGGTTCGAGAAGGTAACGCTGCCCGCCGGTCTTTACGGCGGCCAGAAGGAGCCTGCGACCACGGTCGGGACCAAGACCTTCCTTTTCGCCAACGAGAAGATGCCGGACGAGGTCGCCTACCGCGTCGTCTCGACGATCTGGAAGAACCTCTCGCAGTTCCAGCGCGCCCATTCGCTGTTGAAGTACATGGAGGCGGACACCGTGGGCAAGGGCATGCTGGTGCCGATCCATCCGGGCGCGAAGAAGTTCTTCGACGAGCAGGCGATCGCCTACTCGGAAAGCAAACTGAACTGAACGCGCGCGCCGCGCGCGGCCGGGAGGTCCGGTCCCTGCCGCGCGCGGCCACCCCGCCTTCACACGGACATCGACCGAAATGACGACGACGCAGCCCCGGCGCGGTCTTCTCGACACGGTGACAGGCACCCTCGCGATCTCGATGGTGCTGTTCCACCTCGCCGCGGCATCTCCGTTCCTGCTGATGCCGAACCTGCTGCTCAGGGCGGTGCACCTGCTCTTCGCGCTGGTCATCGGCTTCCTGGTCTACCGCGCGCGCGGGGGCCGGGCGGGCGCGGTTGTCGACGGCCTGCTGATCGCGCTGTCCGTCGTGTCGCTCGGCTACATGATCGTCAATCACGAGTCGATCGTCGTGCGACCGCCCTGGACGCAGGCGGCGACCCCGGTCGAGCTGTTCGTGGCCTTCGGCACCATCCTCGTCGTGCTGGAGCTGACGCGGCGCACACTGGGGTACACGATCACCGCGCTCTGCGTGTTCTTCATCGCCTATGGCTTCCTCGGCCCCTATCTGCGCCACGTCGACTTCCTGCGCCCGCTGGCGCACCGCGGCGTCGGCATCGACCAGTTCGTCGACCAGATGTACTTCAGCTTCGAGGGGATCTTCGGCACAGCGCTCGGCGTCTCGACGGAGTTCATCTTCCTGTTCGTCGTCTTCGGCGCCCTGCTGCAGGCCATCGGCGGCGGCGATTTCTTCATCAACCTGACGCGCGCGGCCACGGGCCGCAGCCGGGGCGGCCCCGCCAAGATGGCGGTGGTGGCGAGCGCGCTCATGGGCTCCATGTCGGGAAGTTCCGTCGCCAATGTCGCAACGACCGGCGCGCTTACCATCCCGATGATGAAACGGCTCGGCTACAAGAAGGAGTTCGCCGGCGCGGTCGAGGCGGTCGCCTCCACCGGCGGGCAGATCATGCCCCCGATCATGGGTGCGGCGGCCTTCCTGATGGCGGCAATCCTGGGCATCGAGTACCTGGACGTCGCCAAGGCTGCGGCCCTGCCCGCCATCCTCTATTTCATCGCGCTGTTCGTCGCCGTGCACTGGGAGGCGCTGAAGCGCGACCTGCAGCCGATGGAGGCGACGGAGCCCGGCGCCACGCGGCGCGCGCTGGCGAGCGGCTGGACCTATCTGATCCCGCTGGTCGTGCTCGTCACGCTGCTGGTCCAGGGATACACGCCCGCCTATTGCGCCTTTTTCGGCGTCACGCTGACGCTGGCGATCCCGTTCGTGCGGCGCAGCACCTTCGTCTCGCTGCCCACGCTCGCGGGCGGGATGCGTGCCGGTGCGGAGGCCGCCATCGTTGTGGCCATCGCCTGCGCCTCTGCCGGCATCATCGTCGGCATCGTGCAGATCTCCGGCCTCGGCTTCCGCTTCTCGAGCCTGGTCGTCAGTTTCGCCGGCGGCTCCCTGCCCATCGCGCTGATCCTCGCCATGATCGCGGCCTTCGTGTTCGGGATGGGGATGCCGACGACGCCGGCCTACATCATCCAGGCGACGCTGGTCGCGCCTGCGCTGATCGACCTGGGCGCCGACCCTCTGGGCGCACATCTTTTCGTCTTCTACTACGCGGTGCTGGGCCAGATCACGCCGCCGGTCGCGGTCTCCGCCTATGCCGCCGCGCCCATTGCGGGGGCGAGCGCGGCCACGGTCGGCTGGCGGGCCTGCGCGCTGGGCATTCCCGTCTACATCATCCCCTTCCTGTTCGTCGCCAATCCCGAGCTTCTGCTGCAGTCCTTCGACTGGGTGCTGTTCCCGACGCTCGCGCGGTGCGGCATCTCCATCGTCTGCCTCGCCATCGCGGTTGTCGGCTGGATGGGCGGGCGCGCCTTGCCCTGGTACGGACGCGCCAGCCTGTTCGCGGCGGCCTGCCTGATGGTCGCGCCGGACCTCGTAGCCGATGCCGCCGCGGTCGCACTGATCGCCGCGACATGGGCCCTGCAGAGGCGCCTTGCACAAGGAGCAGCCGCATGACCCTGGAGACCCGCGCCGCCCCCTCCCGCGCCGCAGAGGCGCTTGCCGCGGCAGGCCTCGACCTGCCCGAACCGCACGTCACGGAGTTCGACTACATCCCCGTCGCGGTGCACGGGACGACGGCCTACGTCGCCGGACAGATCCCCAAGACCGGCGCGAACGATCTGCTGCATGCGGGCCGCGTCGGGGCGGAGGTGACGGCGGAGCAGGCGTTCGCGTCCGCACGCCTCGCCGCCCTGCAGGGGCTGGCGTGGGTCGACGCGCGCGCGGGCGGCCTCGACAATGTCGAGCGGGTGCTGCGCATGGACGTGTTCGTCGCCGCCGACGACGGCTTCCGCGATATCTCGCGCGTGGCCGACGCCGCCTCCCGCGTGCTCATCCACGCCTTTGGCGAGGCGGGGCGTCACCCGCGCTCGGTGCTGGGGGTGAGCCAGTTGCCGCGCAATGCGCCGGTGCTCCTCGAGATGACGCTGGCGCTGCGAAAGCCCGTCGCTGCCCAGACACGCTGACCCATTCCGGCCCGGAGGACCAACGTCTTGAGTTTCGCTTCCCCCCTCATTGTCGACGGACTTCAGTACAGCCGCTGGTCGGAGGAGATCTTCCGCCAGATGAACGAGGGCGGCGTCGCGGCAGTGCACGTCACGATCTGCTATCACGAGAATTTCCGCGAGACCGTCGCCAACATCTCCGCCTGGAACCGGCGGTTCGAGGATCACGGCGACCTGATCTTCCACGGCCGCACCGCCGACGACGTGCGCCGGGCCCACACGGAGGGCCGCACGGCGATCTTCTTCGGCCTGCAGAACTGCTCGCCCATCGAGGACGACATCGGCCTCGTGGAGGTGCTGCACACGCTGGGCATCCGCTTCATGCAGCTCAGCTACAACAACCAGAGCCTGCTCGCGACCGGCTGCTACGAGGCCGACGATCCCGGCATCACGCGCATGGGGCGCCAGGTCATCGCGGAGATGAACCGCGTCGGGCTGGTGGTCGACATGAGCCACTCTGCCGAACGTTCGACGCTCGAGGCGATCGACCTCTCGGCGCGGCCCATCGCCATCACGCACGCCAACCCGGCCGCCTGGCATCCTGCGCTGCGCAACAAGTCGGACGCGGTTCTGAAGGCGCTGGCGGCGCGGGGCGGGATGCTGGGCTTCTCGCTCTATCCCCATCACCTGCGCGGCAAGTCGGACTGCACGCTGGCGGAGTTCTGTGAGATGGTGGCGCGCACCGCCGACCTGATGGGCGTGGAGCACATCGGGATCGGCAGCGATCTGTGCCAGGACCAGCCCGACAGCGTCGTCGAATGGATGCGCAACGGCCGCTGGTCGCGCGCGCGCGACTATGGCGAGGGATCCGCGGCGCAGGCCGGCTTCCCGCCGCAGCCCGCATGGTTCCGCGACAACCGCGACCATCGCGGCATCGCGCACGGACTGAAAGCCGTCGGCTTCGACGACGCGGACGTCGCCCGGATCATGGGCGGCAACTGGGTCGACTTCTTCGAGCGGTCGTTCGGACCGCAGTAACGGACGGAGGACCGGCACATGAGCGGCACCATCACCATGACGGCCTCCGAGGTCGAGGACCTGGCGTCCGGCGCGCTGGTTGCGGCAGGCACGCGGGAAGCGTCCGCGCGCGCGCTGGCCCGTGCCGTCGCGGCGGCCGAGCGGGAGGGCATCCGCAGCCACGGCCTGATGTACGTGCCGACCTATTGCGAGCACGTGACCTGCGGCAAGGTCGACGGCCAGGCGGTGCCGGAGGTGGCGAAGACCGCGCCCGGCGCGCTGCGCGCCGACGCACGCAACGGGTTCGCCCATCCGGCCATCGATGCAGGGTTCGAGCAACTTGTCCCGCTGGCCCGCAGCCAGGGGGTCGCGGCCCTCTCGGTCCACAATTCCTACAATTGCGGCGTGCTCGGCTACCATGCCGCGCGGCTGGCGGAGGCGGGCCTCGTCGGCCTGGGCTTCACCAATGCGCCAGCCTCCATCGCGCCCGTTGGCGGCCGAAAGCCGGTCGTCGGAACGAACCCGTTCGCGCTGGCCGTGCCGGGCGAGGGCGCGCCTGCCCTGCTGATCGACCAGAGCGCGAGCGTCATCGCGAAGAGCGAGCTGATGGTGCGGGCGCGCACGGGAGAGCCGATCCCGGAGGGCTGGGCGCTCGGCCCCGACGGGGAGCCGACGACCGACCCCGCCGTCGGCCTCAAGGGCACGATGGCGCCGAGCGGCGGCTACAAGGGCTTCGGCGTGGGCCTTCTGGTGGAGGTGATGGCAGCCGCGCTCTCCGGCGCGAACCTCGGCATCCATGCGAGCCCCTTCTCCGGGACCGCCGGGGGGCCGCCCGGCACCGGCCAGTTCTTCCTTGCGATCTCGCCGGCGGCGTTCGCGGGCGATGGTTTCGGCGCGCGCATCGCGGACCTGTGCGCCGCGATCACGGCGCAGGAGGGCGCGCACCTGCCGGGCCAGCGGCGCGCCGCCAACAGGGCGCGCAGCGATGCCGACGGCATCCCCGTCCCTGCCGACCTGCACGCGCGCATTGCGGAACTGGCCGGGGGCAGGTGAGAGGCGTCCCCCAGGACACGCGGATGCGGCAAGGCGGCGCGGTCAGGCGATGCCGATTGCGGCAGCGGTGAGCGCGTGGTGCAGCGAAGCGGCGGCGGACCGCGGCCCGAGTACGAGGTAGCGGCGCGCCGGCACCTCGCAGAGCACGACGCACCCCAGGTGCTCGACGAGGGTGCGGGAGGCGGCGTGCGCGGGCATGCGAGCGGCGTCGAGATTGCAGAGCCGCGCGAGCATCTCAGCGACCGTTTTGCCCTCAACGTCGAAGGCGGCCCAGGCGTCGCTCTGGTCGGTGACCGAAGCGGACCCGCCCACGGCGGCCTTCACCCGTGCGGCAAGGTTCGCGTGCTCCGCGCCGCGCCCGTGCAGCATCCATTGGCCGGGCCCGGCCCAGAAGGCGCGGGCCGCACCTTCCCCCGGTCCCGGCAAGGGGTGGCCGAGAAATGACGCGGCAGCCTCGGCCAGCGCGTTCTCCTGCCCCGCGCGCACCGCGAGCGAGACAAGCGCGAGGTCGGCGACCTCCGCAATGGAGATCGCGCCGATGCGGTCGATGCGCGGCGCGGCACCACCCAGCGGCGTGAGGGGGACAAGGCCGGGATCAGACACGCAGGCGCCCTCCGTCCGGGTCGATGAAATGCGGTGAGGTCACGCGCACGGCCACGTCGCTGTCCGAAAGCGGATCGACCGCGCGGATCGTCTCCCCGTGCCGGGCGTCGCCGCGCTTGAGGAACGCCAGAGCGATCGCGTGGCCCATATGCGGGGAATGGCAGGCGGAGGTGATCCAGCCCTCGTCGTGTTCCGCCGACACGGGGCGCCCCTCCGCGATCAGGTGCGCGCCCGCCCGCAAGCCGTACGCGGGATCGGCCGGCACGAGCCCCACGAGGCGCAGTCCGTCCTCGCGCGCAAGCTCCGCCCGGCGCGAGAGCACCGCACCGATGCTGTCTTTGGCGGCGGAGACCATGCGCCCCATGCCGAGATGGGCGCCGGTGGTCTGGCCGTTCAGCTCGTTGCCCGCAGGGTGCCCCTTCTCGATCCGCAGGACGCCCAGCGCCTCGGTCCCGTAGGGCGCGACGCCGAGATCTTCGCCCGCGGCCATCAGCCGCCGGATCAGCGCGTCGCCATAGCGCGACGGCACCGCGATCTCGTAGGCAAGCTCTCCAGAGAAGGAGATGCGGAAAAGCCGGGCGGGCAGCCCGCCGCACACCGTCACCTCGCCGCAGGCCATGAAGGGAAAGGCCTCGTTCGAGAGGTCGTGCGCCGGGTCCACGATACGGCGCAGCAGGTCGCGCGACCGGGGTCCGGCGACCGCGTATTGCGCCCAGGCGTCCGTGATCGAGACGAGCTGGACGTCGAGCCCCGGCCACAGGCACTGGCGGCAGAACTCCATGTGCCGGAAGACGGGGACCGCGTTCGCCGTCGTGGTCGTCACCACGAAACGATCCTCGGCGAGGCGGGCGGCGGTGCCGTCGTCCATCGCCATGCCGTCCTCGCGCAGCATCAGGCCGTAACGCGTGCGCCCCACGGGCAGTTTCGCAAAGCCGTTGCAATAGATGCGGTTGAGGAATTCGGCGGCATCCGTGCCCTGCACGTCGATCTTGCCGAGCGTGGTCACGTCGCAGACGCCCACCGCGCGGCGCACGGTCATCGCCTCCCGGTCGACGCTCTCCCGCCAATGGGTCTCCCCCGCCTTCGGGAAATACTGGGCGCGCATCCAGAGGCCCGCCTCGGTGAACACGGCCCCCTGCTCCACCGCCCAGGCGTGGCTGGGGGTCAGGCGGCGGGGCCGGAAGTCCCGCCCGCGCGACCGGCCCGCCAGCGCGCCGATGGTCACGGGCGTATAGGGCGGGCGGAAGATCGTCGTGCCGACCTCGGGGATCGTCCTGCCTTCGAGCGCCGCCATGATTGCGAGCGCGCCGAGGTTCGCCGTCTTGCCCTGGTCGGTCGCCATGCCGAGCGTGGTGTAGCGCTTCAGGTGCTCGACCGAACGGAAGCCTTCCCGGTGGGCGAGGCGCACGTCCTTCACGGTCACGTCATTCTGCAGGTCGAGCCAGGCACGCCCCTCGCCTTCGCCCACGTGCCAGAACGCCGCCTGCCGGACCGGCGCGCCCTCCGCCATGGGAAGCGCGGCGGGCATGCAGCGCATGCCGAGATCGCCGAGCGCCTGCGCCGCCCCCTCCGCGCCGGTGGCGAGCGCACCGTGGGTGGAAAAGACACCCGCAGCCGCGCCCGCGACGCCCATGCCGGGCGGCAGATCCGGGCCGGGAACGAAGGCCGAGAGCGCCTCGTCCCACTTTGGCCGCCCGCGCTGATGGCAGGTCAGGTGCACATTGGGGTTCCAGCCGCCCGACACGGCGAGCGTGTCGCAGGAGAGCGTGCGCGTGCTGCCATCTGCGCAGCGCACGGCAATTCCCCGCAAGCCGAGGCGGCCGTGCGTGCCGACGATTGAGGCGCCCGACAGAACCTCGCAACCCGCATGGGACGGCGCATCCGCGCGCGGGTCGATAATGGCCGCGACGGATACGCCGCGCGCGAGCAGGTCGCTCGCCGTCCGGTGCCCGTCGTCACAAGCGGCAAAGACCGCAACCGAGCGGCCCGGTGCAGCGGCCCAACGATTGACATAGGCGCGCACCGCGCCCGCCATCATCACGCCAGGGCGGTCGTTGTCCGGGAACGCGACCGGCCGCTCGATAGCCCCCGCGCACAGCAGCGTGCGGCGCGCGTAGATGCGCCAGAGCGTCTGGCGCGGCTTGCCCGGCGGGGGGGCCGCCACATGGTCGCAGACCCGCTCGACCGCACCGTAAATGCCATGATCGAACGCCCCGTAGACCGTCGTGCGCGGCATGACCCGCACATTGGGGAGGCTTGCGAGTTCTTCGAGCGCGCCCGCGACCCACGCGCCGGCCGGCGCGTCGTTGAGCGGCGCGGTCTCTGCCAGCAGCCGCCCGCCGGGGGCGAAATCCTCGTCCGCCATCACGACGCGCGCGCCCGCGCGGCCCGCCGTCAGCGCCGCCGCGAGACCCGCAGGCCCCGCGCCGACGATCAGCAGGTCGCAATGCAGGAAGCCCTTGTCGTAGAGATCGGGGTCGGCCTCCACGGCGAGACGCCCGAGGCCCGCCGCGCGCCGGATCAGCGGCTCGTAGACCTTCTCCCAGAAGCTCTGCGGCCACATGAAGGTCTTGTAGTAGAAGCCCGCCGCGAGAAAGGGCGAGAGCGCGCCGTTCACCGCCATGACGTCGAAGGAAAGCGACGGCCAGCGGTTCTGGCTCTGCGCCTCCAGCCCGTCGAACAGTTCGGCGACCGTCGCGCGGGTGTTCGGCTCCCGCCGCGCGCCCCGGCGCAACTCGACGAGCGCGTTCGGCTCCTCCGAGCCTGCGGAGAAGACGCCGCGCGGGCGGTGATACTTGAAGCTGCGGCCCATGAGCCGCACGCCGTTCGCAAGCAGGGCGGAGGCGAGCGTGTCGCCCGGATGCCCCTCGAACGTGTTGCCGTCGAAGCGGAAGCGCAGGGTCCGGCCACGGTCGACGAGGCCGCCCGCGAGGCGGTTCGCCTGGCTCATCGGTCCCGCCCCAGGGCCAGCGCCACGTCGCGCGCGAGTTCGGCCTTCAGGATCTCGTGCGTCAGCGTGTTGCGGGTCACGACCAGCCAGGAGCGGTCGCCATGCTCGTGAAACCAAAGCTCCCGATGGACGCCCGCGGGATTGTCGCGCAGGTAGAGGTAGTCGTGGAAGCGGTCGAGAGCATCCTCCGCCATGCCGTCCGGGCGCGCGACCAGCGAGGCGTCACCCAGATAGACGAACTCCTGCGCGTCGCGCGGACCGAGCAGGGGGTGAGGGATCATCATGCGCGCACCCTCCTCAATGCAGGTTCGGCTGGGCGCCCGCGCCCTTCTCGTCGATCATGCGGCCGTGCCGGAAGCGGTCGAGCCGGTAGGCGGTGGCCGTCGGGTGCGGCGCGCCGGTTGCGAGCAGGTGCGCGAAGGCGTAGCCCGACGCCGGCGTCGCCTTGAAGCCGCCGTAGCACCAGCCGCCGTTGAAGCAGAGCCCCTCGACAGGCGTCACGTCGATGATCGGGGAGCCGTCCATCGACATGTCCATCACCCCGCCCCACATGCGCAGCAGGCGGGCCCGGCCGATCAACGGCATCAGCGCCATGCCGCCCTCGGCCACGTCCTCGACCACGGGCAGGTTGCCGCGCTGGGCGTAGGAGTTGTAGCCGTCGATGTCGCCGCCAAAGACGAGCCCGCCCTTGTCGGACTGGCTGACGTAGAAATGCCCCGCCCCGAAGGTGATCACGCCGGGCAGCACGGGCTTCAGCCCCTCGCTGACGAAGGCCTGGAGGACGTGGCTCTCGATCGGCAGGCGCAGGCCGGCCATCGCCATCACCCGGCCCGAGTTTCCGGCGACCGCGACCCCCACCTTGCCGCAGGCGACGAACCCGCGGGTGGTCTCGACGCCGGTCACGCGCCCGCCTTCGATACGGAACCTCGTGACCTCGCAATTCTGGACGATGTCGACGCCGTGCCGGTCGGCGGAGCGGGCATAGCCCCAGGCAACCGCGTCGTGGCGCACGGTGCCGCCGCGCCGCTGCAACAGCCCGCCCTTGATTGGAAAGCGCGCGTTCTCGAAGTCGAGGAAAGGCGCCAGCGCCCGCACGCCGTCCGCATCGAGCAGTTCGGCGTCCACGCCGTGCAGCCGCATGGCATTGCCGCGCCGCCGGTAGGCGTCGCGCTGCGCGTCGGTATGGCAGAGGTTCAGCACGCCGCGCTGGCTGACCATGGCGTTGTAGTTGAGGTCCTGCTCCAGCCCCTCCCACAGCTTCATGGAGAATTCGTAGAAGGGGATGTTGCCGTCGAGCAGGTAGTTCGAGCGGACGATGGTCGTGTTGCGCCCGACATTGCCGCCGCCGATCCACCCCTTCTCGAGGACTGCGATCCGGCGCACGCCATAGACCGTGGCGAGATAGTGGGCGGTCGCGAGCCCGTGCCCGCCGCCGCCCACGATCACCACGTCGTAGTGCGCCTTCGGGTCGGCGTCGCGCCAGGCGGGCGTCCATCCGCGATGGCCGGTCAGCCCTTCCTTGAGTAGCCGCAGTGCCGAGTAGCGCATCGCGAGGCCCCATGCTTCCGCACCAAGACCTAGCACCGCGCGGGCGAAACGAATGTTGCCTCAATGACATTTCATGTTCATATAGCGCCATGCGCTCCGACACGCCCAGACCGCGCCGGTTCGGCTTCATCCTGGTCGACGGGTACCCGCTGATGTCGACGGCGGCGGCGGTCGAGCCGCTGCGGGCGGCAAACCTGCTGTCGGGGCGGGCGCTCTACGACCTCCGCTTCCTGTCGCTGGAGGGGGAGGAGGCGCATGCGTCCGTCGGCGCGCTGTTCCGCACCACGCCGATTGCGCAGGCGGGGACCGGGTTCGACCTCGTGTTCGTCGTCGCGGGCGGCGATCCGGTCGGGTTCCGTCACCGGGGTCTCACCGCCTATCTGCGCCAGCTTGGCGCCCGCGGGGTGCCGCTCGGCGGCATATCCGGGGGCGCGGCGATCCTTGCCGAAGCCGGCCTGCTCGCCAACCGCCGGTTCACGGTGCACTGGGAGCATTACGAGGCGCTGCAGGCCCGGTCCGCCGACCACATGATGGAGCGGCGGCTGTTCGTCATCGACCGCGACCGCTATTCCTGCGCGGGCGGGACCGCCCCGCTCGACATGATGCACGCCATCGTCGCGGGCGAGCATGGGGCGGCGCTCGCCCGCCGGGTCAGCGACTGGTTCATCCAGACCCGCATCCGCCCGGCGGACGATCCACAGCGGGCAGCCGCGGGCAGCCGCTACCGCCTGATGAACCCGTGCCTGGCGGCGGCGGTCGAACTGATGGAAAGCCATCTCGCCGATCCCCTGAGCCTCGACCAGGTCGCGCGGCTTTCGGGCATCGGGAAGCGCCAGCTTCAGCGGCTTTTCGCAGCCGAACTTGGCATGAGCGCGATGGAGTTCTATCGCCGGCTGCGCCTCGACCTTGCCGCCCGGCTGCTGACCGGCACGGGCCTGCCGCTCGCCGATGTCGCGGGTGCCACCGGCTTTTCGAACCTCTCGCACTTCGTCCGGGCTTTCGCAAACCGGCAGGGCGAGACCCCTGGCAGTTTCCGGCGCGCGCGCTCCGGCCGTCAGGAGGCGGACGCAAGCACCTCGATCCGGGCATCCTGAAATCTTCCGGCCACGCCAAATGCCTGCGCCTTGCCCTCCACGAGGCACAGGGCCGTCGACAGGCCGTCGGCCAGCATGGCGGAGGAGGCCGAGACGGAGACAAGCGACCAGGCAGACGCGGTACCACCGGTGCGCGGGTCGAAGACGTGCGCTCCCGGCCCGTCCTGCGGGCCAAGCGGAGCCGAGGTTGCCAGCGCGCGGTCGCCGAGACGAACTTCCCGCACGATCCGGCCTTGCGGGTCCGCGATTCCGGCACGCCACGCGCTGCCGTCGGGACGATGCCCGCTGGCGGCGATCTCGCCCATGTCGATCAGTACGCCGGAGAGACCCTCGGCATGCAGCAAACGCGCGATCCGGTCCGTGACGAACCCTTGTGCGATGCCGTTCAGCGTCATCGCCATGCCGGGCCGGGCGAAGGCGACGCCGCGCTCGTCCCAGGCGACATCGCGCCAGCCGATCCTGCGCCGGGCATCCGCGAGCTCGTGCGCTGATGGCGCACGGCCTTCACGTGCGGCCATGGCCTTCAGCGCCCAGAGCGGCTGTACGGTCGGATCGAACACACCGCCCGTCGCGTACCAAAGCGCATCGCAAAGGCCGAACACCTCAAGCAATTCCGGAGGGGGCGCCTCGAGCCGCCCTTCGGCGTTCAGCCGCAGCAGCGCGCTTGCCGGGCGGTAAAGACTGAAGATCGCTTCGAGGCGCACGACCTCCGCCTCCACGCGCGCCGCGATCCGCGCGCCGTCCAGCGCTTCGATGCCAGAAAGCGTCATGGACGCGGGCGCGCCTAGCGCGATGCCCCGCCAGCGGTACACCGGGGCAACTTCAGCCGCTGCGGCCGCCGATGGCAGCGCGCACGCAGCGGCCGCGATGGTCAGGAAGCGGCGGCGTGTAAGGTGTGCGATCATGTCAGTTCCTCCCGTCCGCGACCGGCGTCACGGCACCCAGGGCTGCATCGGCCGGGATGTCGGCAAGGCGCAGCACTGCGCCGCCCAATTCCCCTGCGAAGGCACGCGCCGCGTCGGCCGTGCCGAAGGGCACGATCTCGCCCGCGCCCATGCCGCCCGCAATGTCTGCCCCAACGACGTAGTAGGCATCCTCCGCCGCGATCCAGGTGCCGGGGCCCGGGCGCTCCCAGCTCTCCGCCTGCGCCATGTCGTTGACGTAGAGCGCCGCGACGTCGGCCGAGCGTTCTCCGGATTTGACGAAGGCGACGAGATCGCGGACCTGCGGAAACCACAGCGGCGCGGCATGGCCCTGCAGATGCGCCTGTCCCTTGGGGCCTGGGTGGTCGAGCACGGTCATCTGGCAGAAATATCCCGCCGCGTCCGCTGTGAGTTCGGCCGGCGGCGGCGGCGCGACGGCAACCGCCGCATCGTCGCAAGCGGCAAGGGGCAGCAGGAGAAGCAATGCGAAGAGCGCTCTCATGGCATCACCCTCCGAAAGGCAGCCCACGCAAGCAGCAGCGCGCCCGCCGGCCAGATGGCGAGCGAGGCGAGCGCCATTGCCCCCGACACCGCACGCGAAGCCCCTGCAACGCCCGACGCAAGCGCAGCAACCTCGCCCTGCGGCAGGTTGGCGAGGCGGAAGGCGTCCGCCGGATTGCCGATCAGCAGCCAGGGAAAGACCGTTTGCGTGAAGGCTCCGCCCGCATCGGCGACCAGCGCGCCCAGCAGGCCCAAGTCGTAGAGCACCACAAACACCAGCCACAGCGCGATGGCGAGGCCCGCCGCCGCCCCCGGATTGCGCACGCGCGCCGACACGGCGTAGCCGAGGCCGAGGAACGCCGCGCCGAGCAGGCACGCGGTCCAGAAGAGTCGCAGGAGCGCGGCCAGGCTCTCCCCGCTCACCCGGTCGAGCGTCCACGCCATGCCGCCCGCGACCGCGTAGCCCGTGGCGAGCGCGCCCGCCAGCACGAGGAGGTGCGCGAGGAACTTGCCGCCGAGGATCGCCGCGCGCGGCACCGGATAGCTGAGGATCAGCGCAAGCGTGCCGCGTTCCGCTTCGCCCGCAACCGCATCGAAGGCGAGCAGCAGCGCGATCAGCGGCACGATGTAGACCGACAGCGTCGTCAGGCTGGTGACCGCCACGGTCAGCAGGTCGACGCCCAGCGTCCCCGTCGGCCCCGAGCCTGCGAAGGTCAGCACGGCAGAGAACAGCACCATGAGCGCCGTGGCGATGGCAATCCACAGATTGCGCCGCGCGATGGCCAGCTCGGCGGCGGCAATGGCAAGGACGGCGCTCATGGCACATCCCTCCGGCTGAAGTGGCGGTAGAGGTCTTCGAGGCTCGGCGGCACCACGTCGATGTCGTCGACGAGCGCGCCGAGAGCGGCGGCGTCCCCGATCCGGTCCATCTTCTCGGCGGGCGCACAGGCGAGCTCGACCGAGCGCCCGTTGAGCCGCGTGCCGCCCAGGCGCCCCGCCACTTCCTCCACCGCATCGGCGCGGGCCCGCACGGTCAGGCGGATCGGCAGGCCGGCTTGCGCGCGCAGGGCGTCGAGCGCGGCGTCGGCGACGAGATGCCCGTCCCGCAGGATCGCGATGCGGTCGGTGCGCGCCTCCAGTTCCGTCAGCGCGTGCGAGGACAGGAGAACCGCCGCCCCCCGCTCCGCCAGTTCGTCCACCAGCGCGTAGAAGTCGCGCCGCGAGATGGGATCGAGGCCCGAGGTCGGCTCGTCCAGAACGGTGAGCTTCGGGCGCCCCAGCATTGCCTGGGCGAGGCCGAGCCGCTGCCGCATCCCCTTCGAATAGGTGCCGATGCGCCGGTTCGCGGCATCCGCGAGGCCGACCCGCTCCAGCAGGCCGTCGGCGGCGCGCGCGGCCTCCCCCTTCAGGCGGGCGTAAAGCCGCAATTGCTCGCGCCCCGTCAGCGAGGAGTGGAAGGCGACGTTCTCGGGAAGATAGGCGCAGGCAGCCCGGCCCGCCCGGGTTCCGGGTGCATGGCCGAACACCTCGATCCGGCCCGCGTCGACCGGGTTCAGGCCGAGGATCATCTTCATCAGCGTCGTCTTGCCCGCGCCGTTGTGGCCGAGCAGCGCCACGCGCTCCCCAGCACCCACGCGCAGGGAGACGGCCGAAACCGTCTCAACGGTGCCGTACCGGCGGGTTGCCTTGTCGACGATCAGGCTCATTTCGCGATGTCCCATGCGGGTTCGGGAAGGGGCGGCGGCGCCATCAGCGGCGCGGGATCGATCACGCCGCCCGGAAGCAGCGCGGGGAACGCCCGCTGCGCCCAGCGGACCAACTGCACGGCGGGTGCGCCGAGCAGCAGGCGCGCGGCAGGCTGGGTCCACAGGATGCGGTCCATGGTGTCGTTCGGGCGGTAGGGCGCATCCGCGATCCCGTCGCCGTCTAGGTCGAAGCCCGCATGGTCGGACCAGTGGTTGCCCACCCCATCGACGCTCCAGTCGACCCAGCGGGAGCCGACGTATTTCACCTGGGTGCGGTTGCCGATGAAGGCGTTGCGGGCGATCTCGTTGCGCTCCGACCCGGCGGTGAAGTGCACGCCGATGGCGCAGCCCTCGAAGCGGTTGCCGAGGATGGTGTTCTTGTGCGCGTTGTAGATGAACAGGCAACGGTCCTCGCCACCCTGCACGAGGTTGCCCTCGACACGGCTGTCGTTGGCGTAGTTCAGCATGATGCCGTGCGCGCGGTCGCCGATGGAGGCATTGCCCGCGATGGTCACGCCGCGTGAGAACATGACCGCGTAGCCAAGGTCGTTGCCGATGCTGACATTGTCCGCGACCGTGCTGTCGTTGGCGTGCATGTAGTGGACGGCGAACCGCAGGTCGCGGAAGCGGTTGCCACGGAACACGTTGGCGCGCGAGGTGTTGACGAAGACGCCGTCGCGCCCCCAGCGAATGTCGTTGCCCACGACTTCCGCACCCGGCGCATTCCAGACATAGACCCCGTTGCCGCGGTCGTTCATCCGCCGGTCGCGGCGTCCTTCGATGACGTTTGCGCGCACAATGGCGTCCTGCGCCCCGTGGATGTCCACGCCATAGAGATTGCCGAGGAGGCGGTTGTCCTCGATGAGAGCGCGCTTGGCCCCCTCGAGCAGGCGCACGCCGCTGTCGATCTCCTCGTGGCCGGAGCCGGAGCCGACGATCTCCAGTCCCCGGATCGTCACGTCGGGCGCGGTGACGAGGAAGACCGAGCCCTCGCCGCCCCCGTCGACGCGGGGGCGGGCCCCGCCTTCGCCCTCGACCGTGAGCGGGCGGTCGATGACGACCGGCCCGTCATGGGTGCCCGGCGCGAGGCGGAGACGGTCGCCCGCCTCCGCCGCCGCAACCGCGCCGACGAGCGCCCCCGGCACGGCACGGACCCGCACCTCCCCGCCCCAAGCGGGGGCGGAGAGCACGAGCGCCAGCACGGGCAGGAGGCGCCGCATCGTCAGGTCGCCCGCGGTTCGACGAACATCCGGCCGCGCATCTCCATGTGGAGCGCGTGGCAGAACCACTGGCAATAGTACCAGTGCACGCCCGGACGTTCGGCGATGAAGGTGACCGAGGCGGTGGCCTGCGGCGCGACCTCCATCGCGATGCCGAAGTTCGACAGGCAGAAGCCGTGGGTCAGGTCATCGATGTCGTCCTGGTTGGTGACGTAGATCGTGACCTCGTCGCCCTGCTTTACCGTGAACTTCTCGAGGCTGAACATTGGCGCGACGGAGTGCATGTAGACGCGCACCTTGTTGCCGTCGCGGATCACGTCCGCGCCCCAGTCCAGGTCGACGCCGTCGGCGGCGGCCTGCTGGCGCGCCTCCTCCCACGTCGGGTCGTCCCGCTTCCACACGGTCTGCGGGTTCACCTTGGAGCGGTGCACGATGATGCTGTCGTGCGGCTCCGCGAAGGTCGGCCCATCGTGGACCACCTTCATCTCGTCGCCCGAGATGTCGATGAGCTGTTCGTTCTCCGGCTTTAACGGGCCGACGTTCAAGAACCGGTCCTTGGAGAACTTGTTCATCGAGATCAGCCACTTGCCGTCGGCTTCCGCCGTCTCGCCCATGGAGGTCGAGTTGTGGCCGGGCTGGTAGTGCACGTCGACCTTGGAGATGATCGGATCGACGTTCTCGCCTGCATAGGCGCGGATCGCCTTCTCGACGTTCCACTTCACCACCTGGCTGTCGAGGAAGAGCGTTGTGAACGCGTTGCCCTTGCCATCGAAGGCGGTGTGAAGGGGTCCGAGGCCCAGCTGCGGTTCGGCCACGATGGCCGAGCGCGGCTCGGCATCGCTCTCGAACAGCGCGTCGAGCTTCGTCACGTCGATGACGGAGCAGGTCGGCGACAGCTTGCCGTTCACGACGACATGGCGCTTGTCGGGCGCCGTGTTGATGCCGTGCGGACTGTTCGGGATCGGGATGTAGCGGGTGTACTTCTTGTTCTGCCCCTTGCGCCCGTCGAGCACCTTCACGCCGTTCAGCACCTGGTAGTCGCCGGCGGCGACGCCCGCCTCGATCTCCTTGAGATTGAAGACGACGACATGGTCCATCTCGTTTGCCGTCATCTCCGCGAGCGTCATGCCCATCTCGGAGTTGTAGCTGGTCGAGAACGCGTACTTGCCCTGGTAGTCGCAGTCGGTGTTGTCGAGGTTGCCCGAGACGATCACCTGCCAGGCTATCTCCATGGTGTCGCCGTCGATGGCCGTGAAGATGTTCACATACTCCTCGGGGCTGTCGAGGATCTGCCCGTCGTTGACGAGCGGGGCCTCGTGCTCGCCATTGGCGAAGACATAGCCCGTGCGCGGGAACTTCTGCGGCCGCATGCCGTGGATGTCGTGCGCGTTCGGGATCTCGATGATCCTGTCGCACTTCATCACGTCGCAGCGGACGCGCGCCACGCGCGTGTTTGCCTTGTCGTTCATGAAGAGATAGCGCCCGTCATAGGTGCCGTCGGTGAACGACATGTGCGGATGGTGCAGGTCGCCGTTGTCGTAGGTCTTCTTGCCGTGGGCGGCGAGGAAGGCCTTCGTCTCCGGCAGCAGACCCTCGGTGAGGATCTTGAGGCTCTCGTTGGTCTGGCCCCAGCCCGTCGCCGAGCAGCGGTTGAACACCGGCACGCGCATCAGCTCGCGCATGGAGGGCACGCCGAGGATGCGCAACTCGCCCGTCTGGCCCGAGGACCAGAAGCCGTAATACTCGTCCAGTTCGCCGGGTGCGAGGTTGACGCCGGCCGCGTGTGCGGGCGTGGCGCCGCCCGCCAGGTAGACGGTGCCGCCGGTGGCGGCGAGCACCGCCCCGCTCGCCGATGCGCCGAGCATCGCGCGCCGCGACATCTTGATGGGTTTCAGGTCGTCAGGCATGGCTCTTCTCCTTTGCCTTTGGTGTTTCTGTGGGCGCGAGACCGCTCTTGGCGAGCGCCTCGCGGCGTTTCACCTGCCGGATGACAACCGGGCACTTGGCCTTGCTCTGGTAGAGCACCTGGCAGTGAAGGCAGTTGATGCATTCGTTGGGCGCGATCTCGCCGGTGGGGTGGATCGCCTGGACGGGACACTCGTTGCTGCACGTCTGGCAGGGGTGGCCGCACTCGTGATAGCGCTTCAGCCAGTCGAACATCCGCATCCGCGCGGGGATCGCCAGCGCCGCACCCAGCGGGCAGAGGTAGCGGCAGTAGAACCGCTCGATGAACAGGCCGGCCAGCAGCAGCACCACGACGAAGGCGACGAACGGCCACGCCCGCGCGAACTTCAGCACGATCGCGGTCTTGAAGGGCTCGACCTCGGCCAGCGTTTCGGCCAGCGGGATCGAGGCGAGGGACACGCCGAAGAGCACGAGGAAGATGATGTACTTCAGCGGCCACAGGCGCTCGTGCAGCCCCCAGGGCAGGCGGAGTTGCGGCACGCCCAGGGCTTGCGCGATGCGGTTCGTCAGCTCCTGCAGCGCGCCGAACGGGCACAGCCAGCCGCAATAGGCCCCGCGGCCCCAGAAGATCAGCGCGGCGGCTACCGAGAACCACAGGATGAATACGAGCGGGTCGAGCAGGAAGGCATCCCACGAAAACCCCGACTTCAGCGCGCCCGCCAGCGCCATCAGGTTCACGACCGACAGCTGCGCGTTCGCGTACCAGCCGATGAAGACCAGCGTGAAGGTCAGGAACGTCATGCGGAACCAGAAGAACGCCCGCTCGTTCCGCGTCGCCTGCATCTGGAAGAAGAACGCCCCGGTCAGCACCGTCAGCATGACGGCGAGACCCGCGATCTCCACCTGCCGGTCGCGCCATATGCGCTGCCAGAGCGCGGCCTTCGCCTCTGCCTCACCCGTCGCGGCGTCGAAGGCAGCAGGTGCGCCGACCGGTGTCGTGTAGCGGTCGGGCAGACGGTAGCCGAGATCAAAGGTCAGGAAGGTCTTCTCCACCGGACCCACCGCACGCTGCACCAGAAGCTGAAGCCGCCAGGGCTGCGTGGGATCGAAGCCGGCATCCGCGGGGATCCTGAACAGATCGATCTCGGTGAAGGCGGGCGCGCCATCCGCCGCGATCTCGCCCAGGCGGCGATGCTGCTTGTCGAAGAAGCGGACGGACCGGTCGCCCTGGATCAGCTGGATGCGGTCGAAGATGCCGCCGCGCACATAGCCCGAACCCTTGAAGGAATAGCGCCCGCGCGCAGCCACGAGGATGGCGTGCTCGCCCTCCTGCAGCCAGGCTTCCAGATTGGCGTACTCCTGCTGCCCGAGAAGGCTGAGGCCGACCGAGGGAACGCTGACCTGCGCGACAGCCATGTCGATGAAGGCGTCCGTTTCGGGGCCCCGTTCCGGGCGGGCAGCGGCGCGTGGGTCGCCCTGTTCGGCGAAGGCCCTGTTGACCTGCCCGACGTCGATCGTGAGGCGCCGGATCGTGCCGTCGCCCGCGAGCGTTCCCCAATCCTCGACCGCTCTCATCTCCCGGTCGATTGCACGCGCGGGCCCGGTGCTGCGCACCTCCGGCGCAAGCCCCCCGAGGCCAAGGGCGCGCGCGACCTTCAGACCCGCCCGGATGATCGAATCGTCGATCACCATCACGGTGACGGTCGCGCCCGAGATGATGTCGAGGTCGTGCGCGGATCCGCCTGCCGCGGCCTCGACCTTAAGGTCGACGCCCGCGTACCCCTCGACCAGGCGGGTCATCTTCGCTTGCGGAATCCCGACGAGCACGATGGGTTCTGCATGGTCGACGAGGCGGATGCCCGTGAGCACCGCATCGGGCGACATGGCCGCCACCACATGGATCGGCTTGCCCGAATAGCCCGTCGTGCCAACGAAATCGGACGTCAGATAGGCATAGCCGACCGTCGCGCCATCCTTGAGGACGGGGGCGACGGGCACCTCCTCCCGCAACGGGCCGAAGGCGGTGGCGCCGGGTACCAGGTCGCCGGGCGAAAGCTCCTTGAGGAAGCGGGGCAGTTCCGCAGCCCTTGCGGGGATCGCCGCGAACAGCAAGAGGAAGCCGGTCAGGACGGCGGCAGTCAGCCTTTTCCAACGGCCTGTCCGGGGTGAGATGCGCATCGCCTGTCCTCGGCTTCAAACAATGTATTTTGGATACATTGTTTGAAGCCGACCAAACTTGATGTGCGTCAATGGCCAGAAGAGATAGGATTTTCTGCACTTATGGGGCGCTCGCGATCGGGGATGCGCAGGTCGCCCCCGGGTTATTGCCGCGCCGTCGTCTCCAGTCCGAGGCGGGCACGCAGCGCGTTTGCAGGCGCGATCAGGTCGGCGACCGTGTACCGGTCGAGCACCGCGAGGAAAGCGGACAGCGCCTCGTCGAGAACGCCACCCAATTGGCAGTCGGGCGCCAGCCGGCAATTCCCGTTCGGATGGAAACACTCGACCAGTGCGAAGTCGGGCTCCATATCCCGCACGACGGCGCCCAGGCGGATGGTTTCGGGCCGGGCGGCCAGCTTCATGCCGCCTGCACGGCCGGGCCGGGTTTCAAGGAAGCCCTTCTGCGCCAGTTCCTGGACGACCCGCATGAGATGATTGCGCGAAATGCCGTAGCGCTCCGCGATCTCCGCGATGCTGACCAGCCGCTCGGGCGCCAGCGCCACATACATCAGCGTCCGCAACGCATAGTCGCTGTGCAACGTCAGACGCATGGTGCCGCTTCTCCTCCCTGGACCTGCCCGCCGGAAAGTGGCGCGAAAGAATATGCCGCGCCGGTGCGGAAACGGAAGACGTCTTTCCGCCGCGCGGGCACAGGGCGGGCTCCGGTCAGGACAGCGGGCTTACGCCGAACACGACAGGGTGCAAGCCGATCAGCCCGGTATAGAGCACGACACCCGCAACCAGCCTCAGCACGAGGCGCGGCCAAGAGGGCGGGCGCGGGAACAGGGAACCGGCGCGCACCTGCGCATCGAGGTCCGCCCAGATGTGTCCAAGCTCCCGCCTCCGGCGCCGGTTCACAAGCCCGTGGCCCGCCAGGGCGAAGGCCGCGAAGCCTCCGAACAGGATCACGTGCGCCAGGTCGCCGTTGGGCACGACATGCGCCCCCGCCCAGAGCGCCAGCGCGACAAGCAGGGGATGGCGCATCCAGCGCACGACGCCCGGGCGCGCAGGGTCGAAGCCGTCCCGCGGGCCACCAAAGGAGAACGGGTTGGGCCGCCCCGCCGCCACCGCCAGCAGAAGGCAGGCCGGCAGCATGGCGGCGAGCGTCAGGTGCCGCTGCCACGCGGCGGGTTCCCAGAGTTCGACATAGGGCGCCCGTCCCGCCTCGACGATCAGCCAGCCCAGCACGGCGAGGGAAAGCGCCGCGTAGGCGAGCGCAAACCCCCTCGGCCCGAGACGCGCGACCAGCCAGGGCCGCACCGGCGGGCGCACGGGCACTGCATGGGTCAGGAAAAAGGCCGCAAAGGCCAGAACGAAACCGCTCCAGCCCATGGTGTCAGCGCCCACCCCGCGGGCGCAGCAGCAACGGCCCGTAGAGCAGCACGAAGCCGCCGAACGCTCCAAGCCACGCCAGGCCGGCCAGCATGTGCAACAGCGAAGCATGGTCGGGCGCGGCACCTGCCGCAATCCGCAGCAGCGTCGCCGCGACGATCAGCACAAACAGAATGGTCGTACCCTGCCCCGCCGTCAGCGACCGGCCCGTGTGGCCGAGCGTCGCCCGCGTCATCACGGCAAGCGTCATCACCCCGATGGCACCGGCCATCCAGAGATGCTGTGCCGCTGCCATGCCCAACAGGCCGGGCCACAAGACTTCTGCACCGACGGCCAGCGCACCCAGCGGCAGAAAGGCGTAGCCCACGTGCAGAACCCACAGCAGGGGCTCCGCTCCCGTCCGGTGGCCGCACCAGCGGGCGAGCCGCGCCACATTCAGCACGCCTGCAACGATCAGGGCGATCCCGGTCGCCGCCTCGTCCGGCGCCGCCACCCAGGCCGCGAGCGCCACGCCCGTAGCCGCCAGCACCGCACGGTCGAAGGCGCCAACCGGCGACGGGAGCCTTCCAGCATCGCGGCGCGCAAGCCAGTTGCGCGTGAAGGACGGAACGATGCGGCCGCCGATCAGCGCGATCATCATCAGGGCCGCTGCAAGGCCGATGCGCAGGCCGGCCCCGCCCGCCGCGTAATCGCCCCGTGCGGCCTCCCACAGAAAGACGCCATTGCCCAGGGTCAGGACCCCAAGGGCCGCCAGCACGGTCAGGTTTCGCCAGTTCTTCCCGGCCGCGATTTCACGCGCCAAAGCCAGCGCCAGCAGCACCGGAAATGCAAGCTCCGCAAGGGCGACGAGCCAGAAAGGCCACCATTCCGACGTGGCGATGGCAACACGTCCGCAGATCCAGACGGCAAAGAGCGCACCCAGCGGCCAGCCGACAATCGGCAGCCGCCCTGTCCAGTTCGGTACGGCCGTCAGAAGGAAGCCGGCCACCGCCGCACCGAGATAGCCGAAGAGGAATTCATGCGCATGCCAGGACACGGGGTCGAAGGCGGTCGGCATGCTCATGTCGCCGCCCAGCATCGGGAGCCACACGAGCATGACGAGCACGGCCCAAAGCCCCGCACCGAGGAAGAAGGGTCTGAATCCGAAACTCAGGAGGGCGGGACCCTGCCAGGCCCGCATGCGTTCGGCCGAGGTCGCCATCGCTGTCCTGTCCTTTCCCGGTGCCGTTCGCGATTTCCGAAACGGCTGGGGTGGCCCATGCAGTACGCCGGGCGCGCCGGACTGGGCCTCCCGGATGCGCGATTCGTGGCGCGCGCCTTTCGTGGAGGCTCGGCCTTTTGGGCCCTGAACGCAATGGGTGCCGGCTGCGGCCTTTCAGCCGCCCCCTACCGCCCCGGACGCGGTCTGTAGCGTGGCAGGGTCCAGTTCCAGGTGAGCGCAGCGCCCCGCAGGCCGAAACCGGCGGCGAACCCCGCGCACAGCGCCACCTCACGCGCCACGCCTGCCGCCGCCAGCGCCACGTAGAGACAGGCCGCGACCAGCGCGGCGGTCACATAGATCTCGCGGCTGAGGATCACGGGGCTCTCACCGCCGAGAATGTCGCGGATGATCCCGCCGAAGGTCGCCGTGATCATTCCCATGGCGATCGCACCGGCAACGCCGGCCCCCGCCAGAAAGGCCGTCTCGGCACCCGTGACCGCGAAGACCGCAAGCCCCAGCGCATCGAACCACAGCAGCAGGCGATAGCGCGATTCCGGGATATGCGCGGTGAAGAAGACAACCGCCGCCACCGCGGCGCAGACGGCGAGATACTCCGGCTGCCCGATCCAGAACACGGGCGCCCGGCCGAGCAGCAGGTCGCGCACCGTCCCCCCGCCGATCCCTGTGACGACACCAAGCAGGACGAAGCCGACGATATCCATCTGCTTGCGGGATGCGACCAGCGCCCCGGTCACCGCAAAGACGACGATCCCGAACCAGTTGAGCGCGGCGGCCAGGGTCTCGAACATCATCCACGCTCCAAATTGCCCGCTCCGCGAGTGCAGGCTGCCGGCCCGCAGGCGATGCCCGAACCCTGGCACGGGGTGCCACTCACTTCGCTTGCAAGGCGCCGCCCGGCCATTCCGGCGGCACCATCACATCTCTCGCAGTTGTTGGGAAGGACGATGCACCGGGCGCAACGCCGAGGCCGCCCGCCCCCGGCACGCATGGGTCGCAGCAGGCGGCATCCGCGTTGCCTTGGATGGCCTTCGCCCTGACGGGAGCGCAGAACCGCAGCGCGCTACACATGCCGGGCGGGCGGACGCAGACTGCAACCCTCCCGGCACGGACCTCAATGATGCGACGCGGGCTGCTTTCGCCGATTGACGGCGCTGTTGCGCAAGCGCCCGACGATCCCCTCCGGGAAGTAATAGACGCTCAGCACAAAGAGGACACCCAGCCAGAAGATCCATCGGTCGGGATGCACGACGACCGAGAGGACGGGGATGCCCTCCACCCAGGGCGCGGCCGAGGCGATGGCGCCTTGCAGATAGGTCTCGGCCATGACGAACAGGCCGGCACCGACCACGGCGCCATAAAGCGTTCCCATGCCCCCGATGACCACGACCAGCAGCACGTCGAGCATCACCTGGAGGTCGAACGTGACCTCCGGCCCGACGAAGCGAAGCCAGATCGCGTTCATCGCCCCCGCCATGCAGGCGATCACCGCGGCGATGCAGCTGATGACCACACGGTGGCGAAGCACATTGTAGCCCAGCGCCTCGGCGCGGAACTCGTTTTCCCGGATCGCCTGGAGCACCCTGCCGAACGGGGAATTCACCAGGCGGAGCATCAGGACGAACAGCAGGCCGCACATCACGACGATCGCATAATAGGTCAGGACCGTACCGTTGACCGGGACGCCCAGCACGCTGCGCGGGAGGATCACGAACGCCGGCTTCAGCATCTTGGGGATCTGGAAGATCAGGCCGTCGTGGCCTCCGGTCACGGTGTAGAACTGGTTCACCAGCACCGCGAAGGAATTGGCAACGGCCAACGTGATCATCGCGAAGAAGATCGTTCTGGTCCGCATGCTGAAGAGACCGACAGCCGCGGCCACGACGAGGCACAGCACCGCGGCTACGACGAAACCCAGCGCGATCGCATCCCACCCGGCGCCCATGCTGCGCAGCGCGATGGCCACGCCATAGGCACCGATCCCGTAATACATGGTGTGCGCGAACGAGATCATGCCGGTGTAACCGAGCAGCAGGTCGAACGAGGCCACCAGCACCGCGTAGATCGCGATCTTCACGAACACGTTCATGATCGGCAGCCCGCCCACCGCCAGCGGCGCCGACAGCATTGCGGCCACGAGCACGAGCAGCATGGCCGTGACGAGGCGGCTGCGCGGAAAGTCCCTCGAAAGCAGCGCGTCAAGCATCCGCCTCCTCCTATCGCCGGGTCAGCGGGAAAAGGCCGCGCGGACGCCACGAGATGACCGCGACCAGCAGCACGATGGTGGAGGTCATGGCGACCTCCGGCACGAGATAGGCGACATAGTTCGCAACCATCGCCACGAGGATCGCGCTTATGAAACAGCCGCTGATCGAGCCCAGCCCCCCCATGATCACGACGATGAAGGCGAGGATCATCAGTTCGCCGCCGATGTCGGCCGTGAGCGTGCCCCGGTAGAGCACCCACATCACGCCACCGAACCCCGCCAGCGCCGAACCGGCAACGAACAGCCCCACGAACAGACGGCGGATACGGTAGCCGAGCGCCTGGATCATCTCCGGATCCTCGACGCCGGCACGGATCAGCAGACCGAGGCGCGTATGGGTCAGCGACAGGTGCATCAACACAAAGAGGACGGCCCCGAAGACGACTACGAGCAGGCGGTATTTCTCGACGATGGCATCGCCCAGCGGAACCGCACCGCGCAATGTCTCGGGAAGCTGGACCAGTTGCTCCTGCGGACCCCAGATCATCATCACCACCTGCTCGACGATGATCATGCCGCCCATCGTGATGAGGATCTGCTTCAGGTGGTCGCCATAGACCCGGCGCACGATGATCCGCTCGAACAGGAAGCCCAGGGCCGCCGCGCCCGCGGCCGCCACGCAAACCGCCATCAGCAGCGCGGCGAGGTTCTGCGCCAGGCTGTCCGCCATCACGAGGTCGGTCGTGACCGCGAGGATCGTGAACGCCAGGTAGGCCCCGACCGTCACGAAGGCGCCATGACCGAAGTTGAGCACGTCCATCAGGCCGAAGACGAGCGTCAGCCCCGACGCCACGATGAAGATCATCATGCCCATGGCGAGCCCCGCGACCGTCAGCGTCAGCCAGACGCTGGGCGAGCCGATGAGGGCGAGCGCGAGAACGGCAGCCGCCGCGACGACCGCCAGGGGCGCCCAGTCGACCCCGGCCAGCAGGCCGGCCCTTCCCTCCGTCCCGGGCAGGTTCGTGTCAGTCATGGAGCGAAAGTCCCAGATATTTCTGTTGCAGGTCCTGGTCGGCAGCGAGATCGGACATCGCGCCGCGATGCACGGCACGGCCGTCGTCCATGACGACCACCGTGTCGCCCAGGGCGGATGCGAAACCGAAGTTCTGCTCGACCAGAACGACGGTCGTGTTCATCCGCTTCAGTTCGAGGAAGGCGTCGATCATGTCCTCGATGATGGCCGGCGCGATCCCTTTCGTGGGCTCGTCGACCAGAAGAAGCTCGCGCGGCTCGATGATCGCGCGTGCGATCGAGAGCATCTGCTTCTGGCCGCCCGACAGGTTGCCGGCCGCCAGTCCCCAGAATTTCCGCAGCGGCGGGAACAGGCCCAGCACCCAGTCGAGGCGGTCCTTGTCGAAACGCCCCGTGCGCGCCGCCAGCAGCATGTTCTCGCGGACCGTCAGGTCGCCGAAGATGCCCATGCTCTCGGGCACATAGGCGATCCCCGCGCGCGAGATCTCGGAGGTGTCGAGACGCGAGATCTCCGCGTCGCGGAACCGGATCGAGCCGGCGCTCGCCTTCCACAGGCCGAGGATCGTCCTCAGGGTCGTCGTCTTGCCCGCGCCATTTCGCCCGACGATCACCGTGAACGCGCCCTCGGGCACGTCGAAGGTGACGCCCTGCAGGATGTGGTACTGGCCGATGTGCGTGTGGACCTTGTCGAGGCGGAGGATGGGCCCGGTCATCGCACGCCCTCCCGCGCCGCGGCAGCCCGGCCGAGATAGGCCTCGCGCACCACGTCCGAGGCCATGACCTCCGCCGGTTCGCCGTCGCTGACCACGCAGCCGTTGTGCAGCACGACGATGCGGTCGGCGAGCGAGCGGATGACGTCCATCTTGTGCTCGACCAGGAGGACCGTCTTGTCCCCTTGCGCCTTCACCCGCCGGATGAGATCGAGGATGATCGGCACCTCGTCGACGCTCATGCCCGCGGTGGGCTCGTCGAACATGTAGACGTCGGGCTCCATCGCCATGAGAAGCGCCACCTCGAGTTTTCGCTGGTCCCCGTGGCTGAGCGCGGAGGCAGGTGTCGCCGCATGGTGGCCGAGGCCCGCGATCTCGAGGAAGTGCTCGGCCTTGTCGATCAGTTCGACGTGGCTGCTCCAGAGCGCCAGAAAATCGTCTCCCGTGCGGGCGCGGGCCTGCACCGCGAGACGGATGTTCTCCCGCGCACTCAGCCGCGGGAACAGGTTGGTCAACTGGAAGGCGCGCCCGATGCCGCGCTTCGTCCGCTGCGCCACGGTCATGCGGGTGATGTCTTCGCGGTGCAGGTGGACGGTTCCCGATGTCGCGCGCACCTGTCCGGAGATCAGGTTGAAATAGGTGGTCTTTCCAGCCCCGTTCGGTCCGACGATGGCGGTCAGCGTGCCCGCGTTGAAGGCGCACGTCACGTCGCTGACCGCCAGATGGCCCCCGAAGCGAACGGAGAGGCCGACGGTCTCGATGACTGAGTGGCCGGTGCCTGGAGCAGCCTCGGTGTGCATGGACGAGCTTCCCGGTCGCGTGACGAGAACGGCGCACACGGACGACCCGCAGGGCCGGTGCGCAGGCGTGCGAGGGACCGCGGCAGGGAGAGGGTCGCCTCCCTGCCGCGGACAAAGGGCTCAGCGCGTGTTACGGATCGGAATGTCGAACTCCTCAGGCTCGATCTTGCGCACCAGGGTCGGCACGGCCCAGGCGACGCCGTCCCGGTTTTCAAGCCTTGCGTGATACATCGGCATCATCGCCTGATGGTCTTCCGGACGGAACCGCATGGTGCCGCGCGGGGAGGCGAACTCCATGCCCTCCATCGCGGCGATCAGATCCTCGGTCTCCGTCGACTGTGCCTTCTTCAGCCCCGTGACGATGGCCGACGCGGCGGCGAAGCCCTCGACCGTGAAGAAATCCGGAGGCGACCCGAACTGCTTCTGGTGTTCGGCGACCAGCCAGTCGTTCACCGGGTTGTTTTCCAGCTCGTAGTAATAGAACGCACCGCCTTCCATGCCGGGGGCGACCTTGAAGGACTCGAGCTGCGGCAGCGTGAGGACGATCGACGTCAGCTCAAGCCCGTAGCGGTCAGGGCCCCAGTTGGTGATCTTGCCCATGTAGTTCGGCAGGAACCCGAAATAGGCGAACAGCAGCTTGCGCCCCGGCAGCGGCTGCATGGCTTGCCCCAGACGCTCGAGCGCCGGGGTGAGGTCGGCCGCGTTCACCTCGACGAACTCCTCGGCGACGACCTTCGCGCCGTATTTCTTCACGGCCTCCTTGAGGGCCGCCGCCCCGTCGCGCACGAAGGCGTAATCCTCGCCGATGATGCCGATCGAGGTGTTCTCGTCGAGCTTCATCGCCACGGCCTGGGCCTGCATGTCGAAGGAGTTGTTGCGGGACGACTTGAAGATGAAGCGGTTCCAGTCCGCGCCGGTGATGGAGTCGGCAACGGCCGGCGCGACGAGAAGGATCTTCTCGTAGTCGGCAGCGACCGGAAGCATCGCCTTCGTGATACCCGACGAGGTGGAGCCGACGGCGAGGACGGATCCGTCCTCATAGGCTTCGGCCAGAAGCGAGCGGGCGCGGTCGGGCTTCACCGTCGTGTCCTTGCGGATCACCTCGATCTTGCGGCCGAGAACCTCGCCCGTTCCGTCGGTCGCCCATTGAATGCCGAGGTCGAAGCCCCGGTAGACCTGGGTGGCATAGGCCTCCAGCACCGCGCTCCCCGTCGCGTCCTGGATGACCGTGATCTTGATGGGCTCGCTCGCCGTGGCGGCCGTCGCACTGCCCAGCATGATCATTGCCGCTGCTAGAACTCTCTTCATCTCCCACTCCCCTTCCCTGTTCGTGTTCTGGGAATTGCGCGCCTTGTTCCGACTTGCCGTCAGCGCCGCTCTAATGATAAACCTGACATCAGTTTCGGTTTTTGGCAACACTCTTGACGCGCGGCAGCACGCGGGCTGCAGGCTCCCGGAGCCAGGGCACACCGGGCCGCGCAGACCGAAGCCGCCGGAAGCCGCAATGGCGAATGCCACGACATCAGGGAGACTTCGGGGATGATCCAGGAGAGAGACTACATCCGGCACGACGCGCTGGGCCTTGCGGACCTCGTGCGCAGAAAGGAAACGACGCCGGGCGAACTCCTCGACGTGGCGCTGCGCCGTCTCGAACGTCTCAATCCGCAAATCAACGCCGTCATCACGATGTTCGAGGACAAGGCGCGCGCGCAGATCGACGCCGGCGTCGGCACGGGTCCGCTGGCTGGCGTGCCCTTCCTGCTCAAGGATCTGCGCGCCTCCTACAAGGGCGTGCGCAGCACGGCCGGAAATGCCTTCATGGCGGGCGTGCCCGATTTCGACAGCACCGTCACCTCACGCTACAGGGACGCAGGCCTGGTCATGTTCGGAAAGACGAACGTGCCGGAGATGGGGCTGGCGGCGGACACCTACAACACGATGTTCGGGGCCACGATGAACCCCTGGTCGCTGGACCACACCGCGGGAGGGTCGAGCGGCGGCTCCGCGGCCGCCGTCGCCTCGCGCATCGTTCCCGCGGCCCATGCCAGCGACGGTGCCGGATCGACCCGGATCCCGGCGTCCTGCTGCGGGCTCTTTGGGCTGAAGACCTCGAAGAACCGCGTCACCTACGCGCCCGATGTCGGCGAGGAACTGATCGGCATGAGCACGCAGCACGCCTGCACGCTCACCGTGCGCGACAGCGCGGCGATCCTCGATGCCAGCTGCATGCCCGACTATGGCGACCCGTACTGGGCGCCCCCTGCGCCCGACAGCTATCTCGCCCTCGTGGGACGCGATCCGCGTCCCTTGCGCATAGCACTGTGCCTGCGCTCCCCGTTCCCGACCGACGTGGATCCGGAATGCATCGCCGCGACGGAGCAGGCCGCGCGCCTTTGCGAATCGCTGGGCCACACGGTCGAGGAGGCCGACCACGGTCTCGACGCCCAGAAGGACGGGATCGGCTGGGCCACGACGATCATCCTGGGTGTCGGCATGTACGCCAACGTCCAGGTCAAGGCGCGGATGAAGGGCAAGCCGGTCAGCGAGGAAGACTTCCTGCCCGCGATCTGGTCGTTCCTCGAGGCAGGGCGCGAGGCGAGCGGCGCCGACTTCTACCTTGCCTCGCGGACGATGCACGCGGCGGGACGGCGCATGGCCCAGTTCCACGAAAAATACGACATCGTCCTGTCGCCGACGCTGACGAAGCCGCCGCTGCCGCGCAGCGCGTTCGATTACTCCGTCGGGAAGGGCTATCCGGACACCGTCTGGAACTTCTGCGGTTACACGCCGCTCTACAACGCCACCGGCCAGCCCGCGATGACGATGCCGCTTCACTGGACTCAGGACGGCCTTCCCGTCGGCGTACAGTTCGCGGCGCGCTTCGGGGGCGAGGACATCCTGTTCCAGCTCGCCGGACAGATCGAACGTGCCGCACCCTGGATCGACCGGATTCCGGAGATCGCCGCACCGGCATGACGGGACTCGCAAAGCGCGCGACGCCGGAAGAGGCGGATCCTCCGCCGAGGCTGGCGTCGCCACGTTGTTGAAGGCTAAGACGGTGGCAGCAGTTCATCCCCGTGTACCGTCAGAGGCGTATTTGCGCATGCAGGACGAGGCCCCTTTCAGCGACATTCTCAGCGCGGCGGCGGACGAGCCGGGCCTGCGCAAGGGCGAGCGCACGCGCCTGCGCCTGATGGCGGCCACCGCCGGCCTGCTGCAGGAGACCTTCTTTCACAATCTTCGCATCGTCGACATCTGCAGTCACGCCGGCGTCTCGCAAGGCACCTTCTACCTCTATTTCAAGGACAAGATGGACGTCGCCACCGCCACCTTGTCCAGGTTCGCCCATCACGTGTTCGAACTGATGCGCTTGGCGGGGCGCGGACATCCGGACCTGCCGGCGGCAGTTCATGCCACCACGCTCGTCTATGTCCGCCAGTTCCATCTCAACCGCGGCCTGCTGCGCTGCCTCATGCAGATGACCGAGGAATCGGCCCAGTTTGAGGAGATCTACCGCTCGCTCAACGGCACATGGAACCTGCGCACGGCCGAGGCCATCGCGCGGCGGCAGGGCACGAAGGGCGGCGCCACGCCGGAGCAGATCATGACCGTCTACGCCATGGGCGGCATGGTCGACGAGTTCCTTGCCAACCTCTACGTCCGCAACGATCCCGCCCTCGTCGCGCATGCGGGCCCGCCGGAACAGGTCGCCGACCTGCTCTCGAGCCTCTGGATCAGGGCTGTCCTCTGAGCGGCCCGGGGCACCCATGCCCTCGGGGATCCGTTAGCGGTTTGCGTTTCTCCCGCCTCTTGCGCCACCATCAAAAGCGCGATTGCAAGAAACGATGCGAACCTGGCCGGAGGACCGACCAATGCCGCCTGCAAACTCCGGTGCCGCCGCCCTTGGCCTCGGGATCGCGCTGGCGTTCTGCTCGACCGCCGGCGCGGCTGCGCAAACGGCGCCATTGTCCGCGCAGGAGTCCGACCCGCGTGTCATGGGCTGGATGCAGGGCTTCCCGCCGCCGCCCGACAAGCTGATCACCCAGCCGGATTCCAATTATTTCAGCTTCCCGAAACTGCGCTGGTCGGTCTGTCACTTGCGTGAGTTCCTGCCCACCGAGGAGATCGGCCGGGGACTCGGCGCGCCGGTGCCGCTCGACTATCCGACACATGCAGAATTTGCCGATCTTCGCGCCCGTATCGACGCACTCACCTTCATGCCCACGAACGGGACCGAAGAGATGACGTGGGAGGCATCGCTCTACGCCAATTACACCGACGGTATGCTCATCATCCATAAGGGCGAGGTCGTTTACGAGCGCTACTTCGGCTGTCTCGAAGAGGGCGGCAAACATGCCATCATGTCGATGACCAAGTCGATCACCGGCCTTCTGGGCGAGATCCTGGTCGCCGAGGGCGTGCTCGACGACACCCTCCTCGTGCGCGACATCGTCCCCGAAATCGGCGACAGCGCCTTCGCCACCGCGACGGTCCGGCAGGTCATGGACATGACAACGGGCGTTCGGTATTCGGAGAATTATTCCGATCCGAACGCCGACATCTGGCTCTATTCGCGGGCGGCGAGCCCGCTTCCCAAGCCCGAGGGCTATCGGGGCCCGGACGGCTATTGGGAGTATCTCCAGCAGGTGAAGCCCGAGGGCAATCACGGCGACGCCTTCCACTACAAGACGATCAACTCCGACATGCTGGGCTGGGTCATCAGCCGTGTGAGCGGCAAGGCGGTGACCGACCTTGCATCCGAGCGGCTCTGGCGCCCGATGGGTGCCGAGCAGGACGCCTATCAGACCGTGGACGCCAAGGGCGTTCCCTTCGCGGGCGGCGGGATGACGGCGGGCCTGCGCGACCTGGGCCGGCTCGGTCTCCTGATGCTGAACGAAGGGGCTATCAACGGCGAGCGGCTGTTTCCGGCGGCCGTCGTGCAGAAGATCCGGGCGGGCGGCGACCCGTCCAAGTTCAAGGGCTTCCCGACCATTCCGAACGGCAGCTACACCAGCCAGTGGTGGGTGTTCCACAACGATCACGGCGCGTTCGCCGCGCGCGGGGTCCACGGGCAGACGATCTATATCGATCCCGTGGCCCAGATGGTGCTGGTACGCCTTGCCTCGTACCCGCGCGCGCAGAACGGGTTCATCGACCCGACGTCCCTGCCGGCCTACCAGGCGGTGGCGGAGTTCCTGATGGCAAGGTGAAGGGGCCACGGCAGCGGCATGCGGCGATCCGTCGTGAGGCGTGTCGGCGTCTCCATCACCCCCAGGTTTTCATCCCCAGGCGGCCGCTTCGGTTTCAGGATTCGGTACAGGCCGGCGATCGCGGCTTCCGTCTTGGTCATCGGGCGACGTGGCGCAGGTGACCGGTCTTTATCCAGACCTCTGCTCCTTCTGCCCCGGCGGTCCCCCTGAAGGTCGACCCGACCGGAAGCCGCAGCCAGTCCCAATGCCCGAGCATGTCTTCGCCTTCGGTCAGCGTCCCCGCGATGACGAAGGCCTCGAGCCCGCCCGAAGCGTCCAGTGTGCGCGTCGTGCCGGGCGCCCAACGCTCCATGAAGACCTCTTCCCGGACGTCCGTGTGCAGCGGCAGCGTCTCCACACCGTCCGCCGTCGGTTCCCAGTCCGCCGCGCGACTGTCGACCTGGACGTGAGCACGGTCTGCAGGGTCGAACTGGTGCAGTTTCACGAGGATCGTGGTGCCGTCCTGTGCGGCTGGGGTATGCGACGAGGTTGGCGGGTTGCGGACATAGGAACCGGCGGGAAAGTCGCCGTCCTCGTCCTGGAAGGTGCCGTCGAGCACCAGATATTCCTCGCCGCCGTCATGCGTATGCGCCGAGAACGCGCTGCCGGGAGCGAACCGGACGATGGTCGTGGCACGGGCCACCTCGCCACCGATGCGATCGAGCATCTTGCGCTCGACACCCGGAATGGGAGATGCGACCCAGTGGTTCTCATCGAAACGGACAAGCGTGCGTCGGTCGAAGTCTGCGTTCACGCGCATGGCTCTGTCGATCGGCCCCCGTCTATAGCTCCGGTGTCAATGCTAGTGCGGGCAGCGACCGAATAAAGCCTGCCGAGACTGGCGATGACGGAGAATCGCAGGCTCCTTCAGGGATAGATCCTTTGAACGGCGAGGAAGACCATGGCCGTCGTCCATCCGATGATGATCGTGCCATTGGCCCCGGCAAAGGATCCGAGGAGACGCCAGTCCTCGCCGAGCACGAGATCGCCATATCCCACCGTGGTGAATGTGACGGTGGAGAAGTAGAGGGCAGCTTCCAGGCTCTCCATCGCCCCGAGATACATCAACAGCACGGCCCACGCCCAACATTGCACGCAGATCGACAGGAAGAACCACACAACCACCCCGATGATGATCAGGGCCTTTATCGCCTGCGGGTGCCGGCTGGGATCGGCGCGCTGAGGGATCGACGCCGCCGCCAGCATGAAGCTCGCATGTATGATCACGCTGACCGCGATTGCCATCGCGCCGATCAAGAGCTGGCCGAGGATCATGCCGCCCGCGCCTCGTCCCTGAAGAAGACAGCGAACAGCGCAGGGACCACGAGCAGCGTCAGCAGGGTGCCGACGCCCAGCCCGAACATCATGACGATGGTCATGCCGCGCCAAAGCTCACCCCCGAACAGGAAGAGCGGCATGAGGCCGAGGATGGTCGTCAGCGTCGTCATCACGATGGGGCGCAGACGCGCGGCCGACGCCGTGACGAGCGCGGCCTCGAGCGCGCGGCCGGCGCGCCGCTCCTCGTCGATCCGCTTGATCAGCACGATCCCGTTGTTCACGACGATGCCAGCGAGCGACAGGATCCCCAGCATGGCGTTGAAGTCGAGCACGCCGCGCATCAGGTTGAGCCCCAGCGACGCACCGATCAGCACCAGCGGGATCGTCAGCATGATGATCGCGGGCCGCCGGTAGCTGTCGAACTGCCACACGAGCAAGAGAACGATCCCGAGCAGGCAGATGGGCAGGTTCTCCATGAGCGCCGCATTGGCCTCGGCCTTCGCCTGCACCTCGCCGTCAATGTCCCAGTGAACGCCCGCCGGCAGGCCCGCGCTTTCCAGCTTCGGCACGACCTCTGCGAGCAGGCTGGCGGCGGGGAGGCCGGGGTTCACTGCCGAAACCGTGAGCGCGCGTTCCTGCTGATGCCTGCGGATGACCCATGGCTGCAGTTGTCCGCCGAGGTCGGCGATGGCGAGCAGCGGGACCGGCTCGCCCGAGCCGGAGGGCACGGTCACGTCGGCCAGCGCGTCGATGGTGTCCCGGTCCTCTGGCCGGGCGCGCAGCACGACGGGGACCAGCCGGTCGCCTTCCCGCACATCTGTCACCTGGACGCCGTCGAACTGTGCGGCCAGCGTGCGCGCGACGAGCGAGGGGGCGACGTCCGCCTGGCGCGCGCGGGCCTCGTCCACGAGAACATCGAGTTGAAGTACCGGGTTCGCCCAGTCCGACCGGATGTCGCGGGTGCCCTCGATGCCTGCGAACGCCGCCTTCACCTGCCGGCTCGCGGCGAACAGCGTGTCGACGTCATCGCCTAGCAGGCGGATCTCGACCGTTCCGGGCGGTGCGCTGCCGAGGAAGAGCCGCTCGGTCCAGCCGCGCGCCTCCGGCAGGCTGGCGGCCATCCACTCCTCGACCCTCGCGCGGACAGTGCTCACTGCGTCCGGCGTTGTCGTGTTCACGACCGCGAAGGCCACATGGGGGGCGGGATCGAGGGGCGACAGCGCCAGGAAGAAGCGCGGCCCGCCCGAGCCCACGTAGATCACGCTGCCCGCGATCTCCGGATTGGCGTCCACGTCCGCGAGGAACCCCGCAAGCCGGCGCGCGACACGGGCCGTCTCGCCCTCGCTCGAACCGGCGGGAAGCTCGAGGTTGAGCACGAACTGCGCCCGCTCGGACGGCGGCAGCAGCCCCGTCGGCACCCGCGAAAAGCCCGCCGCCGCCGCCACAAAGGCGAGCACGGCGCCGCCAAGGACGAGCCATTTGAACTGGAGCGCACGGGACAGGACACCGGCGTAGAGCGCCTCGCTGCGCGACGGCCCCGCCGCCGCCTGCACGGTCGCACGCCCGAGAAACCGTACGCACAGGAGCGGCGTCACGGTCACGGACAAGAGCCAGCTTGCGAGCAGCGTCAGGATCAGCACCTGGGCCAGCGCGCGCAGGAACTCGCCCGTCGCGTCTTCCGCCAGCATCAGCGGCAGGAAGGCAAGAATCGTGGTCAGCGAGGAGGTGAGAAGCGGAACCGACAGCGAGCGGCTCGCCGCCAGAGCCGCGTCGCGTGGTGGCTCGCCCCCGTCGATCCGCTTCTTGATGTCCTCAGCCATCACGACGCCATTGTCCACCAGGAGCCCCAGCGCGATGATGACCGCGGCGATGGAGATCCGGTGCAGCGGCACGTCCCAGAAGGTCATGCCGACCAGCGCCATCAGCACGCTGAGCGGCACGATGGCGCCCACGATCGCGCCTGCCCGCAGGCCGAGGAAGACGATCACCACCGCAAGCACCGTCACGATGGTCTGGAACAGGTTCTCGGTCGCCTCGGCCACGGATTGCGCGACGATGGGCGGTTGGTGCGTCACGAAGTCGAGCGACAGGCCAACCGGCAGATCGGCGCGCACGTCGCGCAACGCCTGCGCCAGCGCCCGGTCGAACGCCTGGATTGCCCCGCCTTCCGCCATCGCGATGCCGAGGGTGATGGCCTCCTGCCCGTCGTAGAAGACCGGCGTGCGCACCGGATCCTCGTAGCCCCGCCAGAGGTCGGCAAGATCGCGTACCTCGATCAGGCGGCCCGACGGGGTGACGACCGGCACCTCGCCGACGCGCTGCCAGTCGTCGAAGGCGCCGGACGTGGCGATGGCGTAGCGGAACCCCTCCTCCGTCTCCAGCGCGCCGGAGGACAGGATCAGGTTCTGCGCGGCGATCGCGTCGATCACCTGGTCGAGGCTCACGCCCGCGCGCTTGAGCCGCGCGCGGTCGAACTCGATCCAGACCCGCTCCTGCTGCGCGCCGTAGATGTCGACGCGGGCGACGAGCGGCGTCGCGGCCAGCCTGTCGCGCACCTTGCGGGCGACGGCGTGGATCTCCGCAAGCGTGTAGTCCGCCCCGTGCAGCGCGAGTGTCGTCACTGCCACGCGGCCGTAGTCGTCGTTGACCTGCGGGCCGACCGTGCCTTGCGGCAGGCGCGGCGCCAGGTCGTCCATCCGGTCGCGGAGCTTGGACCAGACCGCGCGCACGTCCGTCACAGCCGGCCCCACTTCGACCTTCACCGTGGCTGCGCCCGTCTGCGCCGCGCTGGAGATCGTCTCGACCTCCGGGATGGTGCGCGCGGCTTCCTCGATGGGCTTGACGAGAAGCTGCTCGATCCGCCGTGCCGGCAGTCCGGGAAACTGCGCCGTCACCACCGCCATGCGGATCGTGATCTCGGGGTCCTCCTGGCTCGGATGCTCGAAATAGGCGAGCGTGCCGTAAAGCGCCACGAGCAGGACCGCGGCAAGCGTGAGCCGCCAGCGGTCGATGGCGAACCGGGTGAGCCCGCTCATTCCGGCGGCATCCAGAGCCGTGCGCGCTGGCCGTCTTCCAGCAGCGCGACGCCCGCGACGACGACCCTCTCACCGGGGCTGAGCCCTTCCGTGACAAGGACGCGGTTGCCGCTCACGCCCTCGATCCTGACCTTGCGCAGGGAGAGACGGCCATCGGCCTCGTCGAACACGTAGACGGACGCGGAATCCCCGGCGGTCGGTTCCGATCGCGTGCTGAGGAAGGCCAGCGCCGACAGCGGCACCTCAATCGCAGGCTCGGCGCGTTCGAGCGCGAATGTCACGGCGGCGGACAGGCCGTTTCGCGCGTCCGGCGGCGGGTTCTGCAGGCGCACCCGGACCCGGAACGCCGCCCCGGCCTCGGCCTCCGCCGCGATCTCCGTCACGCGCGCAGGGATCGAACGGTCCTGGTAGGCAGGAAGGCGCACCTCGGCCGGCGTGCCCGGACCGATCTGCCCGACCAATCCCTCGGGCACCAGCACTTCGGCCTCGAGAGCGGCGGTCACGGCGACCTCGTAGACTGGACTGCCCGCGCCCAGTTCCTCGAACGGGTTGGCCAGCAGCGCGGTGACCACGCCGTCGCGCGGCGCGATCAGCGTGCTGCGTTCCAGCCGCTCCTCGGCGCTCGCGAGTTCGGTTTCCGCGACACGCAGTTCGGCCCGCACCGTCGTGACGTCCGCGCTCACCCGGTCGAAGGCGGCGCGCGCAATCAGGTCCCGCTCGAACAGGTGCTTCTTGCGCTGGAACTCCGCTTCGGCTGCCGTGAGACGGCCCCGCGCAGCGGCAAGCCGGGCGCGGGCGGCGTCGATCTGCCGCTGCGCCTCCGCCGGGTCGAGGCGCGCCACCGTGTCGCCTGCCTTCATGGCCTCGCCCTCTCGAAGCGGCGCCTCGAGCAGCCGCCCCGCCACCGGGAACCCGAGGCGCATCGTCTCCGCCGTCACCAGCACGCCGGGGAAGACCCGCCGCTCGGCCGGCGCACCGTCAGCGACCGTGATCGTCTTCACGGCACGAACAGGTTCGGGAGAGGCGGTCTGCTGCGCCTCGTCGCAACCATAGAGAGCGAACGCCGCGAGCAGCGAAAACGTGAGTGGAGAGCATCTCATGCAGCCGGTTCCTCAAATCCACGCCCGTCGCGTCCTTATCGGTACGCTCGTCGCCACGCCACAGATCGAACAAGACCTCAGAAAGGCCCCGAATTATCACAACCATACCGGGAGTAGCGACAGGGAAGATTGGAAGACATTCCACGAAAGCCGAACTGGTGGCCAGACGGCCCACCCCACTGCCACGATTTCAGCCCCAAGACCCGCCAGTTGCGCGCGCAAACAGCCTCCGCACACGGCCTGACAGACCGCGCACCTCTGCAATACTGATGGACTTCTGTTGGGGCCGGGACGCGCTCGGGGACATTCCCCTCCAATTCGTTCAATCTGGCAAGCTGGCAAGCTGCCGATCGCAATCCCAGGGGGACGAAAGCATGGCGCGCCACGGCTGGTATTTGGGCACCGTCATCCTCATCGTGCTTGCTGCGGTGACGCTGCTGTTGATGGGGCGCGAACCGATTTGCCAATGCGGATACGTCAAGCTTTGGCACGGCGCGACAGTGTCTGCCGAGAGCTCCCAGCACCTTACCGACTGGTACACGCCTTCGCACATCATTCACGGCATCCTGTTCTATGCCGCACTTGCGCTCACCGTACCGCGCGCCTCGACAGGTCTTCGTCTGTTTCTCGCCACGGCAATCGAAGTCGCATGGGAGATCGTCGAGAACTCTGACACCGTGATCGAACGCTATCGGACGGTGACGATCGCTCTGGACTATTACGGCGACAGCGTCGTCAATTCGGTCTTCGACATTTTCGCGATGGTGCTGGGCTTCTGGCTGGCGCGATCAATCCCTGCCTGGGCAAGCGCCGCGATCGTGATCGCGCTGGAGGCACTGACCGCTATCGTGATCCGCGACGGACTGGCGTTGAACGTGCTGATGCTGCTCTATCCTGTGGATGCCGTCCTGGATTGGCAAAGCGGAGGATGATCGCCGCACCGGGGCCAATACTCTCCGGCCATACCGCAGCCATGAGAAACCGGCTAGGCTTCACCGACAATCGCATGGGGAGGCGCACATGATCACCGCGGTCGTTCAATTCAAGCTCGGCGAGGCCATGTCGCTTGACCATGCCGCAGCGGTTTTCCAGACCACCGCACCGCGATATCGGGGCATGTCGGGACTGGTGCGCAAATACTACCTGTTCGACCCCGAAACGGGGACCGGCGGCGGGTGTTACCTGTTCGAGTCCCGCGCCGCGGCCGACGCGGTCTTCGATGACGCCTGGCGGGCGCTGATCAGGGAGAAGTACAGCGCTGAGCCTCACATCCAGTATTTCGAAACGCCCGTCGTGGTGGACAACGTCAGCGACGAAATCGTCGTGGGCGCCAACGCCCCCGGCTAGGTGCCCGGTCGCGCCCGATGGTGGGTTGCGGCAGGACGGCATGGCGATCCGTCCGCTGGCCCCTGCTCCCGACCGGCCAGGCAATCGTCTGCAAACCTCCCACTAGGCGGAGGGATTGCGCACGGTCGACGACCGGACCGCGCTACTGAACCGCGTAGCGCATTGCCATCGTCCTATAGGGAACGCGCTCCCATCGCGGCGCAGCCCCTGTACGGTCATCGTGCCGAGGCGCCCTGCTCGCATTACGCCGCCATGAGCGAAATGGCGCTTCAGCCTAGAAGCGTCCGTATTGCACCTCGAACTCGAACGATCCATCCGGCCGATGTTTCTTGATGTCGTACCGCCGATGGTAATCGATCACGGTTTCAGGGGTGTCGCCCCATTCAATGTCACGACTGCGATCACGTTGGAAATACGCCCTCAGCAGGTTTGGCGCGATCGTCTCGATGTCGTCAGCGGGATGGCGCCACGTGGACGTTGCGGTCATGCTGACGATGCGGAAGTCGACCCCATTGATGGCCGGCCGCCATTTCCTGGGCCGGCTTGCGGAGTCGACGAAGAAGGCGCGATCTTGTCTTGCCTGTTTCCCGGTGCAGGTGCTCAGAACGTCGACATGCCCGGATGCAGCGAATGCTTTTTCTGCCGCGTAACAAAGTCGGGCTGGGACGATGAGAACGCTGTCGTTTTCCAGCCGGTAGACATGTGCATTGCCATACCTTTGCTTGCAGCCGGCAGAGTTCATGATGGAGATCCATTGCCGGGAACGGGAGTTTTGGTACACGACTTCCGATGAGCGCACTTTCCCGGAGATTTCGACATCCGCAGTCACCTGGGCGTTCACCGTATAGGTACACATCGGATGAAAGCTGTTGGGCGGGCTGATCAATATCCAAAGGACGAGCGATGCAAGACCGACCATGGTCAGCGAGCCCAAGAACATTCGGCGAGCAATGGACCTGGGCTTCTTACCGGGCAACTCCGCATTTCCGGACATGGGCAACTCGTCCTGCGACCGTTTCAGTTGGATCTACGCTTCGCCTGGGAACTGGCATTCGGCGCAATGCTTGCACACGCGAACCACACTGGCCAAGCCCCGCTGACGATGGGCCGTAGCCGGATGCGCGTACCGGCTACTTCGTGTCGAGACCAAGCGCCGCCCCGAGCCAGTTGGAGATGCGATTGTTGCAATAGTCGGGCTTGCTGTCGAAAGTGATGTCGATGGTCAGTTTCTGCTTGTCGAAGTCCAGTGCTGCCGCAACGCGGCCTCCGCCGGGGGGGATCCTGGGGCGGGCCCTCGCATTGCAGGGTGTAACCGAGAATATCGACGTGACGGCTTCGGCAGGCGCCTGCCGATCGACGCGGTCAATGCTTTGGCAGAGCGCCACGCCCCGGCGGACGCCAGTGCCCGCAATGTTCCAGACGAGCTGCTGTCTGCCGCTCCATCCCGGTTCCGGCAATTCCTGCCATGCAAGGGCGTCGTCGGAAAATTGCAGGTGGCTCCGGTCCGCGAGATAGTGCGGCGGGTTCACCGGGCGCCACACGCTCCGGTCATCGACCAACGCGACATAGCGGGCGAACTGATCGGGTGTGAACTCGACTGTCGTTCTGTAAGACACCGCCCGCCTGTAGCAAACGGGCTCCTTGCTGCCGCCATAGATACGCCCGAGTGCGACATCGTCCGGCAGGCGAAACAGCAGGCGCACCGTGTCCGCGCCACGACTGGAGACCATCGCGCCATCGAGGTAGAACAGGCCAACGACGCCGCCAAACAGCCCGAGCAGGAGCTTGGGTGCCACAGCTACCCTGCCCGCGGTGCGCGTCTCCCATTCGGCCAGAAAGCTCAAGGCCACGACCGCAGAGCACAATGCAACGATCACGAGCACAGTAAACACAGCGGTCGACAATACAAAAACTCCGATGCGCGACGTTGGGCCAAACGTCTTGAAAATAATGCATCAGACTGATTAATTCTCTGCAAATAGAGCAAAGCTCCTTTTTGCGGATGCTGCCGCCGGCAGCCGTGACATCTGCGTGCCGGAAGGCCACCGGCGCGGCTGGATGGCGAAGAACGGCATCCACCCGAAGAGCCCCGGCAGCTTCTGAAGGCCCTGCTCTCGCGCCCGAGCGATAAATGCGCCTTTGCGCTTCGGCTCCCCCCGTCCGATGCCTGTACACCCGAACACGCAATCTAAGCTTCCGATGCAAGCATTCCTTATCGTTGAGTGGCTACATTATTCCGAACTGCGCCCCTTGACGAAGCGATGCACGCTGCCGCCACTTTTTGGGTATCGGGAAAGCCAATGTTCGTACGCATGTCAAACAGCCCGCTCACCACCGCGATGCAGCTCGCAATCGGCTTCGTCTTCTTGCCGAGCCTGGTCTGGTCCGCATGGTCCAAAGCATGGCAATTCGATCCCTACACGATGAGCTATTTCACAAAGACCTATGTCGTGCCCACTCCGGAAATGCCAGACGAACTGCGGATCGCTGGTCTGGTCATGTTCCTTATCGCCGCCCTGCCCGGCTATGCCGGCATCAAGGGCATCGTGAAGCGCATCGGGAAATTGCGGGAGAACCTGTTGCTGCTGTGGGTTGGTTGCCTCATTGCAGCGTTCGGGGGGGCATTCTTTGTCGCTGCCGAAACCGCGCAGGTTCGGATCTACCAGGAACAGCAAAAATCGAGCTCCGGCATTGCAGACGCGGACGCCGCTGGCCGTACTTGAACCACCCGGCGCAAGCATTCGCTATCGCCGAGGCCTCACACCGCACTGATCGGCAAAACCGCAAATGATCGAACCGATTTACGCGGCCGCCACATGCTCAAGCCCGCCCTTGTTCATGGGCGATGCCTCGCGCGCAGCCGCCGGGCGAGTGCCGGGTGGGGAAGCGGCGTGATATCTTCCCGCCTCGCCCGGCGAGATGTCAGGTTTCCGCTCGTATCGAGCCTGAGCAGGGATGTGTCCGGGAACTTTGTTTCCCCGAATACCCCGCCGACAATACTGCATTTCGGTTCGTCAGGAGGACGGACCCAGGGGCGCTGCATCGAACGGGTGTGGCATCCAGGAGAGCGCACCGAGCAGAAGCGCCGCGGAAAGCGTGCAGGCAATGGTGCGGACGGTGTTCCAGAAGGTCCAGCGCGGCAGGTAGGTGCCCGCCCAGTAATCGCGCGTCGCCTCGGACGTCAGGTCCATCCCTGCCAGCGCCTCGTTCATGGGCACGTTGAACACGGCCGTGACCCCGAAGCACCCCACCAGATAGACGAGACCTGCCAGCAACATGAGCGTCCCGGCCACGCCGCCGAGCGTGCTCACGGCATAGACGGCAAGGACCAGCGAGATGGCCGCCATGCCCAGGAACAGCGCCATGAAGACCCAGCGGAAGACCTCGCGGTTGATCGCCTGCATTGCTTCCACGCCGCCGACGCCGCCGGTGAGGGACAGCGCGCGCATGATGAAGTCGGAAAAGGCGAGAAAGACACCGCCAACCAGCGCATAGGCGAGAATGGCGAATTGCGTCAGGAAGAAGATCGCATGTGACATGTTGGAAGCCTCGTGAGCATCGGGGTTGGCGGGGCGAACCGTCCGCCCGCCGCGCCGATCTGAACCTCATGCCGCAGTGGACCACGCGCCGGAACTGGCAGCCGCCCTTGCGAAGTCCGCGAAGTCGCGGGGCGGCCGTCCCAACGCGCGTTGCACGCCGTCGCAGAGATGCGCATTGCGTCCGTCCAGCGTCTCACGGGCGATCGCGGTGAAGACGTCCGCGACGAATTCCCCGCCAGACCGGGCGACAGTGGCGTGGAACTCGTCGAACGAGATCGGCATGTAACGGATTTCGCGCCCGATCGCCGCCGATAGCTCCGCCGCCATCTCCGCAAAGGTCATCAGGCGCGGCCCCGTGACCTCGTAGAGCTGTCCCCTGTGACCGTCCTGCGTCAGCGCGGCGACGGCCACGTCGGCGATGTCCTCGATATCGACGATCGGCTCGGGCGTGTCGCCGCCGGGCATCGGCAGCACGCCGGCCAACACCGGGGCGCGCAACTGGCCTTCGCTGAAGTTCTGCGCGAACCAGGCTGCGCGGACGATGGTGAAGTCCACGCCAGAGGCGCGCACGACGTCCTCGCCCAGCCGGGCATGATGCTCGCCGCGGCCGGAGAGCAGCACGAGATGGCCGACGCCCGCGGCCTTCGCTGTCTCGCACAACGATGCCAGCTTCTCCACCGCGCCCGGGAAGGCCAGGTCGGGGAAATAGCTGATGTAGGCGGAGCCAACCCCTTCCAGCGCGGAGGGCCAGGTCTCGGGCGCGTCCCAATCGAAGGGTGTTGCCGACTGACGCGAGCCGCGGCGGACCGGATGGCCGAGCGCGTCCAGCCTGGCGCTGACGCGCGAGCCGGTCTTGCCAGTGGCACCGATGACGAGAATGGGCTTGGTCTGCATGGAACTGCCTCCTTGGCTCGGGTTGCTGCCAAGGGATATGCGCCAGGCCGCCGCACGGTATTGACCGGCCATGCCAGGGTTTTGACCGCCGCTGCCACAAGGCCGCCTCAGGTGGCGGAGCGGTCCTTGCGATAGCTGGCCGGCGTCCGCCCGGCCCAGCGCTTGAAGGCACGGGTGAAGGAGCTTTGCTCCGAGAAGCCCGTCAGGAAGGCGATCTCGGCGAGCGAGTGCCGGTGGTCGCGCAAGAGCCCTTCCGCCAGTTCGCGGCGGGTCTCATCGGTCAGTGCCTGGAAGCTCATACCATGCTCGGAGAGCCGCCGGTGCAGGGACCGTGCGCTGAGGCCGAGGCCGCGGGCAATGTCAGCCATCCTCGGCGCGCCCTCGCTCAGCGCCTGAGCGATTGCGTCCTTGGCCAGCCCCACAAGCGAGCCGTCGTCACCGATCCCGGACAGTTCGGCATCCAGATGCGAGATCAGGTAGCGGGAAATCCCCTCGTCGCCGAGGATGTTCGGCTGCGCAAGCGCCTCAGGCGAGATCAGAAGCGCGTCCAGACCGGCATCGAACCGGACAGGACAGCCGAACCAGGCCTCGTGCGCTGCTTGTGTCTTGGGGGCGTGGTGCCGGATAAGGACTTCCAGCGGCGAGAAGGGCTCCGGACAGACCTGCCGGGCGAGCGATACCGCGCTGGCCAGTGTTGCCTCGTTCGACAGCCGCATCCCCAGCCGTCGCGGCCCGGCCCTGTGCAGGATGAACAAGGCACCCCGCGAATCGGGTCGAAGTTCGTACTCGACGACGCTGGTCCAGAGCCGCGCGTAGCGTTCGACCCTCGAAAACGAGCCCCGAAGATCCGGCGCGGCCTTCCATGCCAGCCCGAGCGCGCCGTAATCGTCGCAGCGCATGGAGGCGCCGCCGCGGAGCGGAAGGTCGGTCACGTCCGTCTCCTCGGCAATACGTTCCAGCAATGCGTAGTAAGTCGCGGCGGGAAGCATGACCTTGGGGTCCCAAGGACCGTCGGGGTCGAGCCCGACGGAAGCGAGCAGCGCACGTGCGTCTACTGCCGGCCCCGCCGCGGCCACCATCTTTCGGGCGAAGAGTGAGGTGACATGACCCATCGGCCGCAAAGGATACCGGGTGAGCGGCAAAGGTCCAGAACAGCGGGTAACGCCCATGACACGACCATCGGGCACCGGCCAGCGTGACCAGGCAGATGGAGCGGAGGGCTTCAGGAGCCGCCTGTGTGTCCCGGACCCCGACGAGCAGGGCCCGAGACCCTTTGAAACCGCCTGGAGCTCACAGGTCTTCCACGGGCGTCGACCGGATGTCCGGCCACCTGACGTAGGCGATGGCGATAACCTCTTCGCGGTTCTTGAGATCCTTCTCTAACATCGCGGCGTTCACGATGAGGGAGAGCTTGCCGCCGACGATAAGAGACAACAGGGAGGACAATTCGGGACCAGCTCCTTCGTCATCTTCTCGAGGTCCGAAGACAATCTCCCAGTAGGCTCGTTGGCACGACGAAAGAGGATAGCCGGCCGTGTCGCCCATCCTCATGGCCCGTCTCGACCGTTCATTCAGGAAAATCGAACGGGGAATAGCCACCGGCCCCGGCTTCGACTGTGCACGACCTGGCACAGTGGGGCAGACACAAGCGCCGCTGTCGAATTGGCGTCTCGCTGACAGTTTGCCTGACGCAAGCGTCAAACGGGCTTTCCAGGTCATGAATTATGGGCAGGCCGCATCCATTGGAAATCAAGCCGCTATTCGACTTTCTTGTATCGGTACAATTATTGCTTGCCGCCCTCGTCTGCCGATGAATCGCCGGGCTGCACCAGCAGATCCTGTTCGAAGCGATCTGCCGGCACATCCGAGGAAGGAGCAGGGGGGAGTACAGATGATCGGTTCGAAAACTCGCCAATGGACCATTGCCATGGCTGTTGTCGCCGGGGTCACGGCCGGCAATGCACTGGCACCTTCCGGCCCTGCGCAAGCCGCACCGATCGGCACGGCAGCCCCGGCCTTCAGCGTTCAGGACCAGAGCGGAGCAACGGTCGATCTTTCGGATTTCCTCGGTACTGGCGTCATTCTGGACTTCTGCACGGTCTGGTGCGCCGTGTGCCAGACATTCTACTCAACCGTCTATCCCGTGGTTCCCGGCAAAGACCTGATCCTGCCGATGGTCATGGAAAACGGGGCCGGTTCCGCGAGCACGCAGAGCATCGCGCAGGCATGGTCTTCGCTGTTCGGCGTGCCGCAGGTGGCGCACATGAGCGGGAACGAAACGCTGAAGACGGACATTCTCAACGATTATCTTTCCGACCTCGGCTCCATTGCCTTCCCGACCTTCGTCTTCATCGATGCGAACCTGGACGTTGTCGGCAACATCGTCGGCGTGCGCGCGGCGAACGATGCCGAATGGGTCTCCTATGTCGACCTGATCGTGGCAAGCCGGACGCAGGTTCCCGAACCCGCGATCTGGGGCCTATTGTCCGTCGGACTGTTCGGCAGCTGGCTTGCGCGTCGGGGTTCCCGGGGGCGCTGAACGCAAGGCCTTCGTCTTCCCAAAAGGACCCGAGAGCCCAAACCGCTCTTGAAGTCACCTCACGTGGCGTTGTCGATAAGCGTGCTGCTGCCGCCCGTCATGATCTGCATGGCTTCTCTCTGCAGATTGCGAAGATGCCGAAGCAGCGCTTCCCTGGCTGCCCGTCGGTCGCGCTTCAGGCAAGCCTCGATAATTGCCAGATGTTCAGCGCCATCGGACTTCACCCGATCGAACGGTCGCGACAGTTCGAACAGGCGCGTTGTCACACGGATTTCGCTGACGAGACGGGCGAGGACGGCATTGCCGGAATACTCGGGGAACAGCATGTGCAGGCGGTCGTCGGTCTGCCAATGGGCGCTTTCCTGCTCTTGGGCACCCGCGAGATCCTTGATCCGCGCGGCCAGATCCAACAGGACGTCTTCGGGCACGCGGTCGATCGCCATGTCGAGTGCTTCCGTCTCGAGAATCTCGCGCACCCGCATGCTCTGGAAGAACTCCGACGGTGAAACCCGCCGCACGGAGTAGGACCGGGGCGTCGTGCGGACCAGGAGCCCCTCGCCAGCCAACCGTCCCAGCGCTTCGCGCATCGGGGTCCGCGAGACATCGAGTTCGTCCGCAAGCCGCCCCTCGACGATGGCGGTCCCGCCGGGGAGTTTCTTCTCCAGGATCATCTCCGACAATTGCCGGTAGACCCTTTCTGAGAGATTGCCTTCGGACTCGGCCCTCGACGCCGCGCGCGGTGCTGGTGCGATGTCCGTCTTGCGTCGTGTGTGCGACCTGGCTGCCATTCGCCCTGCGTCCTCAGAACATTACCGTTTCGCCACGCTTCAGAAATGCGCCGCTGCCGTCGCGCCCGTACCATGCATCGCCATCCACGATCATCTCGCCGCGCAGGAACACCTTCTTGACGCGCCCCTGCACCTCGCGCCCCTCGAACAGGGTGTAGTCGCAATCGCTGTGGTGCGTTTTCGCCGAGATCACGTGCCGTTCGTCCGGATTGAATATGACGATGTCGGCGTCGCTGCCAACCGCGATCGTTCCCTTGCGCGGGAACAGGCCGAAGATCTTCGCCGGCGCGGTAGCCGTGAGTTCGACGTACCGGTTGAGCGAGATTAGGCCCGGCCGCACGCCGCCGTCGTAGATCACCGTCATGCGCGCCTCCAGTCCCGGCGCACCGTTCGGGATCTTCGAGAAATCGTCCTTGCCGAAGGGCTTCTGCTTGAGGTGGCCCAGATGGCCCTCCTTCATGCAATAGGGGCAATGGTCGGTCGCGATCACCTGGAGGTCGTCGAACTTGAGCGCCCGCCACAGGTCGCGCTGCGCCTCCTTGGAGCGCAGCGGAGGGCTCATCACGAACTTAGCCACGTCGAAGCCGTCGTCTTCATAGGCGCTCTCGTCGAAGAAGAGATAGTGCGGACAGGTCTCGGCGAACGCCGGAATACCGCGGTCTCGCGCTTCCACGACCTGGGCGAGCGCCTCCCGCGCCGAGAGATGCACGAAATAGACAGGCGCCTCCGCCAGTTCCGCCAGCTTGATGCCGCGGTGGGTGGCCTCGCCCTCCATGAGCGCGGGCCGTGTTATGCCGTGATACTTCGGCGCGGTATGGCCGGCATCAAGCGCCTCGCGGATCAATTGCTCGATCACGATGCCATTCTCGGCGTGCAGGGAGATGACGCCGCCATGCTGCCCGACAAGGCGCATCGCGCGGAAGATCGCCGCATCGTCCACCATGACCTTGCCGGGATAGGCCATGAACATCTTGAAACTCGTGACGCCCTCATTGCGTATCGCGAGCTTGAGGTCTGCCAGCGCCTGGTCGTCGACATGCGTCGTGATCAGGTGAAAGCCGTAATCGACGGCGGCCTTCCCTTCCGCCCGGCCTCTCGCAGCCTCGATCGCCTGCATGACGCCGACGTCGCGGCCCTGGAAGGCGAAATCCACGATCGTGGTCGTGCCGCCGAACGCGGCCGCCTTGGTGCCCGACCTGAAGTCGTCTGCCGTTGTCGACTCCCCGAAGGTGTTCTCAAGGTGGGTGTGACAATCGACCCCGCCCGGCAGCACCAGCATCCCCGTGGCGTCGACCTCGGCGACGTGCGCGCCGACCTGCAGGGCCTCGCCAATGCACACGATGCGCCCGTTTTCCATCAGCACGTCGGCGACATAATCGTCGACGGCGGTGACAACGCGGCCGTTGCGGATCACGGTTGAGGTCATGGGTTCGCTCCCTCGGTCAGGACGGTGTGTCGGTACTCGGGCAGAGTTTGCGGGCATCCAGGCCAGCGGCGGCGATGGCGCGGTCAAGCCGCGCGATCTCGGTCGCGTCGAGCGCGCCGATAGGCGGCCGGACGCGATCGCAATCGAGCAGGCCGAGAAGCCGCATGCCGGTCTTGAGGCGAGCCGCCGCATAGCCGGAAGGGGCCGTGCCATAGACGGCCCTGGCGAGCGGGTATATCCGCTCGTGCGCGGCGCGCGCCGCCGCGAGGTCGCCGCGCCGCACCGCGCGGTCCAGCGCGACGATCGCGTCCGGAACCAGAACGGCGAGACTGACGAGGCTGCCTTCGCTTCCTGCGAGGAAGCAGCTCAGCAGATGCTCGTCGCCGGACGCCATGACTGCGACGTGCGGCGCAACCTCGCGGATGAGGCGGCGGTTCGCCTCGTAGCGTGCGGTCTCCCAGCTGCCCTCCTTGATGCCCACGACGTTCGGCAGGGTGACGAGGGCGGCCAGCGTCTCCGCGTCATAGGCCATGCGCCCCGACCCCACGCTCGCCTGGTAGAGCATTTGCGGCAGCCCGCTCGCCTCAGCAACCATGCGGTGATGCGTAAGCGCCATGTCCCTCGTGAGCGATAGGGCCCATGAGAACGGCGGAAAAACCATGAGCACGTCGGCGCCCGCCGCCTCTGCGTCGCGGGCGTGCCGCTGTGCCTCGAAGCTGTCCTCCGCATTGATGCCGCACACGATGATCGCGCGGTCGCCGATGGTTGCGGCGGCGATCTCCGTCACGCGGCGCTTCTCCGCGCGCGAAAGGGCGAAGTTTTCGCCGGCGTGACCGTTCACCAGAACGCCGACGATGCCGTCGGTCGACATGGCCGTACGAAAATGGTGAGCAAGCGCTGCCTCGTCGATGGCACCATCGGAGTGCATGGGGCAGACGGTGGCGACATAGATGCCGTCGAAGGGCCTGTCGGTGTTCGGAATCATAGAGGGATTGCCTCCCCTGTTTCTTGTCCGGCCGGAGTTTGGTCGAGCAGGCGCGCAGGATCGAAGAGGCCCATCTCGGGCGCGGCTCCCAAGATGTGCTGTGCAAGAAGACGTCCCATCCAGGGACCGCTCGTGTATCCGGAGTGAACGGAGCCGATGACATATGCGCCCGGAACCCCCGGGACATCCCCGAGCAGCGGCAGGGCGTCCGCCGTTTCTGCCTCCAGCCCCAGCCAGACCCGCGCCATGCGGGTCGCGCGCAGTGCCGGGATGACATGGCAGGCGAGGCGGATGTTGCCGACGAGGTTTTCAGGGATCGCCTCACGCCCGCCCATATCCGGATCGCCGATGCCCTGCCAGCCGCCGCCGATCAGGACCGTGCCATTGTCGAACTGCTTGAGCGACAGGAGCCCGTTGGCGATGCTGAGGACGGTCCGCATCACCGGCTCGATCCGCTCCGTCACGACCAGCTGGTTGACTAGGCACTTGACCGGAATGTGCACGCCCAGCCAGCCGAGCATGCGCTCCAGCCAGACGCCGCCGGCCAGGACGACGCGGCGGGCCGCGAGGGTCTCGCCGCCTTCCATCCGCACCGTGAAACCCCGGCCGGTCCGGTCGATCCCCTTCACGGTGGCGCCCTCGCGCACGTCCGCGCCGGCGTCGACGAGGGCGTGACGATAGGCCCTGCCGGTCAGATAGGCGCTCGCAAAGCCGTCGATGCGGCACCATGCAGCGCGGCGGACAGCCGGGTTCAGGCCAGGCTCGATCTCGCGGGCGCGCACCGGATCGACCAGTTCGATCGGCGCGCCCTCGGCCTGGCGGACCCTGGCGCGCTGGACCAGCAGGTCCTCCTCCGCCTCCGTGAACGCGAGCGATAGCCCCTCGACCGCCCGCGCCGCGACGCCGCGGCCGAGCCAGTCCTCGGCGGCCTGCCACATCTCCCAGCCCCTGATCGCGTAGGGGATCAGGGCTGCGCGCGTCATGTGCAGGGTCAACGTGCCCGCATTGACACCCGACGCCTCGCGGCAGAGCGGCCCGCGGTCGATGAGCGCCGTGGACATGCCGCCGCGCGCGAGAAACAGCGCGGCCGTGGAGCCCATCACGCCGCCCCCGATCACCGCGATGTCATGGATGCCGGTCACAGCGGTGCCGCCTTCGGAATCGGGATGTCGTCATAGTCGAAGTCGCCGACGATGTCGGCCAGCGGGACCGGGCGCAGCGGCGCCCGGCCGGTCCAGAACCTCGCGCGGTCGCGCCCGCCGACATGCGCCGCCAGAAGCATGGCCGCAGCCTCGCCGCAGGTCCGGCCCTGGCAGGGCCCCATGCCGCAGCGCGTCCAGGCCTTCAATTGATTTAGGCTGTCTGCCCCATCAGCCATCGCCGCATCGATTTCTGCGCGCGTCACATCCTCGCACCGGCATACGACAGTGTCCGGTGTCATTGTCGCGGCAAGGGCCGGGCGCGGCGACATCAGCCGGGCCGCCGCTCGGCCGAACCGTTCGGCCCGCGCCAAAGCCCGCCGGTCGGCGGCGGCGAGCGCGTCGAAACGCGCACCGTCGATCAGACCGAGATCATGTGCCGCGGCGAATCCCGCGATACGCCCCTTGTGGAGCGCGGGAACCGCGCCCGATATGCCCGCCGCGTCTCCGGCAACGAAGAGACCCGGCACACTGGTTCGGAAATCGCCATCCGTCTCGGCAATCCAGCCGCCCCGTTCCGGCAGGTACCCGTGCCGGGCGCCGAGCAGGCGCGTGACCTCGGTCGACGGAACGAGGCCGTGCCCGATGGCGAGGCAATCCGCGCTCACGATCCGTTCCGCGCCCGAGGGCAGAGGGGCACCTGCAGCATCGACCGGCCGGATCGCGATTGCGAGGCCCTCTCCGTGGCTCCGGGCGGCTACAACCGCGTGGCGGCGGTAGAGGGGCACGCGCGCCTTTGCCAGCGCGGCCAGCCATCCGGCCCCCTGCCGCAGCAGATCCGGGCGCGACAGCATGTCGGGAACCCCGGCCAGCCAGTCGCGCGCGCCGGCGAGATCCACCACGGCCTCGACACGGCCGCCAGCCTTCAGGATCCCGACTGCGACGGCGGCGAGCAATGGCCCGCATCCGGCAACGACCGTCGAGCGGCCCGGCAGCACGCCTTGCGACTTCAGCAGGACCGTCGCGGCGGCAAGGCCGATGACGCCAGGCAGGGTCCAGCCGGGAAAGGGAATGACACGCTCGGTCGTCCCCGCGGCGACGATCAGGGTCCGCGGCGTCCAGCGCACAAGACCATGCGGACCGATGGCATCCACGGCCAGGTCGCGCGAGATCGACCATGCCCTGTGCCCCGCGGCGTGCGTTACCCCGCTTTCGCCGAGCGCGGCTCTCTGCCGTGCGCCCTCTCGCGCCTCGGGTGTATCCGGGGCATCGATCCCATAGGTCCCGGGAGGTGCCCGGTACACCTGCCCCCCGGCCTGCGCGTTCTCGTCAACGACGACCACACGCGCCCCCGCCGAAGAGGCTGCCGTCGCGGCGCCGACGCCCGCGGGGCCGGCGCCCAGCACCACGAGGTCGACGGACTGCTCCGCACGGACGCCGGCGCCCTTCATCCCGGATCTCCGGTCACGACGACCATACCGGCGCGCACGGGCTCCATGCAGCTTGGCACCCGCCGCCCGTCGACGGTCACGACGCACTCCTGGCACGAGCCCATGAGGCAGAACATGCCGCGCGGGTTCGCGTCGCGCGGGCTGCGGCGGAGCGTGCGCCTGCCATTCACGAACAACGCGACCGCAAGGCTCTCGCCCTCCGGCGCCTCCATCTCGGCGCCGTCCACGATGAAGGTCACGTGCGCCCCGCGCACGAAACCGCGGCGCACACGCAAATCGGCGACCTGTGGTTGCTCAGAGGACCTCTTCACGCGGGCGAACTCTTCCCGTTGACAAGCCTAGACGTTGATGTTCCCATACTGTACAACATGCGTGTGCAGTTCGTATACCTAAAAAAACATGCAAAAAAGGCATGTTATGGGAGGATCTGAACGAGAGTTGCGTTCGCCGGCCACTGATGGCCGCGATCACAAAGGGAGACAGATGCATGCTCAAGACACTGCTGCGTACCGCGACGCTCGCGGTTGCCGTGACCCTCGCCGCGCTTGCGCCGACAAAGGGGGAAGCCCGGTCGCTTGACGAAATACTCTCCTCCAAGAAGCTGGTTGTCGGCGTCAATCCGACGCTGCCTCCGCTGGGGCTTTACAACGACAAGAACGAGATCGATGGCTTCGACGTGGACGTCGCACGGCGTCTTGCGGCCATGCTTGGGGTCGAACTCGAGGTGGTTCAGGTCGGCTCCCCTGACCGGATTCCGTTCGTGGCGAGCGGCAAGATCGACATCGTCCTGGGCGCGATGACCCGCAATCCCGAGCGTGCGAAGGTCATCGACTTCACCCTGCCGGTCCATACCGAGGTTTTCGGTGTCCTGACGACCGAGGCCAAGCCCTACACCGACTGGCGCGAACTCAACGACCCGGCGGTCAAGCTGGTTCAGGTCCGTGGCACGACGCCGATCAAGTTCATCGCCGAGAACCTGCCGAAGGCGCAGGTGCTGCAACTCGACAACTACCCGGATGCAGTGCGGGCCATCGCGCAGGGCCGGGCCGACGCCATGGTCGACGTCGTCGACTTCGTCGGCGAGCACATGAACAAGCACAAGGTCGACTGGAAAGTCGTGGAAACGCCGGTTGACGTCTACTACTGCTCCATCGGCGTGGCAAAGGGCAACGACAGCCTGCGCAACTGGTTGAACGTGGCGATCTTCGACCTGCATCGCCGCGGCTTCATCGACGAGACCTGGGTGAAGTGGTTCGGTATCCCGATGATCTTCGACGTCAAGGCTTCTCCGTACTTCTGAGCTGAGCGCGGGCGTCTGTCCTTCCCGACGGACGCCCGCGTCCCGCTGACATTCCCGGCGCGGATTCCTCACGCATGAACTACACGCTGCAGTTCGGCCAGGTTACCGATCACCTGCCCTATCTCATGGCGGGCGCGCTCGTCAGCCTGCAGATCGCCTTCCTTGCGTTCTGCGGCGGCATGGTCATCGGCCTTCTCGGCGCGACGATCCGCTCCTTCGGGCCGCGCTGGCTCGTCCGCATCGTCGACATCTACGTCAGCTTTTTCGCCAATACGCCGCAGCTGGTGCAGATCTATTTCATCTTTTTCGCATTGCCCGACGCGGGCATCCTGCTCTCGCCGTTCTCCGCCGTCGTGCTCGGCATGACGCTGAACGCGGGCGCCTACCTCACCCAGATCCAGAAGGCCGGCTTCGACAGCATCCGCCGCGAGGAGTTGGAGGCGGCCCAGACCATGGGTTTCAGCCTGGCCCAACAGGTTCGCTACGTGATCCTGCCGCACATCATGAAGGTTCTCTTTCCACCCCTGTCCAACCAGTACATCCTGATGACGCTCGGCTCCTCGATGGCCGCCGTGTTCGGCGTCGAGGAACTGACCGGACGCGCCATGACGATCAACGCGATGACGTTCCGCTCGATCGAGATCTTCTCCATCACCGCGGGTCTGTATGTCGTCGTGACCTTTGCCGCGACGCTCATCCTCGCCCTCGTCGGGCGCTACATGTTCCGCGCCAAGATGAGGATCGTGTGATGTGGGAGCGCATTGTCGAGGAAGCGCCGGCCTTCTTCACCTACTGGAACCTGATCTTCCTGCTGAAGGCGCTGGGCGCGACCTTCCTGCTGTCGGCCGCGGGGTGCCTCTTCGGATTCGGGGTCGGGTTTGCGCTCGCCGTGCTGCGCAGGACGCGGGGGCTGGGGCTCATATGGGCGCGCTGGCTCGCGATCCTTTTCACGGAGACGTTCCGGCGCATCCCCTTCCTCGTTACGCTGCTGCTGACCTTCTTCGTGTTCCAGGCGCTGGCCATCGACCTCACGCTTTTCACCATCGCGGTGATCAGCGTCTGCCTGATCGCGACCGCCTTCATCGCGGAGATCGTTCGCGGCGGCATCGAGTCCGTGCACCAGAACCAGTGGGACGCAGCCGAAGCCATGAACTTCAGCTACTGGCAGACGCTGCGCCTCGTCATCATCCCGCAGGCCTGGAAGGTGATCATCCCGCCCGCGTTCAGCTTCTTCGTCCTGTTCATCAAGGATACCGCGCTCGCGTCCCAGATTGGCGTCGTGGAGCTGACCTACGCCGGAAAGGTCATGAACAACAAGGGCTTCTCCGCGGCCCTCGTGTTCGGGACGATCCTCATTCTGTATTTTGCGCTGTCCTACCCGCTGGCGCGCTTCGGCTTCTGGATGGAGAAGAAACTTGCCCCACCTCGAAATCGCTGAGCTGAAGGCGAACTATGGCCCGGTGACCGTCCTCGAAAGCATAAATCTCGAGGTGGCGAAGGGCGAGATCGTCAGCCTGATCGGTCCGTCGGGTTCGGGCAAGAGCACGCTGCTGCGGGTCATCATGGGGCTGCTACCGCCGATTTCAGGCGAAGTGCGCGTGGACGGCGTGCCGATCGACTACGCCAGCCGCAAGAGCCTGCGCGAGGTGCGCCGCCGCTGCGCCGTCGTGTTCCAGCAGTACAACCTGTTCCAGAACATGACCGTGCTGCGCAACGTGACGGTCGCGCCGATCAAGATCCAGAACCGTCCCGCGGCGGAGGTCGAGGCCGATGCCAGGCGCCTTCTGGCCCGGGTCGGCCTCTCCGACAAGCTCGACGCCTATCCCGATCAGCTTTCGGGCGGCCAGCAACAGCGGGTCGCGATCGCCCGGGCATTGGCGCTGAAGCCGGAAATCCTGCTGCTGGACGAGGTGACGTCTGCCCTCGACCCCGAACTGGTGAACGAGGTTCTGGACACCATACGCATGCTGGCGGCCGAGGGCATGACCATGCTGATCGTGAGCCATGAAATGGCGTTCGTGCGGGAGGTTTCGTCGAAGGTCGTCTTCATGGCCGATGGCCATGTCGTCGAGGTCGCGCCGCCGGCCGACCTGTTCGATGCGCCGAAGAAGGAACGGACACGCGACTTCGTCGGAAAGATCCTGCGGCACTAGCCGTCCTTACAGGGACAAGGGAGGAAACGATGTTGCCTGGGGCGGACATGCTCGTCGGCGCCGTCGACAATCACGTGCATTGCTGTCCGCACATAAATGCGCGGTCTATCGATGTGCTGACCGCCGTGCGTCAAGCAGCCGATGCCGGCATGGCGGCGATCGGCCTGATGGACAATTTCTGCAACACCTCGGGCTACGCCGCCCTCGCCATGCGGGAGTTGGGCGGACTGGGGGTGGAGGTATTCGGCGGACTGATCATGGAGCCGCCGGCGGGTGGGGTTTCAGCGGAGGCTGCGCGTATCGCCCTGGGCTACGGCTATGGCGCGGCGCGCGACGGGGCGCGCTTCATCTCCCTGCCGACCCATCACACCCGGTTCATCGCGCGGGCCGAAGGACGCTCCCCCGCCTATGTCGAAGCCTGCCTGGGCATCCCGGAGCGGGGAGAACTTCCCGATCCCCTGCCCGAGATCCTCGACCTGATCGCGGAGCGCGACGTGGTCCTGAACACGGGCCATGTGTCGGGACCGGAGGCCGTGCGCGTTGTCGAGGCGGCACGCGCCCGGGGCGTGACGCGCATTCTCGTGCCCTCGACACACTACGATGCGGAGACGGTGCGCGCCGTTACCGCCGCAGGCGCGATTGCGGAGTTCTCGTTCTTCTTCCTGAGCCACGCGACCCAGGTCGGGCTGACGCATGTTGATGCCGAGAAGCACACGGTCGACGCCGTGACACTTCCTCAACTCGCGCAATTGATCCGCGCGGCTGGACCTGAGCATACGATCCTGTCGGGCGACTGTGGCGTCTTCGTCCTGCCACCCCCGGTGGAAGGCTTTCGCGAGTTTCTTTTGCTCGTGCAGAGCGCAGGCTTCGGCCCGGAAGAAATGCGCGCCATGTCGGCAGCCAACGCAGCCCGTCTGTTCCGCGTGGGCGAGTTGGCCGCGTGACGCAGTCCGGGCCACACGTCATGACCGTTCTCGGTCCCATTGCGCCGGACACCCTGGGACCGACGCTGATGCACGAGCACGTGTTGTGCGACATCACGCCGCCGGCGCTTGCCGCCAAAGGCGGTCCCGAGGCCGAGATCACGCTGGAGACCTGCTGGGAGATCCGCCACCAGTGGTGCAATCACCTCGGCAATCACCGGCTGACCGACGAGGCGGTCGCCATTGCCGAACTCGAACGCCTGCATGCCGAGGGCGGCCGCGCATTGGTCGAACTGACCTGTGCAGGCATCGCACCCCACCCGGCTGGCCTTGCGCGCGTGTCGGCGGCGTCCGGCGTCCACATCGTCATGGGCTGTGGCTTCTACGTGGAGGCATATCTCGACGCCTCGGCGCGCGGTGCGTCCGTCGACTGGCTGGCCGGCGAGATGGTCGCAGCCGTGCGCCACGGGATGGGAGGCATCCGTGCCGGGATCATCGGCGAGATCGGCTTGAGCAGCCCTTGGACAGAGGCCGAGAAGCGCGTGCTCGCCGCCGCCGCTGTTGCACAGTGCGGAACGGGCGCCTCGCTCAATGTCCATCCGCCACGCAGTCCCTTCGATCTGGTCGAGGTGGTGGAGTTCATCCGGGCGCATGGGGGCGATCCGGAGCGGCTCGTCATGAGCCATGTCGACCGGACGCTCTTTGACGTCGACGGTCTCGTCCGGCTTGCGGATACCGGCTGCGTGATCGAGTTCGACTTCTTCGGCATCGAAAGCTCCTGGTATCCGTTCCAGCCCGACATCGATCTCCCCAACGACGGGACGCGGCTTCGGCTGCTGCGCGGTCTCGCCGACTCTGGACACCTCGATCGCATCGCGGTTTCGCAGGACATCTGCACGCGCACGCGCCTCGTCTCCGGGGGCGGTCACGGCTATGGGCACCTGTTTCGCAACGTGATCCCGTTGATGCGGTTACGCGGGTTCACCGAGGCGGAGATAGAGCAGATGTTCGTTCACACGCCCCGCCGGCTTCTGACAATCGCGGCATGAGCAGGAGAGCAAAGTCATGACCGGTGACACCCTTGCACGCGCCCTCGACGCGGTGGACAGCGCCTTTCCGCAGGAGACGGCCTTCCTCGCGGAACTGGTGCGCGTGCCATCCGACAATCCGCCGGGAGACTGCGCGCCGCACGCGGAGCGCACGGCCGCGCTGCTGGAGCAGTTGGGGTTCACGGTCGCGCGCGATCCGGTTCCCGAAGCGGACGCCGAGGCTCACGGAATGGTATCGGCGACCAACCTGATCGTGCGTCACCGGTTCGGGGATGGTCCGGTGTTAGCGCTCAACGCGCATGGCGACGTCGTCCCACCAGGAGAGGGATGGACGACCGACCCCTATGGCGCGGAGATCAGGGACGGCTGGATGTACGGGCGCGGCGTCGCGGTCTCGAAGTCCGATTTCGCGACCTATGCGTTTGCGCTCCGCGCACTCGTTGCATCTGGAGTGCAGCTTTCGGGCACCGTCGAACTCCACCTGACCTATGACGAGGAAGCCGGCGGCGAGATCGGGCCGCGCCGCCTGCTGGACACGGGGTTGTCGAAGCCCGACTTCGCGATCTGCGCAGGCTTTTCATACGCCGTCACCGTGGCGCACAACGGGTGCCTTCACCTGGAGGTGACCGTGACCGGGACCTCCGCTCACGCCGCGCGACCCGACACCGGCCACGATGCGCTGGAGGCCGCCTCGACATTGCTCGCGGCGCTTTACGCCTACCGGAAAGGACTTGCGGACATTCACTCGGCGGTACCGGGCATCGATTCTCCCTCCATGGTGATCGGGCTTATCTCGGGTGGGATCAACACGAACGTGGTGCCGGACAAGGTCACTCTGCGCATCGATCGGCGCATCGTGCCCGAAGAGGACTGCGAGGCCGTGGAGGCCGAGTTGAAAGCCGTCGTCGCAAGGGCGCTTGATGGGCTGCCGGGCATCGGTTGGCGCACACAGCGGGTGCTGCTCGCACGCCCATTCGGCCCGGTACACGGTTCGGATGCGCTGGCGGCAACCGTCGCGGAGGCTGCACAGGTGGAATTGGGTGTCGACGTGCCGCTTGAAGGTGTGCCGCTCTACGCCGATGCGCGCCACTATGCGGCTGCAGGCATCCCGACTGTCATGTACGGAGCAGGTCCTTCAACACTTCTGGAGGCCAACGGTCACCGCGCAGACGAACGCGTTGCGCTTGAGGATCTCAGGAAGGCCACACGGGTGATCGTCCGGGTACTTTTCAGGCTTCTCGAGCGGGCATAGGAGATCGCTTTGCCCAATGCGAACGGGCCTCCGTCTCCGCCTGGGGGGACGACGTCATGCGCCGCCGACATTTCCCGACCTTGCGGCGATAGCGATCCCAAGTGCTCGACAGGTCGCAAAGACACCCGTTGATCGAGCGACTGCTGAAAACAGGTCAGGGCGCAGGGGACTGAATTCGCCCCGTCGCTCCGGACTTTTCCACAATGGAAAACGCACCGTCAGCCTTCTTTTCACCCATTCAAATCATATGGTCGCAAGTTATTGAAATATTTGAGTGCGAAATGGGCACAATTATTGCTTGTCAGACCCTCCAGGGGACGCCGGACTGGCGCGCCCCTGCCGCTTCTTCGGATGCGGCAAACAAGAAGAGACAATGATGGAGGGTTCCATGTCTCGTATCCTGACCCTGATCGCACCGGCTGTGCTGCTTGCAACGCCGGCGCTTGCGAGCGGTCCCGTGCCGACCCTGCCCGGCCCCAGCATTCTGGGTCTCGCGGCGGCGGCGGTGGTTGGCGGCGTCTATCTGGCGCGCCGCAGAAAGTAACCGGCAGACGGGGCGCGGCCGGCACCGGGCACCCGGATTCCGGCCGCCTCCTCGCCGGACGCCGCTACAAGGCCGGGCAGAACGGATGTCAGAGATCATCACGCTGGTACAGGCGAACGCCTTCTACGTCGCATTGATCGTTTTCGCGCTGCTGGAGCTTTTCGCACCGTGGCATCGCCACCGGGTCAGCCTTGCGATCCGCTGGACAACGAACGGCGGCCTTTATGCCATGACGCTGTTGTTGCACCGCGTCGTGCTGCCCGCGACGGCGATCGAGGTCGCGGGGTCCGCATTTGCCGCCGAACACGGCCTGCTACGCCCGCTGATCGGGTCGGAGTGGCTGGCCGCAGCCGCCACGGTCCTGATCCTCGATGCCTGCAAATATGCCGAGCACGTGGTCCTGCACCGCTCCGCCCTCCTGTGGCGCCTGCATCTGGTCCACCACGCGGAAACCGAAATCGACTTCACCACCGCAGAGCGGCACCATCCGCTTGAGACCCTTGGCAGCATGGTTCTGACGCTCGCCATCGTGGGCGGCCTCGGTCTGACGGCGGAGGGTATCCTGCTTTATGCGATCCTGGCGGTCGCCGTGACCATCTGGTCGCATGCCAACCTGCAATGGCCCGCAGGTCTGGATCGCGCGGTGCGCACGATTTTCGTGACGCCGGGAATGCATTTCATCCATCACTCGACATGGCAGCCGCAGACCGACAGCAACTATGGCGTGGTCTTCTCCTTCTGGGACCGGACATTCGGAACCTACCGCGCGCCGGAAAGCGAGCGTCTGGACGAGATCACGGCGGGCCTCGAGTATTTCCGGGAGCCGGACGACATGCGCTTCCTGCGCACACTCGCGCTGCCCTTCGTCCGCGACCGGCAGGCGGGCGCTCCCGTTCCGGACGCCGGGCGCGCGCAGCCCCCCGCCGGCGAAGCCGCCGAATGAGCCGGGCGCATCCCGCAGGAACCTCCGGAAGCCTCGCGGCAACACCGCAGGCCGCATACGCACCCGGATGGGGGATGGTACGTGCGGGCCTCGCGCTGGCACTCGTCAGCCTGCTGGCGGCCCACGCAGCGACCGCGGCCGACATGGTGCGCATCTGGGCGGCGAACGAGACCTACAACCATGGCTTCCTCGTGTTGCCCACGCTGCTGTACATCTTGTGGGACCGGCGAGGGCGGATCCTGCAGGAACCGCCCTCGGGCAGCCTGACAGGCGTCGCCTTGACGATCGCGTGCGCCGCAGGTTGGAGCGTTGCGGACCTCGCCGGCATTGCCGAGGGCCGCCACCTTGCGCTCGCCGGCATGGCGGTCGGCGTGCTGCACGCGGGATTGGGTCCGCATGCCTTCCGGGCGGCGCTGCCGCCCTTGCTGCTCGTGGTCTTTCTGGTTCCGACAGGCCAGCAATTGCTGCCGGCGCTGACATCGCTTACGGCCTGGTTCGTCGCGCAGGGTAGCGCACTCGCCGGACTGGAGACGGTACGCGACGGCCTGAACATCACCGTGGCGGGTCAGCCCTATGCCGTGGTCGCTGCCTGCGCCGGCCTGGGAGAATTGCTCGCGACGTCCTTCGTTGGCCTGACGCTCGGCCTGCTGCTGTTTCGTACGGTGTTGAAGACCGCGGCGCTGACTGCGGCGGCGGCCGTCGCGGCCATTGTAGCGAACGGCATAAGGGTGAACCTGATCGTCCTTTACAATCACTGGCAGGGCGCGGTGATGGACATCTCCGCCCATCGCGGCGTGGGGTGGGCGGTTCTGGCGGTCATTCTCGCGCTGCTCCTTGCCGCGGCCTATCGCATGCGCGACCAGGCAGGCGATACCGTGCCGGTGCGCGAGGCAGGCGTTGCGCGTCCGCGCCGCGCGGTCGCGCTGGCTGGCGCCGCCGCCGCCGCCGCGATCGTCGTGACGCACGCGTGGCCGGCACCGGGCCTGACGGCCGCCGCCATCCCCTCCATTTCCGCGCCGCAAAGCGTGGGCGGATGGGAGAAGGTGACCGGCCCGCAGGACTGGAGCCCGGCCGCGCCGCATGCAGACGCAACCCAGGCGGCCGTCTATGAGCAAGGCGGGCAAAGAGTCCTGGTCTTCCAGGCGCTGGCGGCGCGCCGCGGCGCAAAGGTTGCGGGCGCGGCGCTCGACCTCGCGCCAGACGCCTTCTGGTGGATCAAGGAGCGCCGGCCGCGCCGCGTGTGCGGTGGCGGCTATTGCTTTCAGGGCGAGACCGTTGTGCTCGATCAGACCGAAGGGCCGCGCATGGTGTTCGCAGACACCTTTCTCCACGTCGACGGCGAGAGCGTGCCTTCCCGCCGGGCGCTTGCCGCGGAACGCACGCTACGCCTGCTGGCGGGTGCGCATCCCGTGGCGGGCGTCCTCGTCGTCGCACACGAAGGAACGGCCCCGCTGCCCGACGCCGTACTCCTAGAGTTCGCCTCAGCCTTCATGGCCCGGCGCGGAACACACTGACACCCGGCCGCCATGGCATCGTCGCGGCCGTCCACACATGGCACCGCCTGCCGAACCGATCTTCTGTCGCTTTCAACCGCCTTCTATCCGTCAATGCGGTTCGGCTGAAAAATCGTAATATCCCCTTCTGGCCGTGTTTGCGCGCATGAACAGAAATCGGCGCGAGCGCGTTCTTTTGCGCAACATCCACCGAAGGAGTTCACAATGCACCCCAAGATAAATTGCGACATGGGCGAAGGGTTCGCGATCTATTCGGTCTGCGACGATGCGGAAATGATGAAGCACATCGACATCGCCAATGTGGCCTGCGGCTTCCATGCCTCCGATCCTGTCGTCATGCACCGGACGGTCAGGCTGGCAAAGGAAAACGGCGTCCTGGTCGGCGCGCATCCCTCCTACCCGGACCCGCAGGGCTGGGGACGGCGGGAGATGAAGATCGAACGCGAGGAGCTGCGCGACATCATCATTTACCAGGTTTCGGCGCTGAAGGGCTTCCTGGACATGCACGGGATGCCGCTCAACCACATCAAGCCGCATGGGGCCCTGTACGGGGTCGCGGCCCGCGACGAGGAGGTTGCGAACGCAGTGGCCGACGCTGCCGAGGTTTTCGGGGTGCCGCTTTACGGCATGGCGAACACCCTGCACGAGAAGGTCTACACATCGCGCGGCGTCGGCTTCGTCGCAGAACTGTACGCAGACCTGCCATACGCGGGCGACGGGCGCCTGATCATCATGCGCCAGCCGCCCAAGGTCACCACGGAGCAGGTGATCGCCCGTTGCATGAAGGCAGTAGAGGAAGGCGTCGTCGACACCCTCGATGGCCACGACATCAAGATCGATTTCGATGTCATCTGCGTGCACTCGGACACGACGGGTGCGGTGGAAGCGGCCAAGGCCCTCAAGGCGGCCCTCAGGTAATTTGCCTCCCGCCGGCCGTTCCCGCTGCGGGGGAGCGGCCGCTCCGGTGGGGTGGCGCGGCGCCGTCGCGCCCCCCGAATTGCCTGCCCGAAGCAGAGTGAGAGAACACGCATGAACGCCACGAGCCGCTCAGGCAACAACCCGAAGTGTCCCGACATGGTGCTCTATGGCGGCCCGACCTCGCCCTTTGCGCGCATGGCGCTGGTGCTGGGGCGCGAGCTGGGCATCCCCTTCAGGTATGAGGTCCTCAACATCTACACGGCCGAGTTCATCGACCGGCTCAACCCGCTGCGGCAGATCCCGACGCTGATCGTCGGAGGCGACACGGCCTACTACGACAGCCGCGTGATATTCGCCTGTTTCGATCGCTTGTCCGGCCGGCCCTCGATGCTGCCCGGGGATGACGATGCGCAGGCCACGCGCATCGCGCTCCTGCTCGGCCTGACGGAGGCGTGCCTGCATTACCGCATGGAGATCATACGGCCCGACGGCGCCCGCAGCGACGAGACGATCGCCAAGCAGAGCCAGCGCATCGAGCGCTGCCTGGATCACCTCGAAGGGATTGCGGATCGCATCGTCGAGGGGCCGCTGCGCCTGGAACAGATCGTCGCCGGATGCGCCCTGGAGTACATCGACTTCCGCTTCAGCACCGCGTGGCGCGCCCGGTGCCCGGTGCTGTCGGACTGGTCGGCGACCTTCTCCCGCAGACCCGCCATGGTGGAGAGTCGGCCGGATGAGTGATGCGGGCGCACATCGGCCTGCAGATACGGGCCCTGGGCCTCATGCTTCTGGTGCTGCGCCTCGGAATTTCCGGCCCGACTCCTCCCGGCCTGAACCGATCGGCACGCGCCGGGTACCACCTCACGGTCCGTCCATCCGCGCCGTCAGGATCAGTGCGGGCATCTCGAAGACGATGCTGCCGTCCTCCCGCGCGAAGGGTGCGAGTTCGGTTTCCGCAGCTTCCAGAAGGTGCTCGAACTGGCCCTCGTCGAGGATCCCTCCAAGGGTCCAGGCACAGGCGCGCTCTGTCGACACCAGGGACGCGACCGACGGGAAGCTGACGTCCCCGCTCCGGCGCGCGACCGCAGCTCCCGGCAAGCCTGCCTCGGTCGCCAGGCGCTTGAGCACCTCCGCGTCGCCGAGGGCAAAGGGCGCGCGGAACGCATCCCCCACCCCGCGTCCGAACAGCCGGTCGAGCAGTTGCGCGAAGGCGCTGTAGCCTGCCGAGTGCCTGATGTTGTCGCACACCGTCACCGCAATCCGGCCGCGCGGCCGTGCAACCCGCCTCATCTCGCGGAGAGCGCCGGCCCGGTCGTCGAAGAACATCAGGCCGAACTGGCTGACCACGGCATCGAAGGTGGCATCGGCGAACGGCAGGGCCTCCGCCGGCGCCTCGACCCACTCGACGGGCCGCTGGCTGGCGCGCGCAACGGCAAGCATCTGCGGATTGACGTCCAGTCCGACGACCGTCCCCCGCGGCCCGGCCCGTTCCGCGGCCGCGCCGGCAAGGACACCGGTCCCACATGCCACGTCCAGCACATGATCGCCCGGACCGATGCGGGCTGCCGCCGCGGTGACGGGCCCCCATTGCGCAAACAAGGCCGGCACGAAGCAGTGCTCGTAGACCTCCGCCGGATTGGTCGGTTGCCGCTGTAGGGTCATGCCTGCGCCTCCCCGGTCCGTGGGACCGTCCATGGTGCAAAATGGAATATCAGTGTAGACTGACGCATGGCTCAGCCCCATGGCCGGGCATCCGTATCTTCTGCCGGATCGTCCGGAAAACGCGCCCCCCTCCCTATCGCGGCACCCGCCGCGAAAGCCCGCCCTCCGCCCGGCGCTGCTGTCCCGGCGTCCGATCCGCTGTCCGATGTACTGCGTTCGATCCGGCTCACCGGTGCGCTGTTCTTCCTTGTGGAGGCGCGGCAGAACTGGGGGGTCGAGGTGCCGCAGGCACGCGAATTTGCCGCGCAGATCCTGCCGCGGGCGCGCGACGTCATCTCCTATCACGTCATCCTCGAAGGCGGCGGTTGGGCCTGCGTTTCCGGGCAAACGCCGGTCAGGTTCCGGGCAGGCGACGTTCTCGTCATGGCGCATGGCGACGCCTATTCCCTTCTGGCCGAACCCGATCGGACGCCGGAGTTTTCAGGGTCCGAGACAGTTCGCTTTCTGGGCCAGATGGCGGCGGGAAAGCTGCCGTTCGTCGTCGAGGAAGGGACGGGCCCAACGATCACGACGCGGTTCATTTGCGGCTACCTGGGGTGCGACCGGGTACCCTTCAATCCGCTGCTTGGGGCGCTGCCAGCCCTGCTGCACGTGCGCGCAGATGCCGTCGAGGACGAGGGACCCCTGCCTCGGCTCATCGAGCTTGCGCTCGCGGAATTTCAGGTGCGCCGCCCGGGTGGAGACGCCCTGCGCCTCACCTTGAGCGAGCTGATGTTCCTCGAGGTCTTGCGGCTCACCGCGGCGCAGCCCTCGCCTGACGAGAAGGGCTGGCTCCGGGCCCTGCAAGACCCCGTCCTGTCCCGCGCCCTGTCGCTTCTGCACACCCGCCCGGCCCATGCTTGGAGGCTGGCGGCGCTTGCCGCGCAGTGCGGTGTCTCGCGGACGGCTCTGGCGGAGCGGTTCTCACGGCGTCTCGGATGCGCGCCGATGCGCTATCTTTCGCTCTGGCGGATGCAGATCGCCTCGCGTCTGCTGATCAAGACCGGCAGCAAGATCGCCGCGATTGCAGAGGAGGTCGGGTATGCCTCCGAGTCTGCCTTCAGCCGCGCCTTCAAGGGTGCGACCGGGCAATCCCCCGGCGCCTGGCGAGCCGGCTCTGCCACCCGCTCTCCGGAAGATGGAGGCATCAAGCCATGAGCCGGTATTGTCAGAGGAATGAACCGAGAGTGGCGCTTGGAGCCTTGGCTTCTGGCTTGAGCCCAATAACTCACTCATCTGAGGAAAGAACTATCTTCCGTAGCGCCGCTGGAACCCACCGGTGACCCGGCTGCCGGATATCAAATGATTTTCCTCTGACAACGCGGCGGAAGAGGCTGGCCATCCACCGATGGCTATGGACGCCGCATGGTGGTCTCAACGGTTTTCCTCTGACGACTCCCTCTGTCCTGCCTTGGCGGCACACCGAACTTCCGGGCGTATTCCCGCGAGAACTGGGCTGGGCTTTCATACCCGACCGCGAACGCGATTCCGGAGATCTTCTCGTTCGTGCTCCGCAGCACATCACGCGCGCGGAGCAGGCGCAGGTCCTTCTGGTATTGCAGCGGCGACGTGCCCGTCACCGCCTTAAAGTGTTCGAAGAAGGCCGAACTGCTCATGCCCGCCCGCTGCGCGAGGTCCCCGACAGAGATCGGTCGGGCGAGATCCGACTGGATCTCGCGCGTGGCCTGGAAGATTCGGCTGGCCGTCGTTTCGTGCCAGAGGAGTTTCCGAAGCGGCTCGGCATGCGGCCCCAACAAGAGCCGGGCATGGATTTCCCGGGCTGTGATCGGCGCCAGCAGGCGGCGCGCATTTTCGCTGTCGCAGTGCCGCAGATAGCGCAGAAGCGCCTCCTCCAGTTCCAGATCGGCCTGGCAGAGCGATATCGAGAACGGATCTTTCGGGCTCCCGCCGGATTTGGGCGTCACGTCGGCGGCGAGCCCGCGCATGAGGTCGAGATCGATCGGGAAAACGAGCGCGACATATGGGCGGTCGGGCGTGGCCTCGGTGATGCGGGAGACGACCGGAACCGCATGGGTGACGACCAGCGATTGCCCGTCGGCGATGCGCAAGGTGCGTGCGCTTGTGCCCACCTCCTTGGCGCCCTGCAGCACGAGGCAGAGAAGGGGCCGGTAAACGGTCGCATCCTGCCCGGTCGCTGCGGAAAACCGCAGGAAGTGCAGGCCGCTCGACCCGTGCGCGAGCGCGCCCTGAGCCGGGCCTTCCCGGTCGAGCAAGGCCGATACGTGATGCAACAGGCCTGTGTCTGCCATGGCTCTCTCCCTGCGAACCGCCTAGCACAAGTTTCCGGCCAGCTTGAACAAAAATTGCCTCAGACGGAGGATCAGGCAAGAAATCTGGGCGATAGGGAAAGAATGGCCGCCGCCGTCGAAGTAGGCTCGACAAACCGACAAGCGAGCAGGGTGAACATGGCGAAGGTGATGATCACGGGGATAGGGGGCGGCTTCGGCAGGCCCACGGCACTGGCACTGCTTGAAAAGGGACACGCGGTTGCGGGCAGCGTGCGCAATCGCCAAGGCAGGAACGCCGGCACGGTCGCCGAACTGGAAGCTGCAGGCGCGCGGATCGTCGAGCTGGACATAACGGAAACAGCCAGCACCGAGGTGGGCGTCGCCGAGGCCAATGCCGCACTCGGCGGTCTGGATGTCCTCTTCAACAATGCCGGGATCGGCTCCTACGGCATCCAGGAACTGATGTCGCCCGAGGACATGGCACGAGTATTCGACGTGAACGTGATGGGCGTGCAGAGAGTCATGCGCGCGGCCCTGCCCCACATGCGTGCGCAGGGCGCCGGCACTGTCCTCTACACCTCAAGCCTGATCGGCCGGATCGCCACCCCCTTCTATGGCACCTATTCGGCGTCGAAGTGGGCGCTCGAGGCCATTGCCGAATGCTACCGGACGGAGCTGTCGGGCTTCGGCATCGAGCGGATGCTCGACCTGAACGCCTGAAGGAGAGAAGCCCATGAAAACCATCCTGATCACAGGAGCCTCCTCGGGCATCGGCAGGGCAACCGCCAAACGCTTCCAGGCCGAAGGCTGGACCGTGATCGCCACAATGCGCGACCCGTCTACCGCAGCCGAGCTTGACGGTCTGGAAAACGTCCTCGTCACCCGGCTCGACGTCACCGATGCGGGATCCATTTCGGACGCCGTCGCAGGCGGCATCTCCCGGTTCGGCAAGATCGACGTGCTCCTGAACAACGCCGGGTATGGCGCCTATGGTGCGCTCGAAGCCTTCTCGACCGAGCGGATCCGTCGCCAGTTCGACACCAACGTGATCGGGCTCCTCGAGGTGACGAAGGCCGTGCTGCCCCATATGCGGGCCAATCGCTCCGGCACGATCGTCAACATCTCCTCCATCGGCGGGCAGATCACCTTCCCGCTCGGCACGCTGTATCACGGCACGAAGTTCGCGGTCGAAGGCCTGTCCGAGGCTCTCCACTACGAGTTGGAGCCGCTCGGCATCCGGGTGCGAATCGTCGAGCCGGGCATGATCAAGACGGACTTCGGCGGCCGGTCCTTCGATTTCGCGATGGACGAAAGTCTCTCCGACTACGCCCCCACGGCCGAGGCGATGGGACGTCTCTTCGGCAAGCTAGCCTCCGACCCGTCCGCGCCCGAGGTCGTCGCCGGGGTCATCTGGGACGCGGCCAACGAGACCGGAGACCGCCTGCGCTTCCGCGCCGGTCCCGATGCGGACCGCCTTCTGGGCGACCGCAAGGCACAGGATGACGGCACCATCGCCGCCATCATCAAGCATTTCGAAGGCGGCCAGGGCACGGCCACCGGTCTTTCGGCGCTCATCGCCGAAGAGTTGAACATGTCGCTCCAGGACATCAGGTTCGAGATGGCCCCTGCGGACAACGCACGCTACGCCAATCTGTTCTTCGGCTCGCAAGGTACCGGCGGCTCGACGGCGATGGCGAATTCCTTCATGCAGTATGGGACCGCGGCGGCCGCAGCCCGAGAAATGTTGATTGGCGCCGCCGCCGAGGCTTGGGGTGTCCGCCCGTCGAACCCGATCCTTCGCGACGGCATCATTTCCGGTGCCGGCCATTCGGCAGGGATCGGCGATTTCGTAGCCGCTGCCGCAACGCGCGACGTACCCGCCGAACCGCGACTCAAGGACCCGTCCGAGTGGCGCGTGATCGGCGTCGACCAGAAGGGCCGGCTCGACACCCCAGCGAAGATCGACGGCTCGGCACAGTTCTCGATGGACGTTCAACTGGACAACCAGATGGTCGTCGCGATCAGGCGCGCGCCACGTCTCGGCGGGACGGTCGCCACCTTTGACGACAGCGCCGCGCGCATCATTCCCGGTTTCATCATGGCTATCGAGATGCCCAACAACAGGGGCGTCATGGTCTACGCCGAAACCACCTGGGCCGCCTTCCAAGCACGCGACGCGCTTGAGGTGAGCTGGGATTTCTCGGCCGCCGAGTCTCGCAGTTCCGACGCGCTCAAGGCTGAGTTGTTCGAAATGGTGCGAACCACGCCTGAATACCAAGCCTCCGAGACCGATCTGGCCAACGCGATCCTCGCGATCGGACAGCCCATACCGGCCGCCCTACCGATGGTTCGCAGCGGAATCAGGTTTTCCGGGTAAGAGGGTGATGCTTTCACGTGCGGACGGCCCCGTTGATGCAAGGGGCGAATTGAGCGATGGCTGATCGAGCTGCGCCTTGCCGTAACGGAAAGCGTGAGTTTCCGGCCCGGTCGTTGAGCCACCGGCCGGTTTCCTGACGGCCCGCAGAGCCCAGTTCCCGCAGGGCCGCGCCACAGGATCTGAGCCGGTCCGTGACGATCGTTTCGGGCTGACCGAACCGCTTCCTCGTGCCTGATGTCGATCCCTGGTTCGTGCAGCAGGTCCTCGACGTTCCGGAGCGAGAGCGGGAACCGGACATACATCATCACCGCGAGGCGGATGACCTCGGGCGATGTCTTGAAATACAGGCAGAGGCTGAGCATCCACCGAGGCTGAGGCTAAGGACACCGCTTGTCGGCCTCAACGGATTTTCCTCTGACAAGACCATGGCCGTTACCGTTCCAGGCGGGCTCCTCCTGAAGCCACGGAAAGTCAGCCATTTTAAATATTTTAAAAATCCCCCCATAAATATTGAAATAAATAAATATACCCCTATATAAATAAATTCGAGTTGAGGAAAATTCACACTCCGGGCATGTATCATTTTCGCCCTGTTGACTTCTTGATTTTGATTTTTCTGATCCGGCCTGCTCGAGGCGTCCGCTCTCTTGCGCCCGGGCTGCTGCGCGACCGGAAAAGCGCGCAACAGAACATGGGGAAAGGGCACCCCATTGTGCCCAGATGCCGGAGGCAGCAGATGAGCGACCCAACCGCCCGGGACGACCCGGAATTTCTTGCCACTTGGGAGATTCCCAAGACCAGAGACTGCCTTCGCTGCGGCACCGCGTTCGAGAGCCGCTGGTCCGGAGAGCGCATCTGCCCGCACTGCAAGACCAGTCATTCATGGCGCAACGGGCTTCCCCTCAACACACGCGCATCTTCGAAGCCACGCAAGCGCTGAGGGACAATATGCCCATCTGTCGGCGCAGGCCTTGAAGCGGCGCCTGTCTCCCCTTCTTTCATCGTGAGGATATGCACATGACCGCACCGGAATGGATGAAACCAGCCTCCTATGGCGCTGTCCTGGGGGCCATCGCCCTCGCCGTCATCGGGTTTACCGCGGGCGGCTGGATGACAGCGAAAGCCGCCGACGAGATGGCCTCGGCGAAGGCCCGCAGCGAGGTCCTTGCCGCCCTTGTTCCCATCTGCGTCGTCCAGTCGGAGCAGGACCCGCAGATGCAGGAAACGATGGCCAACATGAAGGCCGCAAGGACCTACGAACGCGATGACATGCTCATGAAAGCTGGCTGGGCCACGATGCCGGGATCGGCGGAACCAAATCGTGCGGTCGCCAGTGCATGCATGGATCGACTTGCCAAAACTTTTTGAACCAGCTCCGCTGGAATCGGGCGCTCCCGGTTGGCGCTGGGAGCGCCTCATTCGTGCCGGCGCAACAGAGGCCAAACAGAGCAAGCCACGATTACATAAAGCGGCCCAAAAATAAGGACCGCGCGTTTGGGCGGCCTCTACGCCGAACGCGCTCTCAAAACTCGATCCCGCCATCTTTCTGGCGACAACGCCCCGCGGCAGAGAGTGGCCGGGCCCAACAACAATCCTGAACGAATATTGTCCATCGCAGCGGGACAGTGCAGGCTGATAAAGGGATGCCCTCCGTCTCGAGAGGCCTTCATGAGCGAAAATTCAGAGCTTCGTCGGCACGCGCAGCCTTTTCAGGTGCCCCTGATCGGCAAAAGCGTCTCCCAGGTGGCGACCTCGTTCGGCGGCTTCCTTGCCACGTGCGCGGGCATGTACGTGCTGAACGAGACGTCATTCTGGCTTGCTCTCGTGCTGGCTCCACTGGCCGCCGGATTTCTGGTGCGCATCTTCATCATCCAGCACGACTGCGGACATGGGTCGTTCTTTCGGGGGCGGCGGGCGAATGATGCCCTTGGCCTCGCGTGCAGCCTGCTGACGCTGACGCCCTATGCATCGTGGCGACGGCAACACGCCGGCCATCACCGCGTGTGGAACGATCTCGACCGGCGTGAGAGCGGGGCTGACATCTACTCGGCCTGCCTGACGGCCGCCGAGTATCGCGACATGAGCCCCTCCCGGCGCTGGTGGTACCGGACGACCCGGCATCCCTTCATCGCCAACATTCTGCTGCCGCCGCTGGTTTTCCTCTGTCTCTACCGGGTGCCGTTCGACGCGCCGGCTGCGTGGCGGCGGGAGCGCCGCGCCGTCTACACGACCGACATCGCGCTGGCCGCCATGTTCGGCGGGCTCGGCCTTCTGCTCGGATTCGACGCGGTCGCGACGGTCCATCTCCCGGTCATGGTCCTGGCGTCCATCTTCGGCGTATGGCTGTTCGCGATCCAGCATCGCGGCGAAGACGTTCTGTGGGCCCGCCACGACGATTGGGATGCAGCCTCCGCGTCGCTTAAGGGTTCGACATTCCTGCGGCTGCCTGCCGTCCTGCAATGGTTCACGGGCAACATCGGGTACCACCATGTGCATCACCTCAACCCGCGCATCCCGAACTACCGGCTCCAGGAATGCCACGAGGCGCTGCCGCCGCTACGGAAGGTTCCGGGCATGTCTCTCCGCGATGGTCTTCGCGCCGTGCGGTTCATCCTGTGGGACGAGGATCTGGGCCGGATGGTGACTGTCCGCCAGGTCGACATGCGCGGGACCGGCGCATGAAGCTGTTCGAGTGCCAACACTGCGGCCAATTGCTCTACTTCGAGAATACGCGGTGCGAGCGCTGCGGGCACGTGCTGGGTTACCTGGCAGACCGGTCGGCACTGAGCGCCCTGACTCCCGAAGGGGGCGGACGCTGGCGTGCGCTCGCCTTTCCCGGCGAAGAGTTTCGTTTTTGCGCCAACGCCATCCACGATGTCTGTAACTGGCTGGTCCTGGCCGACGGGCCGGATGCGTTCTGCCGTGCCTGCCGCCTCAACCGGACGATCCCGGACCTGGGCGTACCCGCGCACCTCCTGCTCTGGCAGCGGCTGGAGGCAGCAAAGCATCGGCTGGTCTACGGCCTTCTGCGCCTGAAGCTGCCTGTCACGAGCCGGTTCGAGGACCCTGGCAGCGGGCTCGTGTTCGACTTCCTTGCCGGATCGAGCGGGGCGTTCCAGGAAGGCCCCCAGGTCATGACGGGTCATCGCGAAGGGGTGATCACGATCGATATCGCCGAGGCCGACGATGCCGAACGCGAGCGCCATCGCCAGGACATGGCGGAGCCCTTCCGAACGCTCCTAGGTCACTTTCGTCACGAGGTCGGCCACCACTACTGGGATCGTCTCGTTCGCGACAGCGTCTGGCACGACGCCTTCCGCGAGATGTTCGGGGACGAGCGCGCGAACTACGCCGAGGCCCTGGCCGCGCACTATGCAAACGGCCCGCGGCCCGACTGGCAGGAACGCTTCATAAGCGGTTACGCCGGCTCTCATCCGTGGGAGGATTTCGCCGAGACCTGGGCCCACTATCTGCACATCGTGGATACGCTGGAAACAGCCGCCGCCTTCGGCATGTGCGTCAGGCCGGCGACCGGCCGCCATCCTGTGATCGTGATGGAAATCGACTTCGATCCCTGCCGGCAGCGCGATTTCGACGCGCTGATCTCAGCTTGGCTGCCACTCACCTATGCGGTCAACAGCCTCAATCACAGCATGGGCCAACCGGATCTCTACCCCTTTGTCCTGGCTCCGGCGGTGATGGGAAAACTGCGCTTCATCCATGGGCTGATCCATGGGCCAGAGGTGCTCAAAGAGTATTCGTGATGGGGTGCTGTCATGTGTGGACGCCCTCTTTGATGCAAGGGACGAATTGGATGTTGGACCCATCGTGCTGCGGGTTGCGGTCGTGTGTCTGGCCTTTGCGCGCAGTGCATGTGACCGCGGGCCATGATGAAGTCCGCGTACCGGGTCCCTATCGGACCATGAGGTAATTTTGTCCTGACAGCACCGCCGTCGGGATCAGCGCTGTCTCGCCTTGCGATTGGCATAGCGCCGGTCGCGCTCGGCTTTCCTGGCGGCCTCGTCCGCGATGACACGGGATATCCGATCCTTCTCAGCCTTCTCACGCGCTTCGATTTCGGCCCTGGCGGCCGCTTCGAGGGCGGCTTGATGTGCAGCGGCCTCGGCTTGAATGCGGGCCTGCTCCTCGCGCTTGATCCTGTCACGCTCCGCACGGCGCTCTTCTCTCGCCACAGCTACGGCGAGACGTTCTTCCTGCCGCGCCAGCCGGGTCGGCGCTGCGGCCTCCTGTGCCGCACGAAACGCGCGAAGCTGAGCGGCCTTTGCGTCGGCGGCCGCGCTACGACGATCGGAGAGGTCGCTTTCTCTTGTTTTTCTCAATTCTGTGTTCCGTTTCGAGTGTTGTCGGGAAAGGCGGCCGCGGTCGCCCGCGAGCGCTCTTCCTGTTCACGGGCGAGGCGTGCCGTCCTCAGACGCAACGTTTTTTCCTCGCGAGTCTTCGCGATCGGGTCGACCACGTCTGCTGTAGGGCTTCGCGCAAGGAACTGCGATTGCGCCTTGGCAAACGCAATTTCGGCCTGCCGACGCGGCCTGCTGTATGTCGGTGTCATGGGCGGGTTAACTCGTTGGGCCCTTGCCGGCGCGGCAACAAAAAAGGTCAGGCTATTCGCCTGACCTTCCTTGGTGTCGTGCTTCCGCCAGTGCCGGGAATTCCGTGGACGACGGAAGGCAAGAGCAGTTTCAGGCTGCCTGGAGGTTGCAAGCGGACATCTTGCCCGACTTGTTGTCCCGTTCCATGTCGTAGCTGAGCTTCTGACCTTCGACGATCTCGCGCATTCCGGCGCGCTCCACGGCGGAGATGTGAACGAACGCATCCGCGCCGCCGTTGTCAGGCTGAATGAAGCCGAAGCCCTTGGTGGAATTGAACCATTTGACTGTGCCAGTGGCCATGATGGACCCCTTGATAGCGTATTGAGTGACCGCCCGGCGAATACCTGGCGGATGGAGCGAGCGATTTTTGAGAGGGAGATCCGTTCACGGCGCGATTTCAATCGCGCAATAATCAAAGCTCAGCAAGCAAATATCGACCAAAGCTTTATGAAGGAAATACATCCGGATGTCAACCCTTCATTCGGACACGTTCAGCCGGCGAACACCGGCGCGGAGCGGTTCCACCAGAACCGCACCGTTCCTTGGGCGATGTCGATTTCTCGCTCGTGGAGCAGGTCTTCGACGTTCCTGGCCGAGAGCGGGAACCGGACCTACATCCTTAACCGAGAGGCGGATGACCTCCGGCGATGCCTTGAAATAGCAGAAGGGGCTGGGCAACCACCGAGGCAAGGGACACCGCCCGGGAGGAGCAACGGATTTTCCTCTGACAACACCCATGCGAGGGACGATCTCGCGGTGGACAGCCAAGGCAGGATCACAATGACCAACGACTGGGCTGCGCAGAAGCGCAAGGTAAAGGTGAACGGCCGCCAGATGGCCTATGTAGAACGCGGCGAAGGACGTCCGATCGTGCTCCTGCACGGCAACCCGACCTCGTCCTTCCTGTGGCGCGACGTCATGGCCGAATGCGACGGGCTTGGCCGCCTGATCGCCCCCGACCTGATCGGCATGGGCGATTCAGACAAGCTGCCCGATCCCGGCCCGGACACCTACATCTTCCAGACGCATCGCAGCTTCGTCGAAGGCTTTCTTGATGCCGTCGGCGTGACCGAAGACGCCATTCTGGTGATCCACGACTGGGGGTCGGCGCTTGGGTTCGACTGGGCGAACCGGCACCGCGACGCGGTGGCGGGCATCGCCTATATGGAGGGCATCGTGAAGCCCCTGGCCGACTGGACCGAGTTCAACCCCCAGGCCGCGCCGCTGTTTCAGGGCTTCCGGTCCGACAAGGGCGAAGAACTGATCCTCGACCGAAATCTCTTTGTCGAGAAGGTGCTGGTCGGTTCGATCCTGCGGGACTTGACCGAGGCGGAGAAGGACGAATACCGGCGCCCATTCCCCAATCGTGAAGACCGCTGGCCGACCCTGACCTGGCCGCGCCAGATCCCCGTCGCCGGAGAGCCCGCCGATGTTGTGGGCATCGTGTCCGACTATTCAGCGTGGATGGCCGAAAACGACCTGCCCAAGCTCTTCGTCAACGCCGAACCCGGTGCCATACTGATCGGGGCCCCGCGCGACTTCTGCCGGAGCTGGCAGAACCAGAAGGAAGTCACTGTCAAGGGCAGCCACTTCATCCAGGAAGACAGCGGCACCGAGATCGGCAAGGCGATTGCCAATTGGCTGGGCGCGATGCCGTGAAGCCTGATCTCTCTACCGATGGAACGCCACGGTGTGCCAAGCCGGGGGATGGGGCTTGTCAGAGGGAAAGCCGTTGAGCCTGCCAAGCTGCATCCCTATCCACGGTTGATGCCCAGCCCCTTCCGCTATCTCAAGAGGTCGCCGGAGGTCATGCGCCTCCCGGCAACGATGTACGTCCGGTGGTCGCTATCGCCGAGAAAGTTTGAGCGCCTGCTGTACCCCGTTCTCGGCCACTGAATGGCGGTCGAGCATGCGAGCTATTGCGATCTAGGGCGGCCTGCTGCGGAGAGGAGGCCAATGATCGCGAGGCCAAACACGACGACAGCCGACGGTTCCGAGACAGGCCTCGCACCACCATACCATTGGGCTTGAGGGGCGTTGCCGTCGATGAATTCACGGAACCCACTTACTGATACAAAATATGAATAATAAGGGGCTGAAATACTTGTGAAGGAGGTAATTCCCGCCAATAATTGCTGACCCCCACGCTCCACGAATAAACCGCCTCCACTGTCCCCGCCTTCGACCATTGGGATGCTACTGTCGAATGCCCAAATTGCATTGTCGGTTGTATACGCGCTATCGATGGCTAGCGAGCCTATGCGGCGCGTCAGGTTCAAGCCATAGCCCACTACAGAAGCCGCCTCCCCACCCAGACCACTCGCGGGCTCGGCGAAAAGCACGCTATATTGAGCAAGGTTTACATTGGCGCTGAGAAACAAAATTCCGATATCGTTTTCGCCAAATACAGAAGGATCATAGGACGGATGCAAAATCCCGCCAATTATAGATGTGGCTGTTTCCGGCGGTGTGGTGGTGAAAGGCCCAACACCGGTCAGGAATACGCTCGTGCCGGCATAGGAGAGAGCCTCTTCAACTACGTGCCCGGCCGTTAGAACAACGTCCGGAGCGATGAGGATACCGGAGCCCCAACTTCCATAATACACGCTGCCGACATATGGATAAACGGACGAGCTATCTTGCGTGCTGGCGCCGAGTGGCACGGCGTGCGCCGAACCTGCGCAAAGAAACACAAGCCCGAGGGCGGTTAAAACTGAGCGAATTAGGTCTTTTCCGAACATGGCTCACACTTGGATTTCTCGCAGCGCAGGTCTTAAGGGTAAGGAGCAAGCAAAATTTGTTCCAAGTACGCCCCCCTCTGTTTTCAATTGCGTATCGCGATTTGAGCGCCATTGCTAACTCATACCTGAAAAGCAATCCGACACCCACACTGTGAACCGAGGTCTGCCGCGCTCATAAATGCCCATCTTTGATGGGTTCTGCGCTTTCTACGGTGTAACGGAAACTGACATGCCGGGCTTGTCAGAAGAACTGGCATTGTCAGAGGAATGAACCGGGAGACCCTTGGGGGCATTGGCGCCTGGCTTGGGGCCAACACTTCATTGATCTGCCGAAAGAATTGTCTTCCGCAGCGCCACTGAGCCCCACCGCTGACCCGTCTGCAGGATATCAAATGAATTCCCTCTGACATCGCTCCCGCAGCGGTCTTCAGCCCGCATCGATCAGAATACCTGTCGCACCTGCCAGTGTCCGCTGCAAATGAAAGAGTGTAAGAGGATCGTCAGGCGCTGCGCCGACCAGGGCTGCGAACGCCTGGCGGGCGGAGGTATCTCCTCCTGCAAGAAGACCGTAGGCGCTGGTATAGGCGGCCACCTCCGGGGAATCTGCCCGGGACGGATCAAGCGGCTCGTAAGCGGGCACCGGCTCCGACATGCCCGGCAATTGCAGCAGGCCGATTGGGCGGCCTGTGAAGCCGGCGATCCTGTCGACGGTGTTCTGGCTCACGCATAGCCGCGTGCCCAGAACCTTGTTGGCGGCTTCGAGCCTCGAGGCGATGTTCACCGCATCGCCATAGGCCGTATAGTCGAAAAAGGCGTCCCCTCCGAAGTCTCCGATCATTGCCTTGCCCGAGTTCACGCCGATCCGCGTGGCACCCAGATCGATCCCTCGCGCCCGCCAATGCTCCCGATAGGCCTCTGCGAATTCGTCGATATCCAGGGCGCAGGCTACTGCGCGCTCGGCATGATCCGGCTGGGCGACCGGCGCCCCGAAGGCAGCATGGATCGCGTCGCCTATGACCTTCATCATGGTGCCGTCGTGGGCAAACACGATCCGGGCGATGCCGTCGATGTAGGCGTTGAGCAGGTCGCCGATGACATCGGGGGATGTCGTTTCGACGAGGTGCGTGAACCCGGCCAGATCGGTGAACAGGAACGTCGCTTCGCGCCACTCGCCCCGTGGCTTGAACCCACCCGACTGGGAGGAGAGGCTTGCCACGATGTTCGGTGAGAAATAGCGGGCGAGAATGGCGCGCGAGAGCTCTGCCTCGGCTTGCCGGCGCTGCATCTCGCGATATTCCTCGAGGTGGCTCAGCGTCTTGCGGATGGTCGTATCGAGATCGGAGAATTCGATCGGTTTGGTCAGGAAGTCGAACGCCCCGCGATTCATCGCCGTGCGGATGTTCGTCATGTCGCCATAGGCTGAGACAACGACCGTTCGGAGGTCGCGATGCGCCTCGCCGATGCGCGAAAGGAGCGTCAGCCCGTCCATCCGCGGCATGTTGATGTCAGACAGGACCATCAACACCTCGGGATCGGAATCGAGAACCTTCAGGGCCTCTTCGCCGTCGCGGGCGAACACGAAGGACATCTCGCCCTTGCGGATCTCACGTCGGAAGCGCTGCGTCACCAGCGCCTCGATATCGGGCTCGTCATCGACGACAAGAATGCGCACTGCCCCGGTCATCGGCGTGTCCCCCCGCTCGCGTGTGCTCCCCGTGCAGGAAGCACGACCCTGAAACGGGCTCCCCCTCCGACCGCCTCTTCGAGGGTAAGAAAGCCACCGTGCTTTCTGACGATGTCGTAGCTCATGGAAAGTCCGAGGCCCGTCCCTTCGCCCGTCGGCTTGGTTGTGAAAAAGGGCTGGAAGATCTTGTCGCGCACATCTGCGGGCACACCGGCGCCATTGTCGTGGACCTCGAGAATGACCTCGTCGTTCTCGCGCCGCGTCGCGACCGAGAGGCGGGCCTCGCCTCCTGCGTCGGCCGCGTGACGCGCGGCGGCATACATCCCGTTGGCGCAAAGATTGATAAGGACCCGTTGCAGGTCTTGCGGCTCCCCCTCGATGCTGCCCGTGGCAGGATCGAAGTCGCGAACCAACGTCAGATTGAAGCCCGGGTCCGCCGCGCGCGCGCCGTGATAGGCGAGTGCCATCGCCTCCTCGGCCAGCATGTTGACATCGACTGGCTGGCGCTTGCCGTCACCTGAACGGGCATGCAGCAACATGTTCTTGACGATGCTGTCCGCGCGGCGGCCGTGCTCGTCGATCTTGCGCAGATTGCCTACAACCGTTCCGATCAGATCGTTCGCATCGGCGCGAGGCTCCTCCGGCAGCGTGGAGATGGGCTCCGCCAGAAGCTCGGAAAGCTCATCCATCATCTCGGCTGACAGCCTGGAGAAATTATTGACGAAGTTCAGCGGGTTCTTGATCTCGTGAGCGATTCCTGCGGTCAGCTGGCCGAGACTCGCCATCTTCTCTGCCTGGATAAGCTGTGCCTGCGCGCGCTGAAGTTCCGCCAGGGCAGCTTCGGCGGCTTCCTTGTCGCGCCGGCTTTCCGCCTCCCTCTCCTTGAGGGATGTGACATCGCTGTAGATGGAGACAAGGCCCCCATCGGCGGTACGGTGATCGGTAACCTGGAGCCAAAGACCACCGACAAGGCGCTGTTCCCGCGGCAGACCGTCCGCCCGCGCCCGGCGTGCGAAGGTTTCCTGCAGGAAGCCCGCGGGATCGTTCTCGTGGCCCGGGAAGATGCCCCGCGCCAATGCGACTGCCATCAGGTCAGCGAACCTGATCCCGGGAGCGGCGATGTCGCTCAATTGCTCGAAGTAAAGGCGGTACCGCGAGTTGCAGACGATCAGCCGGTCATCTGCATCCCAGAGCGCAAAGCCGGTCGAAACCGCCTCTATGGCTTCCTCGAAACGGATACTGGCTGCCTTGACCTCCGCCTCCCGCTGGCGAAGCTCCGTGACGTCACGAACCGCCCCGACAAGTCGCTTTACCCGCCCGCTTTCGTCTCTGACCCCAACGCCCCGGTCATGGATCCATCGGTATCCGCCGTCCGCGTATAGCAGGCGATATTCGCAGTCGAGCGCTTCCGCGTCGCCGCGGAAGTGATCCCGCATGGCCTGCGCATAAAGGGCCTTGTCATCCGGGTGAACCCGGTCGGCCCAAGCCCTGGAGCCCTTGAGCCCGGCGTCGAATTCCATCATCACGCGAAGATGATCCGAGACGAAAAGCAGGTCTTCCGCGACATTCCAGTCATAGATGCCGTCACTGGTCGCCCGGGTGACGAGGGAATAACGCTCCTCGCTCGCAGCAAGGGCCCGTTCAGCCTGACTGGTTTCCGTCGTGTCCTCCATCGCGACGACGAGCGCCCCTGACGGAGACCGTCGGTAGCGGATGCGCAGAACCTGACCGTCCGCCATTCGTTGTTCGATATCGCGCCGATCCGTCCGCCTTATCTCTCCCAGGCGTTCGCTGACGAGCCCGTCGACAGAACCTGCACCAAAATCGCCGCGCTGCGCGTTGAAGCGCAGCAGGTCTTCGAGTGCGATACCCGGACGGCAGAGGTCGTCAGGGTATCGCCGCAGCGTCCGAAATGCCGGATTGCATCTGACCAGTTGAAGTCTTTTGTCAAAGACCGCCAGACCTGTTTCCAGAAGGTCGAACGCCTCAATAATGGGATCAAGCTGCTCGACCACTTGAATGCCCCCTGATGGGCAGCAAATTGCTGTACCGAAAGTTAACGCAAAAAATGGCGCATCGGTACTGGATTGCTGTGACCCCCGGCACTCATCCAGCTGAAGCCAGAGCCGACGGTTGACAATTGCCCGCTTGCGCGGAGGGAGCAATGGGCGATCATCTTCCGCGGCGCCCCGAAAACCACGCCAAGGTCAGCCGCATTGTATCAGGCGGGTTTCCCCCGAGAACGTCCGCCGCAGTCCACTGGGATTACCGGCAGATCCGTTCGGCCAAGCGTCTTCCGTTTCTCCTCGGCAGCAGCAATACGGGCCCGGTTGTCATTCTTGAGATCGTCCGCAGGTTGAGTTTGGCCCGTAGCAGAAATTGGCCCATCTGTGCTACGTTAATTCTATGTGCCATTTCATCACCTTAGTGGTCCAAGGGTCGGACGCCGTGACGATAGACGGGGTTCTTCGTCGGCATGGTCGCCAAGCGAAGCCACTCAGCAATGCATCAGTACGTGGCGTGCTCTTTCCTGGAGAAGCGCAGTTCCTAACGACTGTTGGTCACTGCGACTGCGGAACCGCGCTAGCGGCGATGGTCATCGACAGCACTGGCAAACCAACCAAGAAGGCCATGCAACTCGCGAAGAAGGGTTGGTCTCAAGCGAAGATTGATCGCTGGCTTAGCGACCGCGCGAGGATGGATGATCGGGCCGGCGAACGACGACACGCCAACACGCCGGATAGTCTTACCCTTTGGTCCCGTATCATCGCTGACTTGCTCGCTACGCCCGGCGTCAAACATGCGGGGTTGCTGTTGCACTTCTACTCCGGCGACGTGGATAGCGAATGGATCGATCCCATCCGCGAGACGGTTCCAATCAGTGACTTCGAGACGCGGCTTGCGAACATTCGCGAGGGTCAGCTGTTGATGACTGGCTAACGTCCGCTCCCGGCGAGTTCGCGTCATTCCATCGGGACCGCGTCAACGGCGGGTCTCGACCAACTCGGACTGACTCTCCGGAAATGGCGGTCGTGACCGCTTCGCGGACAAGGCCTTCGCCGCTCTGCGTGATATGCGGAAAATGGCGCACCGGGGAAGATTCGAACTCCCGACCCCCAGATTCGTAGTCTGGTGCTCTATCCAGCTGAGCTACCGGTGCGCAGGTCCGTTACCGGACGGGCGCGGAAACTAGCGCCCCCTCGTGCGTGTTGCAAGCCCTATCGGCAGCTTTTCGCTCACGCCCCTGAAAGGTCGCGCCAGGCACGCTCTTGTCCCAATGCACGGGCCTCGTAAACGCCCCGGGCAAGGGCGCGGGCGACGCACGCCGCGGCCGCCGCACCGAGCGCCGCAAGCCTGACCGCGCGCGCCTCGCCCAGGGGCCGTGCGCCCGTGGCCAGCGCGAACAGCGTGTCGCCGTCGAGCGGCGTGTGCGCAGGCCAGACGGCCGCGGAGAGGCCGCTGTGCGCCTGCATGGCAAGGCGCCGTGCTTCCGCCGGTGTCAGGTCCGCGTCGGTCGCGACCACGCCGATGACGGTTGCGGCGCCCGGACGCGAGATCTGGCCGAGCTTGGTATCGTCCGGCAGCGACGGTACGGGCACTGCAACGCCCTCAGGCGCGCCGAGGCCGCCGAACTCTCCCTCGCGCTCATGCGGCCAGGCCCAGAAGTGCCGCGTGCCCGGAATTACAGCGCTGCCCACGGGATTGCCCGCGATCAGGGCCGCCACCGTCGTCCCGTCGTCGAGCACCAGCGACGCGCTTCCGAGCCCGCCTTTCAGCGTCCCCGCCATGGCGCCCGCCCCCGCCCCCGCGCTTCCCAGTGCGAAATCGACGCCCGCCGCCTCGCACGCAGCGATACCGAGGCGGCGGTAGGGCGGTTCGCTCCCCCACGCCTTGTCGCCACCGTTTGCGAGATCGAAGAGAATCGCGCCCGGCACCACCGGCGCGGGCGGCACGGGCGGCGGCAGGACGGCATAACCGACACCGCGCGCACCAAGCCAGCTCACCGCCGCCGACGCCGCATCGAGACCGTAGACCGAGCCGCCGGAGAGCACGATCCCATGCACCTTGTCGACCAGCGCCGATGGGTCGAGCGCATCGGTCTCCCGCGTGCCGGGCGCGCCGCCACGCACATCCACGGCAGCCGTCACGGGCGTGTCCGGCAGAATGGCGGTGACACCCGTCCGCACGGCGAGATCCTCCGCATTGCCCACCTTCAGCCCGGCGACGTCGGTCAGCAGGTTCCGCGGTCCCGTGGTCACGGCCATGTTCGCCCATCCCTCGCAATGACGGTCAGATCAAGGCACTATACCCGTCCTGACTTCTGCGACGAGCCCCCCGCCGGGCAGAACGGAAAGGAACGCCTTGCACATGACCCATTCACGCCTATTCGCCGTCATCGGCCATCTCGCCGCCGGCATTGCCGCAGCCTTCCTGCTGCTCGGGTCGGCGCACGCGCGCGATGTCCGTGCGCCGGTCACCGCGCAGACGCAGATGGTCGCCGCCGCGAACCCGCACGCCGCCGAGGCCGGGCGCGAGATCCTGCGTGCAGGCGGGAGCGCGGTGGACGCTGCAGTCGCCATGCAGATGGTGCTGACCCTGGTCGAACCGCAATCCTCCGGTATCGGCGGCGGGGCCTTCCTGCTCCATTGGTCTGCGCAGGACGGCGCGCTCGACGCCTGGGACGGCCGCGAGAAGGCACCGGAAGCTGCGACGCCCGACCTCTTCCTCGACGATCAGGGACAACCGCTGAAGTTCTTCGACGCCCTTGTCGGCGGACGTGCCGTCGGCGTGCCGGGCGCGCTCGCCATGCTGGCCGCAGCCCACGAGCGGCAGGGAAACCTGCCCTGGGCCGACCTGTTCCAGCCGGCCATCCGGCTTGCGCGCAGCGGTTTCGAGGTCAGCCAGCGCCTGCATGACGCGATTGTCGCGGGACGCGACCTGATCGCCTCGCGCACCGCTGCGGCGACCTATTTCCTGGATGCGACGGGCGACCCGCTTCCCGTCGGGCACGTTCTGCGCAACGCCGCGCTCGCCGACACGCTGAGCCAGATTGCCGAGAAGGGGCCGCGTGCCTTCTACGAGGGCGAAATCGCACGCAAGATCGTCGCGGCGGTCCAGGGAGACGTGGGGAACCCCGGCCGGCTGGAGATGTCGGACATGGCGGCCTACCGGCCCGTGTTGCGCGAGGCGGTGTGCGCCCCCTACCGCGCGCATCGCGTCTGCGGCATGCCGCCCCCGACGAGCGGCGGTATTGCCGTGCTGCAGATGCTGGGGGTGCTGCAACGCTTCGATCTTGCCGCGCTCGATCCCGTGTCGGCAGAGACAGCGCACCTGATCGCGGAGGCAGGCCGCCTCGCCTTCGCAGACCGCAACCTCTACGTTGCCGACCCGGACTATGTCGAGGTGCCGGTCGACGCGCTGCTCGACCGGGGCTATCTCGCCCGCCGCTCCGCGTTGATCAGCGTCGACGCGAGCATGGGCAAGGCCACCGCCGGGCGCCCGCTGGACCGGGCGGACCTCGTGCCGGGCGCGGGCTTCGACGTGCCCTCGACATCGCACCTCGTCGCGGTCGACGCAGACGGGAACGTCGTGTCCATGACCACGAGCGTCGAGTTCCGGTTCGGCAGCCACCTGATGGTGGGAGGGTTCCTGCTGAACAACCAGCTGACCGATTTCTCGTTCCGGCCGCTCGATGCCGATGGCCGGGTCGTGGCGAACGCCGTCCAGCCCGGCAAGCGCCCGCGGTCATCCATGTCGCCGACCATCGCGTTCGACGAGGCAGGCAAGCCTGTGCTGGCGGTGGGTTCGCCCGGCGGAAGCCGGATTCCCGGCTACACGCTGCGCGCGCTGCTCGGCGTGCTCGATTGGGATCTCGACCCGCAGGCCGCGCTCGACCTGCCGCATGTTGTCAACCGAAACGGCGCGACGGACCTCGAGGCCGGCACGGCGGCAGAGGCGCTCGCCCCCGCTCTGGAATCGAAGGGTCACGAGGTCAGGGTCGTGGAGATGACCAGCGGCCTGCACGCCATCGCCATCGGCACGGACGGGACGCTGACCGGGGCCGCGGACCGGAGGCGGGAGGGCGTGGCGCTGGGGGACTAAGCAGGGAGCCCGGGAGCGCTCAGCCCGACTTGCGCAGGATCTCGGTGGCCAGCGCGGCGATCTCCCGCGCGGCCTTGGAGCGCGGCTCCGCCTCCGACACGCCGAGGCCGTCCATCAGGCTCGCGGCGAAACCCATGCGGTTGCCGAGGGAGGCCCTGGCAAGCGGCAGCTCATCCTTCGCCATGCGCGCGCGCAGCTCGTCCGCCAGCTTCCCGCGCGGCGGCACGCGGTTCAGCACGAGGAGGGCGGGCCGGCCTTCCTTCTCCACCATCTCGAGCGTCGGGCGCGAGGCCCAGATATCCATCGGCGACAGCTGGCACGGCACGACGACCAGGTCGGCCGACCGGATCGCCACCCGGCCCGAGGTCTCGGCGTGCGGCGGGCAATCGATCAGGATCACGTCCGCTTCCTCGCCGAGGCGCCGCACCTCGGTCGTCGCCCGCCAGCCCGAGGACGGGCGCAGTGTCAGATGCCCGGTGTCGTGTCCAAGGTCCTGCCGCATCGAGAACCAGGCACTGAGGCTCTGCTGAGGGTCGAGATCGAGCAATGCAACGCGCTTGCCCTTGCGCGCCCAATGCGCGCCCAGGTGCGCGGCGAGCGAGGTCTTGCCGGCCCCGCCCTTCTGCTGCGCGATGGTGATGACCTTGGCCATGGACCGCATCCTCTCTTGGCATCCGACATTGAGGATAGGCATTCATGTTGCGTCGCACAACAAGCGAGCAGGATACCTCAGTCCGGCAGCGTCACCCGGAAGACCGTTCCCTCCGGCCCCGTGCGGTGCAGGACAACGTCGCCGCCGTGGCCACGCGCAAGCTCGCGCGCGATCGCAAGGCCGAGGCCTGAGCCGCCGGCACGCGCCGAACCGACGAAGGCCCCGAAGAGATGCGCACGGGCCGTTTCCGGCACGCCGGGCCCCGTGTCGGCCACGTCGATCTCGACATGACCGGGCCTGCGCCGCGCCGTCACTGCGATTTCGCCCGGACCGCCAAAGTCCTCCAGCGCCTGCATCGCATTGCGCACGAGATTGATCAGGATGCGGAACAGGTGCTCCGGATCGGCATAGACCGGGAAGTCGTCGAGCCCGTCCACCCGCCAGCGGATGGCCGGATGTTCGGCAAGCGCCAGCACCGATGCAATGTCGCGGAGCGGCGCGCTGAGCCGGATGCGGCGCCGTTCGGGCACACGCTCCTCGGCCCGGCCGTAACGCAGCGTATTGGTGCAAAGGGCGATGGCCCGGTCGATGGCAGCAACCAGACGCGGGGCAATGCGCTGCACGCCCGGGTCGGTGCTCACCGCAAGGCGGTCGGAGACCAGTTGAGCGCTCGCAAGGATGTTACGGAGGTCGTGGTTGATCTTGGCGACCGCGAGGCCCAGCGCCGCCAGGCGGTCCTTCTGCTTCAGCGCTGCGCGCACGTCGGCCTGCATGCCGGCAAGCTCCCGCTCGGCCTGCGCGATCTCGTCGGGACCGTGGCGCGGGACGATGACGCGGGACGCATCCTCGGGGTTGTCCCGGAAGCTTGTCAGGTTCTCGGTGATCCGCCGCAAGGGCTTCACAAGCAGCAGGTACAGGCTGAGGAAGACCAGCGCCGCGGTGAACAGCGAGATGAGGATCGAAAGCCCAAGGATGCGCAGACCATAGTCGATCATCGCCGCGCGCATCGGCGCCTCGCTCATCACGATCTCGACCGAGCCCTCTCCGAAAGCCGCGGGTCCCGTCGCCATGATGACGCGCGGCGGCCCGGCAAGCGCACGCAGAGCATCGGCGATCGAGCTGAAGAAGCCGGCGCTGCCGATGGAATAGGTCGCCTCGTGCGGCGGGTGTCCTTCGGCCATCAACATGAGGACGGGACGGCCCGGCCGGCGAATCGCCACCGACACGACCTCCGCGCTCATCAGCAGCTCCTCCTTCAGCGCGGCGGAGACCGCGGCCCCGGGCGCGGCCTCCAGGACGAGCCCCGCGATCTGCGCCGCCTCCAGCCGGTCGGCCAGATAGGTCAGCCGGAAGCGGCCGACCGACGGCGCGAATACGAAAACCTCCGCCAGCATGACGAACAGCACGGTCAGAAGCAGCAGCCGCCCGGACAGACCGCGGATCAGGCTGAGGCCCGGCGCGGGCGCACCGGGCACGCGGATGTCGGCCATGTGGTGTCCCCGCTTGCCGCCCTTCTCAGGACCAGCGCATCAGGAAGCGGACAAGCCTCCGAGTCCGGTCGCTGAACAGTTTCGGCGTATAATAGCTGCCCGCAACACGTTTCGACACCTCGCCGAGGGTGGGATAGGGCGCGGTGAGCCCGGCCAGCGTACCGATCTTCATGCGCTTCTCCACCGCAAGCACCCATGGAAGCAGAAGATCGGCAGCATGCGGCCCGACGACGGTCGCACCCAGGATTTCGCCATTGCCCCGCACGACGGCCTTGATGATCCCCTCCGTGCGCCGTTCGGCCTGCGCGCGATCGTTCTCCTTAAAGGTCCAGCGCAGCACGGATGCGTCGGAGTGCGCCTTCTTCGCCTCGGCCTCCGCCATGCCGACATGGGCCAGTTCCGGGTCGGTGTAGGTTGCCCAGGGCATGGCGCGCATGCTGGCCTTGGCCGGCAGCCAGAACAGCATGTTCCGGATCGCGATGCCCGCGTGGTAGCCCGCGACATGCGTGAACTGAAGCTGGCCCGCCACGTCCCCGATGGCGAAGACGCGGCTGTTGGTGGTGGAGCGCAGCCGCGAGTCGACCGAGATGCCGCGCCGGTCGTAGGCGACATTGCCGGCTTCGAGGTTCAGTCCCTCGACGTTCGCCTTCCGCCCGACCGCGACGAGCAGGTGGCTGCCGGTCACGGTCTCCTCGCGGCCGTTCCGCTCGACCGTCACGGCGACGCCTTCGGCCACGGGGGCGACGCGGACGACCTTCGCCTGCTCCCGGATGTCGATGCCTTCGCCGCGCAGACGGTCGAGAACGATGGCTGCCGCTTCCGGATCGTCCTTGCCGAGCGCGCGCATCCCCTCGAGCACGGTTACCTGCGATCCCAGCCGCCGGTGCGCCTGCGCCATTTCCATCCCGATGGGACCGCCGCCGACGACGATCAGATGTTCAGGCCGGACGTCGTTGCCGAAGATCGTCTCGTTGGTGAAATAGGGAACCCCGTCCAGCCCCTCGATCGGCGGAACGAAGGGCGAGGAGCCCGTCGCCACCACCACGTATTTCGCCTCGATCCGGGTCTCTCCCGCCTGCACCGTGCGAGGTCCCGCGAACCGTGCGGCCTCGCGGATAACGGTGACGCCGAGGCCCTCGAACCGCTCCTGGCTGTCGTGCGGCGCGATGGCGGCGATGACGCCGTGCACGTGCTGGCGCACGGCGGCGAAATCGACCTGCGGTTCGAGGGGCGCGATCCCGAAAGCCGCGCCATGGCGCATCGCGTGGGCGTGCTTGCCGGCTGCCAGCAGCGCCTTGGACGGGACGCAGCCGTAGTTCAGGCAGTCGCCGCCCATCTCCCCCTTCTCGACGAGCACGACGCGCGCGCCCATCTGCGCCGCCCCCGCCGCCACGGAGAGCCCGCCAGAGCCAGCACCGATGACGCAGATGTCGGTCTCCACGGTCCGGCTCATTGAGGCAGTCCCGGCCGGCGCACGAGGCGCTTGTAGACGACGGGTACCAGCGCCAGCGCGATCAGCGCCAGGATCGGCAGGAAGACCGCCGGATCGGTCAGGATGCCGGAGAGGTCGGGATCCTCGCCCCGGTCGAACACCGCCCCGAGCCCCGCCCCGACCGACGCGAACACGAACGAGCCGGGCAGGATGCCCAGGAAGGTCGTGACCAGAAAGGCATGAAGCGGCACGCCCAGGAAGGCAGGCGCGAGGTTCACCAGCCAGAACGGAAAGACCGGCACGAGCCGCAGGATGAACAGATAGCTCCACATGTCGCGCCGGAAGCCGGCCTCGAACCGCTTCAGGAACGGCCCTGCCCGCGCTTTCAGGGTCTCGCCGAGCGCCGTCCGGGCGGCGAGGAACAGCACCGCGGCGCCAAGGGTGGCCCCCGTCACTGTCCAGAGACCGCCCCAGAACCAGCCGAACAGGAACCCGCCCGTCAGGGTCAGGACCGAGGCGACCGGCAGCGAGAAGGCCGTGACAGCCGCATATAGAGCCACATAGGCGAAAGCCGCCAGAACCCCGTGCTCCGCCCGCCAGGCGATGAGATCCGCCCGGTTCTCACGCAGCGTGTCGAAAGAGACATAGGACGGGCCGCCCAGCGCGAAGAAGAGGAGCAGCCCCACCCCCAGGACGGCAAGCGGCCATAACCGGGCGAGCGCACCGCGGGCAGGCGCAACCGCCACGCCCGGCGCCTTGCGTTCGCGGGCGGCCAGGCTGCGTCCATCCATGTCCTGCTCCTTCATCCTGCCCATGCAAAACCCCCGGACTGAAACGAACCCCGATCGGACCGCGCGAGGGCGACGACGCCCCGCTTCGACTTATGTGCGGTATTGCAGGGCAGGAAACCAGCGTCGCCCCCGCAAGATAAAGGAAACGTGATCCACGGTGAACGACGAGCCGGCGCGACCGGCCCCGCCGGGCCGCTGAGGCATTGACAATGCGCACCCTCGCCCGTATAGCCCGCGTTCAACTTTCGTGAGGCTTTTGCGCGTCCGCGCTGCCGGGGCATGAGATGGCCCGTGCCCGCCGCGACGCCAGACAGATGATGGAGCAGACCCGTGAAGCGCACCTATCAGCCGAGCAAGCTCGTTCGCAAGCGCAGGCACGGCTTCCGCGCACGCAGCGCGACCCGCGGCGGCCGGCAGGTGCTGGCGCTGCGCCGTGCCCGGGGCCGCAAGCGGCTGTCGGCCTGAGCCGACTTCGGGCGCGCGTGCTTCCGCGCCTGAAACGACGTGCCGATTTCAAGCATGTGGCCGGCGGCGTCCGATGGGCGGCGCCGGGTCTCGTTTTGCAGGCCCGCACGGACCTCTCGCCACCCGATGGTCCGCGGGTCGGCTTCACCGCGAGCCGCAAGGTTGGCGGCGCGGTTCAGCGCAACCGCGCCAAGCGGCGTCTGCGCGTTCTCGCCGACGACCTGATCGCCCGTTGCGGCCGCCCCGGCATCGCCTATGTTCTGATAGCCCGCGGAACGACGCCGGATCGCGACTTCGCCCTGTTGCGTGCCGACCTGGAGGAAGCGCTGTCCCGCGTGCATCGCCGCCTCGACCGCGACCCCGCTCGCGACCCCGCTCCGGCCCGTCCGGACTGATCCGCTGCCAGCCAAAGAGAACACGGACATGGCGTCAGGCTTGGGACATCTGGCTTCGCGCATCGGCACCACCGTGCTGATCGCGCCGATTCTCGTCTACCGCTACCTGATTTCGCCGCTGATCGGTCCGCGTTGCCGGTTTGCGCCGAGCTGCTCGGAATATGCAGTCGAGGCGCTGAAGCTTCATGGCCCGGTCCGCGGCACCGCGCTGGCGGCGCGGCGGCTTGCGCGCTGCCACCCGTTCACGCGGCTGCCCGGCGGCTGGGCGTTCGACCCGGTTCCGCCCCGCACCGGCCACACCTGTTGTCGGAACGAGGGCGACACCGTGCCGCACGAGACGGGCACCGAGGACCGAAACCGTTTGCACCCCGCCGCCCCCGCGCCTAAAACGCGGGCGCCGGAACTTTCCTGACCGAGAAAAGGCTTCATGGGCGACAATCGCAACCTCATCCTCGCGTTCGCATTGTCCTTCCTCGTGCTCATCGCGTGGCAGTACTTCGTCGCGAAACCGCAGATGGAGGCCGAACAGGCCCGCATCGCGCAGCAGCAGGCCGCGGGCGGCGACGCCGCCGATGCGCTGCGGCCGACGCCGGGTGCGGCAGGGACATCCACCCCCAACGTCGGGACCGGCGGAGCCATTGCCCTGCCGCGCGCCGATGCGCTGGCGCGGAGCGCGCGGGTCGCCATCGACACCCCGACGCTCAAGGGCTCGATCGCGCTGACCGGCGCGCGGATCGACGACCTCGCGCTGAAGAACTACCGCGAGACGGTGGACCCGGACTCCCCCAATATCGTGCTGCTGTCGCCGCAGGGCTCCGAAGCACCCTATTTCGCCCAGTTCGGCTGGCAGGTCGCCCCCGGCAGCGGGATCGCCACCCCCGGCCCCGATACCCCGTGGACCGTGGTCGAGGGTGAGACGCTCGCCCCCGGCCAGCCGCTGGTGCTGGGCTGGGACAACGGCCAGGGTCTCGTCTTCCGCCGGACGATCAGCGTCGACGACCAGTACCTGTTCACGGTCGAGCAATCTGTGCAGAACACCGGTGCGGAGGATGTGACGCTCTTCCCCTATGCCCTGATCCGCCGCGTCGGCGAGCCGGTGACCGAAGGTTTCTACATCCTGCACGAGGGCCTGATCGGCGTGCTCGGCGGGTCGCTGCTCGAGATCGACTACTCCGACATCGCGGAGGAAAAGACCCGGCGCGTGGAGACCACGGGCGGCTGGCTCGGCATCACCGACAAGTACTGGATGACGCAACTCGTCCCCGACCAGTCGGAGCGCTTCACGGGGGAATTCAAGTACGCCGAAAGCGCCAACCGGCCGGTCTACCAGGCGAACTACATCCGCGACGGAATGGTCGTGCCGGCCGGCGGCACCGCGGCCGTGACCGACCACCTGTTTGCCGGCGCCAAGATCGTGCAGACGATCAACGCCTACGAGGAACAGCTGGGAATCGACCGCTTCGACCTGACGATCGACTGGGGCTGGTTCTTCTTCCTGACGAAGCCGATCTTCTACGTGCTCGACTGGCTCTTTGCGCTGGTCGGCAACTTCGGCGTGGCCATCCTGCTGCTGACCGTCCTCGTGAAGCTTCTGTTCTTCCCGCTGGCGAACAAGTCCTACGTCGCCATGTCGAAGATGAAGAAGCTGCAACCGGAGATGCTGAAGATCCGGGACCGCTACGCCGAAGACAAGATGAAGCAGCAGCAGGCGATGATGGAGCTGTACAAGACCGAGAAGGTCAATCCGCTCGCAGGCTGCCTGCCGATCCTCGTCCAGATCCCGGTGTTCTTCGCGCTCTACAAGGTGCTGTTCGTCACCATCGAGATGCGGCACGCACCCTTCTTCGGCTGGATCCAGGACCTGTCCGCCCCCGATCCGACCACGATCTTCAACCTGTTCGGCCTGATCCCGTGGGATCCGCCGAGCTTCCTGATGATCGGTGTCTGGCCGCTGCTGATGGGCGTCACCATGTTCGTGCAGCAGCGCCTGAACCCGCCGCCGGCCGATCCGACGCAGGCCAAGGTGTTCCTGTTCCTGCCCGTGATCTTCACGTTCGTGCTCGCGCCCTTCGCGGCGGGCCTGGTGATCTACTGGACGTGGAACAACCTGCTGTCGATCATTCAACAGGGCGTCATCATGAAGCGCATGGGCGTGCCGCTGGAGTTCTACGCCGGCTCAAAGTCGCAGCCGAAGGACTGATGGCCGCCCCCGCCGATCCCGACGGGGCGCAGGAGCCGGACGACGCCGAGGCATTGGCCGAGGCGCGCCGGCTGACCACGCAGGACGTCAGCTTCGTGAAGGGCGTCGTCGACCTCGGCGCCCTTCCCGGCGGCGCACTGCCGGAGATCGCGTTCGCCGGCCGCTCGAACGTCGGCAAGTCGAGCCTGATCAACGCACTGACCCAGCGGCGTACACTGGCACGCACATCCAACACGCCGGGCCGGACACAGGAGCTCAATGTGTTCGACATGGGCGGCCGGCTGTTGATGATCGACATGCCGGGCTATGGCTTCGCCAAGGCGCCCAAGGCGAAGGTCGAGGCGTGGACGCGCCTTGTGCGCCTCTACCTGCGCGGCCGCCCGCAACTGAGGCGCGTCTTCCTGCTGATCGACGCCCGCCACGGCGTCAAGGCCAACGACCGCGAGATCATGGGCATGCTGAACGAGGCGGCTGTCTCCTACCAGGTCGTGCTGACCAAGATCGACAAGCTGAAAGGCACCGACCAGGCCCGCGTCCTGGCGGAGACCGAGGCGGAAGCCCGCCGCAACCCCGCCGCCTACCCGGTGGTGCTCGCGACCTCCTCGGAGAAGGGGGCCGGCATCGACGCGCTGCGGCTGGCGATTGCAGAACTGGCACGGGAAGGCGCCTGACGCTATAAGCGCGCCCGGGCCTCAACGACGGCCCGACAGACGAGGGATGAGGCCCGCACGCCGATGACGACGCACTCCGACGCGAAACACGACAACCGCGACGACCGGCAACGCACGCGCGACTGGGTGGCCACCGCGCGCACCCTGTCGGAGGCGCTGCCCTTCCTGCAGCGCTACGAGCGCAAGATCGTCGTCATCAAGTACGGCGGCCACGCCATGGGCGATGCGGAACGCTCGCGGGAATTCGCGCGCGACATCGTCCTGATGAAGCAGGTCGGCATCAACCCGATCGTCGTCCACGGCGGCGGCCCGCAGATCGGCGAGATGCTGGAGCGTCTGCGCATCCAGTCGACCTTCGTGGACGGGTTGCGCGTCACCGACGAAGCCATCGTCGACGTGGTCGAGATGGTGCTGGCGGGCTCCATCAACAAGCAGATCGTGACCGCGATCAACGGCGCGGGCGGCAAGGCCGTCGGCCTGTGCGGCAAGGACGGGAACCTGGTACGCGCAAAGAAGCTTCTGCGCACCAGGAAGGATCCCGAATCGAACATCGAGAAGGTGATCGACCTCGGCTTCGTCGGCGAACCGGACCAGGTGAACCCCGCGGTGCTGGAAGCCTTCTTCGGCTCCGACATCATTCCCGTGATCGCACCCATCGGCGTCGGCGCGAACGGGGAGACGTTCAACATCAACGCCGATACCGTCGCGGGCGCCATTGCCGCGGCGGTCGGCGCCATGCGCCTGCTGCTGCTGACCGACGTGCCGGGCGTGAAGGACAAGGACGGCCACGTGATCCCGGAGATGACGCTGGCCCAGGCCGAGGCGGCCATCGCCGACGGCACGGTCACCGGCGGCATGATCCCGAAGCTCGAAACATGCATCGACGCGGCCCGGCGCGGGGTCGAGGCGGTGGTCGTGCTGGACGGGCGCGTCCCGCACGCGGTCCTGCTGGAGCTTTTCACCGAACACGGGGCCGGGACCCTGATCCGCCGCACGGACTGACCCTGAAGAGGTCGGCGCGGCGTCGCGATCACGCCGGAGGGATGCATGACTGGCCTGCCGCTCGCCCATGTCGAGACCTGGATCTTCGACCTCGACAACACGCTCTACCCGGCCGAGTGCCGCCTGTTCGACCAGGTGGACCGGCGCATGGGCGCCTATATCTGCACGCTGCTCGACGTCGCCCCGGACGAGGCGCGTCGCATCCAGAAGGCCTATTTCCGCGAGTACGGGACGACCATGAACGGCCTGATGCTGCGCCATGGCATCGACCCGGCCGACTTCCTCGAATACGTCCACGACATCGACCACTCCCCCGTCGATCCCGATCCGCGGCTGGAGGCGGCGCTCGCCCGTCTTCCCGGGCGCAAGCTCATCTACACCAACGGTTCCGTCCGCCATGCCGAACGCGTGATGGAGCGGCTGGGCGTCGCCCATCATTTCGAGGCGATCTTCGACATCGTCGCGGGCGACTACCGGCCCAAGCCGCAGCCGCACGGCTACGAGAAGCTCGTGAAGCAGCACAGGGTCGATCCGCGCGGCGCGGCGATGTTCGAGGATATCGCCCGCAACCTCGAGGCCGCGCACGCGCTGGGCATGACCACGGTCCACGTTCACACCGGCGACGACTGGGCGCGCGAAGGGGCGGACGCCCCGCACGTCCACCATCGCATCGACGACCTGGTGGCGTTTCTCGATGCCGCCGTGCCGGTGCGCCCGCTGGATTGACACCGGGGCGCGGGCCGGTAAGGTCCGCATCGCTTTGCCGAGAGGGTTTATCGTGAGGGGATGCCGGACATGACGTCGGACACGCTGCGCCAGGTGATCGAGGCGGCCTGGGAAGACCGCGCCAACGTAACCGCCGAAACGGGTGGCGAGGTGCGCGCCGCCGTGGAGACGGCGCTGAACCAATTGGACAGCGGGCAGGCGCGCGTGGCCGAGCGGCAGGCCGACGGCAACTGGGTCGTCCACCAATGGCTCAAGATGGCCGTGCTGCTGTCCTTCCGCCTCAACGACATGACGACGATCGCTGGCGGCCCCGGCGGCGACGCGCCCTGGTTCGACAAGGTGCCGTCGAAGTTCTCCGGCTGGGGTGAGGCAGACTTCCGCACCGCGGGCTTCCGCGCCGTGCCGAACTGCGTGGTGCGCCGGTCGGCCTATATCGCCAAGGGCGTGGTGCTGATGCCGTCCTTCGTGAACATCGGCGCCTATGTCGACGAGGGCACCATGGTCGACACCTGGGCGACCGTGGGGTCGTGCGCGCAGATCGGCAAGAACTGCCACATCTCGGGCGGCGCGGGCATCGGCGGCGTGCTGGAGCCGCTGCAGGCCGGCCCCGTCATCGTCGAGGACAATTGCTTCATCGGCGCCCGTTCCGAGGTGGCGGAGGGCGTGATCGTGCGCGAGGGCTCGGTGCTCTCCATGGGCGTCTACATCGGCGCCTCCACGAAGATCGTCGACCGCGCGACGGGCAAGGTCAGCATGGGCGAGGTGCCCTCCTACTCGGTCGTGGTGCCGGGCTCCCTGCCCGACCCGAAGGGCGGACCCTCGCTCTATTGCGCGGTGATCGTGAAGCGCGTCGACGAGCGCACGCGCTCCAAGACCTCGATCAACGAGCTTCTGCGGTCGTGACCGGTCAGCCCGCCCCTTCCGCCATCGATCCGGTCGCGCTCACTGGCGACCTGATCCGCTGCGAGAGCGTGACGCCGGCCGACGCCGGCGCGCTCGACACGTTGCAGCGGGTGCTGGAGGGCCTGGGCTTCACCTGCACGCGCCTGCCGTTCTCCGAAGAAGGAACGGCGGACGTCGACAATCTCTACGCCCGTCTCGGCGCGGCGCGGCCGAACCTCTGCTTCGCCGGGCACACGGACGTGGTGCCCGTGGGCGCGCGCGGCGCGTGGAGTGCGGATCCCTTCGGCGCGGAGATCCGCGACGGCCTGCTTTATGGCCGCGGCGCGGTCGACATGAAGGGTGCGATCGCCTGCTTCGCAGCCGCTGTGGGCCGCTTCCTTGCCGAGCGCGGTTCCGATTTCGGCGGCTCGATCTCGATGATGATCACGGGCGACGAGGAAGGCGTCTCGATCAACGGCACGACCAAGATGGTGCGCTGGGCGCGCGAGACGGGCGAGGCGCTCGACGCCTGCGTGGTGGGGGAGCCGACGAACCCCCGCGACCTCGGCGACATGGTCAAGATCGGACGGCGCGGAAGCATCAACGGCACGATCACGGTCGAGGGGACGCAGGGACATGTCGCCTATCCGCACCTCGCCGACAACCCCGCGCCCCGGCTCGTGCGGCTGCTGGCGGCGCTCGATGCGCTGACGCTCGACGAAGGGACGGAACACTTCCAGCCCTCGAACCTCGAGATTACCGACATCCGCATCGGCAACGACGCGACCAACGTGATCCCGGCGACGGCGGCTGCGCGGTTCAACATCCGCTTCAATGACACCTGGACGGGCGCGCGGCTCGACGCCTTCCTGCGCGAGACGCTCGACAAGGCTGCCGCGCCGGACGGCACACGCTACCGGCTCGACACCCGCGTCTCGGGCGAGGCATTCCTGACCGAGCCCGGCAGGCTGACCGAAGTCGTGGCCGGCGCCATCGAAGACGTGACGGGCCGCAAGCCGGAGCTGTCGACGACAGGCGGCACGTCGGATGCGCGCTTCATCAAGGATCTGTGCCCGGTCGTGGAGTTCGGCCTCATCTCCGACACCATGCACAAGGTGGACGAGCGGGTGCGCGTCACCGACCTCGAACAGCTGACCGACGTCTACACGGAGATCCTGCGCCGCTACTTCGCGGGGTGAGGCTGACTCACTCCCCTGGATATCGCACAGCGGAGAGATAGAGCCCCTGCGGCGGTGCGACGGGGCCGCACGCCGCACGGTCGCAGGCCGCGAGCGCGCGGGAGACATCTTCAGGCCGCCAGCGGCCCAGCCCCACTTCCACCAGCGTACCCACCATGGAGCGCACCTGGTTGTGCAGGAAGGACCGCGCGCGTGCGTTCACGTGCACTTCCGCACCGACACGCGAGACCTCCAGCGCGTCGAGCGTCTTGACCGGGCTCGCCGACTGGCACTGCGCGGCGCGGAAGGTCGTGAAGTCGTGCCGCCCGACAAGGTGCCCGGCCGCCGCAGCCATAGCGTCCGTGTCGAGGGTGCGCACCACGTGCCATACCCGGCCACGGTCCAGCGCGGGCGGGCTGCGCCGGTCGAGCAGGCGGTAGACATAGGCCCGCCCCACAGCCGAGAAGCGCGCGTGGAAATCGTCCGGCACGGGGGCTGCGGCCAGCACGCTGACGGGGGCGGGCTTGAGGTGATGGTTTGTCGCGTCCCGCACCGTGTCCGCCGGCCAGTCGCGGTCGAGATCGACATGGGCGACCTGGCGCAGCGCATGGACGCCCGTGTCGGTCCGCCCCGCGCCCTGCACGCGCACCTCATGTCCGGCGAAGCGGGCGATCGCCTCCTCCAGCGCCTGCTGCACCGAGGGGCCGTTGTCCTGGCGCTGCCAGCCGACGAAGGGGCCGCCGTCGTATTCGAGGTCGAGCCGGTAGCGCGGCATGTCAGCCGAGCCGGTCGCCGGGCGAAAGCCGCGCACCGTTGAGGAACGCCGCCGCATCGACCGGCTGCTTGCCTGCGCGCTGCAGGGTGAGCAATCGCACCGCGCCCGCACCGCAGGCGACGGTCAGCCCCGCGCCCGCCAGCATCTCGCCCGGCACCGCACCCTGGGGCACCTCCTCCGCAAGGCGCGAGCGCAGCACCTTCACCCGCTCTTTGCCACCAAGCTCGAACCAGGCGCCGGGAAAGGGCGACAGCCCGCGGATCTGGCGGTCGACGGTTTCCGCGTCGCGTGTCCAGTCGATGCGCGCCTCCGCCTTGTCGATCTTCGCGGCGTAGGTCACGCCCTCCTCCGGCTGTGGCAGGGTGCGGAAGGTGCCGTCGGCGATCTGCGCCAGCACGTCGGACGTCAGCCACCCCGCCGCCTCGGCCAGCGCGTCGTGCAACTCCCCCGCCGTCGTCTCCGGCCCGATGGTGACGCGCGCGACGGGCCCCATGTCCCCCTCGTCGAGACCTTCCGACATCTGCATGACGGTGACGCCGGTTTCCATGTCGCCGGCCATGATCGCGCGCTGGATCGGCGCGGCCCCACGCCAGCGAGGCAGGATCGAGGCATGGAGGTTGATACAGCCCTTGCGCGGGGCGTCGAGAACCGCCTTGGGCAGGATCAGCCCGTAGGCGGCCACGACCGCAAGATCTAGGTCGTGCGCAGCGAAGGCGGCCTGTGCGTCCGCATCGCGCAGCGTGCGCGGCGTGAAGACGGGGATGCCCGCGGCCTCCGCCGCCTCATGCACGGGGCTCTTGCGCTCCCCCATGCCGCGGCCCGCAGGCCGCGGCGCGCGCGTATAGACCGCGACGACCTCGTTCCCGGAGGCGAGGCACGCGCGCAGCACGGGCACGGCGAAATCTGGCGTCCCCATGAAGGCGAGGCGCATCGTCATGGGGCGTGCAGCCTCCCGTATGGACTCAGGCGGTTTCCTTGACGCGCTTGGCCTTGGTGAGCTTGCGCAACATCATCGAGCGCTTCAGCCTCGACAAATGGTCGATGAACAGTACGCCCTCCAGATGGTCCATCTCGTGCTGGATGCAGGTGGCGAGCAGGCCGTCGCAGTCGAGCGTCTGTTCCTTGCCGTCATAATCGAGGAAGCGGACGGCGCAGCGCGCAGGCCGCTCCACATCGTCGAACAGTTCCGGCACCGACAGGCAGCCCTCGTTGTAGACGGAGGTCTCCTCCGACGCCCAGACGATCTCCGGATTGACGAAGTAGCGCGGCTGACGCGGCTCGCCGTCGCGGGAGATATCCATCACGATCACGCGCTTGGCCACGCCGATCTGGATCGCCGCAAGCCCGATGCCCGGCGCATCGTACATGGTGTCGAGCATGTCGTCCATGAGCGCACGGATCTCGTCCGTCACTGCCTCCACGGGCTCCGAGACGGTCTTGAGGCGCGGGTCGGGCGCATGAAGGATCGGTCGTATCGCCATGCCTCCTGAAATATTGGCGGGCGCGCGCGCGGTCAAGAAGCAGAACGCCGATTGGGGTAAAATGAGAACATGACTGATTCGACTTTCCTCCCCGATTGGGTCACGGCGCTGGCCGCGGACGTAGGCCTCGCGCCTGCGACACTCCTCCTCGCCCTCGCCGCGCTGGCCGCACTGGCGCTGCTCGGGCTCGTGCTGTGGGCGTCCGGCAGACGGCGCGCCCAGGCAGAACGCCTCGGCGCACGGCTCGACGGTCTTGCCGACACCGTGGCGAGCCTCGCGCAGGGGCAGGGCCACCTGACCGGCAGCCTGAAGCAATTGTCCGATCACCAGGCCGCAACGCAGGCGCAGCTGATGCGCACGCTGGAGATGCGCCTCGACCAGGTGAGCCAGCGCATGGGTGCAAGCCTGAACGAGACGGCGACAAAGACTGCCGGCAGCCTGTCGGAACTCAAGACCCGCCTGCAGGTCATCGACGCGGCCCAGAAGAACATCGAGAAGCTGTCGACCGAGGTGGTCGGCCTGCAGGACATCCTTGCCAACAAGCAGGCGCGCGGGGCGTTCGGCGAGGTGCAGCTCAACGACATCGTGACGAGCGCGCTCCCCCCTTCCGCCTACAGCTTCCAGACCACGCTCGGCAACGGCAAGCGGGCGGACTGCATGCTGCTGCTGCCCAATCCGCCTGGCCCCATCGCGGTCGACGCGAAGTTTCCGCTCGACAGCTTCCAGGCGCTGCGTGCGGCCAGCACGGACGCGGAGAAGCGCGAGGCCGCGCGCGCCTTCCGCACCGACGTGCAGACCCACGTGAAGGCGATCTCCGAACGCTATATCCTGCCGGGGGAGACGGCGGATTCCGCATTGATGTTCCTGCCGTCCGAAGCGGTCTATGCCGAACTTCACGCGAGCTTTCCCGACGTGGTGCGCAAGAGCTACGAGGCCCGCGTCTGGATCGTCTCGCCCACCACGCTCATGGCCACGCTCAACACCGTGCGCGCCATCCTGAAGGACGTGCACATGCGCGAGCAGGCGGGCGCGATCCAGCGCGAGATCGGCCTGCTGTTCGCCGATGTGGACCGGCTCCAGAAGCGCGTGGACAATCTCAAGGGCCATTTCGGCCAGGCAGAGAAGGACATCCGCGAGATCGAGATCTCCTCCGACAAGATCGTCCGCCGCGTGACGAAGATCGAGGAGTTCGACCTCGGCGACGCCCCTGAAGCGCAAGGCACCGTGCCCAAGGCGGCGGCGGGCAACCTATTCGGGCGCGGCTGACGGCCATGGGCGCCGGGACCGTCCGGATCGCCACCTTCAATGTCGAGAATCTCGGCGCCAAGCGTGCTGCGGGCCCGCCGCTCGGAGAGCGGATCGCGGCGCTCAGGCCGCAGATCGTGCGCCTCGACGCAGACATCCTCTGCCTGCAGGAGGTGAACGGCACAAAACCGCCCGGCGGGGGCCCGCGCGTTCTCCACGCGCTCGACGCCGTGCTCGAGGGGACGGCGTACGAAGGCTTCCACCGCATCTCGACGCTCAGTCCGTCGGGTTCGGACCACGGCGTCGCAGACGTGCACAACCTCGTCCAGTTGAGCCGCTTTCCGGTCGAGGACTGGCGCCAGCTTCACCACGGCATCGTCGCGCCGCCGCGCCACCGGCTCGTCACCGCCGACCCGCCGGAGGCCGAACCGCGCCCCCTGAGGTGGGAGCGTCCGGCCCTGCAGGCGGCGCTGTCCCTGCCGGACGGGCGGCGCTTGCACGTGCTGAACCTGCACCTGCGCGCGCCGCTGGCCGCAGCGGTGCCCGGCGGGCGGGAGGCCCCGTTCGCCTGGGCGCGCACCGACCGCTGGGCAGAGGGCTACTGGATGGCGGCCGTCCAGCGGGCCGGCCAGGCGCTGGAGGCGCGCCTCGCCGTCGACCGCATCCTCGACGAGGACCACGACGCCCTCGTGGCCGTCTGCGGCGACCTCAACGCAGAGATGCACGAGGACGCGGTGCGCATTCTCTGCGCTGGCGAGGAGGACACGGGCAACGCGCGCCTCGCCGCGCGGGCGCTGATCCCGCTGGCCCGCGAGGTGGCGGAGGAGCGCCGCTTCAGCGTGCGGCACGCGGGCCGCCCCCTGCTGCTCGATCACATCCTCGCCTCGCGTCCGCTGGCGGCGGCGGTGGAAGCCGTGGAGATTCACAATCATGCACTGGGCGACGAGCTTGTCGGCGCCCTCAGCATCCACGGCGGGCGCGAAAGCCACCATGCACCGGTCGTGGCGGCGTTCCGGCTCTAGCCGCACACGTCCGGCATTGGCGCGGCGGCGGTTTCGCGCTACGCGTCGGTCGAGAAGCAAACGGACGCAGCGGGGAGCGGAATGACGGATGCACAGGACCGCGTCGCGGTCGTCACGGGGGCCGCGCGCGGCATCGGCCAGGCCATCGCCGAGCGGTTTCTGGAGAAAGGCTGGCGGGTCGCGCTGATCGACATCGACGCCGAGACGCTCTCTGGCACGGTGCAGAGGCTGGCGGCCCGTGGCGACGTGCTCGAACTCGTCTGCGACGTGGCAGAGCCGGACCAGGTCGCCGCCGCCGTGGCCCGGACGGTCGAGGCGTTCGGACGCATCGACGCGCTGGTGAACAATGCGGGCGTGGCCGTCTTCAAGCCGATGCTGGAGACAAGCTTCGAGGAATGGTCGCGCGTCATGGCGGTCAACCTCAGCGGCCCCTTCCTGTGCGCCCAGGCGTGTGCGCCCGCGATGCTGAGGACGGGCGGCGGCAGCATCGTCAACATCACCTCGATCTCGGGCCTCCGCGCCAGCACGCTGCGCGCCGCCTACGGCACCTCCAAGGCGGGGCTCATGCACCTGACCAAGCAGCAGGCGGCCGAGTTCGGGAACAAGGGCATCCGGGTGAACGCAGTCGCGCCCGGCCCGGTGGATACCGCCATGGCCAAGCAGGTGCACACGCCCGACATCCGCGCGGGCTACCACGACGCGATCCCGCTCAACCGCTACGGCACCGAGGAGGAGATCGCCAACGCCGTCGTCTTCCTGTGCAGCGAGGAGGCGAGCTACATCAACGGCCAGACGCTGGCGGTCGACGGCGGCTTCGACGCAACCGGCATCGGCCTGCCCTCACTGCGCGGCGGCTAGAGCGCGCGCAGGGCGGCCAGCAGCCGCTCCATGTCCTCGGCGTCGTTGTAGACGTGCGGCGTGACGCGGATCGACCGGCCGCGCACGGAGACATGGACGTTCTGCGCCTTCAGCCGGTCGGCTGCACCGTCAGGCACGCCATCGGGAAAGATGAGGCCGAGGAAGTGCGGCGCGCGCAAGCGGTCGGGCAGCACCTCGAGGCCGAGCCCCCGCGCCTCCTCCGCGATGCGTGCAGTCTTCGCCCCGATCTCCGCCGCGATCCACCCCGGCGTCCAGCGGTTCAGTTGCTCCAGCGCGGCGAGCGCGCCCGGCAGCAGCGTGAAGTTCGCCCGTTCGCCAACGTCGAAGCGGACCGCCCCCGGCTCGTAGTCCTCGGTGTAGTCCGCCATGCGCGCGAAGTGGCGCGAGCCCTTGCGGTTCATGGGGTTTTCCTCGATCGGGACGCCGTCCTGCCGGTGCGGCGCGACATAGAGGAAGGAGATCGTGTACGGGCAGTGCAGCCATTTGTAGCCGCAGGTGGCGAGGAAATCGGGCTGCACGCGCGCCACGTCGAGGGGAAGCGCGCCCAGCGACTGGCTGGCATCGAGTGCGAGCGCGGCCCCCCGCTCCCTGAGCGCCCCGCCGATCCTTTCGAGGTCGAGCAGCGCCCCGTCCATCCAGTGGTTGTGCGGCAGGGCGGCGACGCCGGTGCGGTCGTCGATCGCATCCAGCACCGCCACCGTCCAGTCGCCGTCCGCGGGCCGCGGCACGGTGCGCACCTCGCCCCCGGACCGGGCCGCGAGCCGCCGCCAGGAATAGACGTTGCTGGGGTAGGTATCCTCGAGCAGCAGGATATGCTGGCCGCGTCGGAGCGGCAGGTTGGCCGCTGCCGTGGCAAGGCCGTAGCTCGCGGACGGGACGATGGCGATATCGGCGGGCCTTGCCCCGATCAGGCGGGCAAATTCAGCCCGCAGCCGGTCCGGCGGATCGTAGAAATCGTCCGCGGATATCTCCCAGGGCCGTGCTTCGCGTGCGAGCGCACCCTCGATCGCCGCGTGCACGGACCGCAGCATGGGCGAGACATAGGCGCAGTTGAAATAGGCCACCTCGCGCGGCAGATCGTAGAGTTCGCGCATCCCGGTTCCTCCGCTCCAGCCCCGCCCGCAGGGCCTCCGTCCGCAGGCCCTGTCACTCTAGGCACGCATCGGGGGCCCTGCAAATTCGGCGTTGGACAAGACGCGCGACGCCCCCCTACCCTCGGCACAGGACCGGGCGGACCGCCGCCCGGCAGCAAACAGACCGCCCGAACGCGGAACAGAAAGGGAGGCAAGCCCGTGCCGATCACCAAAGGCATCAAGCAGTTGTGCGCCGAGGCGGAGGCGGAGATCGAAACCTGGACGCCCGAGCAGGCGATCGAACAGCTTGGCAAGGACGGCGTGACCTTCATCGACATCCGCGACATCCGCGAACTGTGGCGCGACGGCGCGGTGCCGGGCGCGGTGCACGTCCCGCGCGGCATGCTGGAATTCTGGGTCGACCCGGACAGCCCCTATGGAAAGGACGTCTTCCAGTCCGGCAACCGCTTCGTGTTCTTCTGTGCAGGCGGCCTGCGCTCGGCGCTGGCGACCAAGGCGGTGCAGGACATGGGGCTTGAACCCGTCTGCCACATCCAGGGCGGCTTCGGCGCATGGAAGGCCGCGGGCGGTCCGGTGGTCGAGAAGGAAAAGAAATAGGCGAGGCCAGCGGGATCAGGCGAAGCAAGGCTCCGCCCGTCTCACCCTTCGTACTTCGCAAGTGCGCGCAGCAGGTCGATCAGCGCGTCGTCGCGGCGGCGGGCCAGCGCGTCGATGCTGCGCCCGCGCGCTTCCGCCGCGACGCCCTCGACCAGCGCCTTCTTGACCGCGTCCGTCAGCTTCGGGTCGCCAAGCTCCTTCCAGCGTCGCTCCTGCGAGGGACCGAAGTGCTCCAGATACTGGGCGATGCCGCCTGCGCCGCCGCCCAGGTGGTAGAGCATGTGCGGCCCGTCGATCGCCCAACGCAGGCCGGGACCGTAGCGGATCGCCTTGTCCACGTCCTCGACGCTCGCGATGCCTTCCGCGACGATGTTGACGGCCTCGCGCCACAGCGCCGCGGTCATGCGGTTGGCGACATGGCCGGTTGCCTCCTTCCGCACGCGGATCGGCGCCTTGCCCACGGCCTCGAAGAACGCCGCGGCGGCGGCCTGCGCGGCCTCGTCGGTCTTTTCGCCGCGCACGAGCTCCACCAGAGGCAGCAGGTGCGGCGGGTTGAAGGGATGGGCGACGAGAACGCGGGCCGGATTGGCGCACATGGCCTGCATGTCGGTCGCGCGCAGCGAGGACGTGCTCGACCCGATCACCACGTCGGCAGGGGCCGCGGCGTCGATGCGGGCGAGCAGGTCCTGCTTGAGCGGCAGTTTCTCCGGCGCGTTCTCCTGGATGTAGTCGGCGCCGCCCGCCGCCTCCTCCAGCGTGCAGCAGAGCGCCAGCCGCTCCGTTCCCGTTATCGCTTCCGGGTCGACGGCGGCGAGGTCGGCCATGGCGGGGCCAAGGAACCCCTCGAGCCGCCCTTCCCAGCCGGGCGCGGGGTCCCACGCCCGCACCGCCAGGCCGCGGCTCAGGAAATAGGCCGTCCACGCGGCCCCGATGAGACCCGTTCCGACGATGCCCACGACCGCGGCGTCGGCGCCGCGATAAGTCTCGTTCCTGTCAGCCACGCCCGCCGCCCCTCTCGCTCCGGTGTGCTCAGACGAACACCATCGCCTCGACGGTTTCGACGAGGACGGTCAGGCCGATGCCCGCCACCGCAGCGCCCGCCAGCCGGGGCCGCAGCGTTTGCGCCGCGCGTCCTCCGATATCGACCGCGAGCCAACCTGCCGCAGCCGCGATTGCCGTCTGAACGGCGGCGAAGCCCGCGAGATAGGCGAGAAGCGGCGTCGTTTCCGCACCGACGATCGCCTCGCCATAAGCGCCGCCGTGGAACAGACCGGCGAGCGCGAACAGGGCCAGCAGGACACCCTTCGTGGGCATTCTGCCGAGAGCAAGCGCCGCTCCGAGCGCCAGAACGCTCGCCCCGATCGCCAGTTCGGCGAAGGGCAGCGCCACGCCGGACGCAAGCAGCAGGCAACCCGCCACGGTCCCCCCGACGAACGACAATGGCGCCGCGAACCGGACCCCGGCCAGCACCGCGGCGATGCCCACGGCTACGACGAAGGCAAAATGATCGATCCCGATCACCGGGTGGCCGAGCCCCGACAGCAGACCGTGCATCAGGGTTTCCGGCGTAGACCCGCCCATCGGGTGATGTGCCAGCGCAGGGCCCGCAAATCCGGAGAGCGCCAGTCCGAGAGCGAGTGAAAAGCGTGTCATATCGGTCCTCCTCGACCATCCCTGTTGTTCATGCGCCGAAGCCCGGCCTTCTGCGCGCCGCGCCCTGTCGGGGCGTCCTTGTTGGCCTCAGCTTAGGCACTGCAGCCTGCACCTGTCGAGCAGGGCGCAGATCCCTGCCGCGAAGGCCTGCCCTGCACGCGTCGTTTCGCCCGCCCATGCCTGAGGGCATGGCGGGGCCACGGCAATTGCGCTTGAGACGGGGCCCGCGAGTTCGTAGCCTCCCACCCCAAACCAGATCAAACCGCGTCAGGGAGCTTTCGGGACATGGTGAAATTCGCGATCGGTCAGGGCGTCGCCCGTGTCGAGGATAGCCGCCTCATCCGGGGGGCGGGGAAATACACCGACGACATCGACGTGCCCGGCGCGGCGCGCTCCGCGATCCTGCGCTCTCCGGTCGCGCACGCGCGCATCGTGTCGATCGACACCGCCGACGCGAAGGGCATGCCGGGGGTCATCGCCATCTACACCGGAGCGGACGTGGTGGCGGACGGCCTTGGCGATCTGCCCTGCGTTGTACCGATCCAGAACCGGGACGGCAGTGCGCGCGCGGACACGCCCCGGCCGGCGCTTGCCGTGGACAAGGTGCGCCACGTCGGCGAGCCGGTGGCCTTCGTCGTCGCAGAAACCGCCTACCAGGCGCGCGACGCGGCGGAAGCCATCGTCATCGAGTACGACGAGCTGGCCGCGACCGTGGATACCGAGGGGTCGACCGCAGAGGGGGCGCCGCAACTCTTCGACCACATCCCGCACAACACCGCCTTCGATTGGCAGAACGGCGACGCAGCCGCCGTCGATGCGGCGTTCGAGAAGGCCGCGACGCGCGTTTCCATGCGCATCGTCAACAACCGGATCGTCGTGAATTCCATGGAGCCGCGTCCCATCGTAGCCGAATACGACGCGGAGACGGGGCGCTCCACGCTCTGGTCGTCTACGCAAGGCCCGCACGTGATCCAGCCGATCCTCGCGGGCCAGGTCCTGAAGATCGATCCCAAGCTTCTGCGCTGCCGCACGACCGACGTGGGCGGCGGGTTCGGCATGAAGATCTTCCTCTATCCCGAGCAGGTGCTCGCGGTCTGGGCGTCGCGCAAGCTGAAGCGCGCGGTGCGCTACCTGCCGGAGCGGTCGGAAGCCTTCGTCAGCGACATCCAGGGCCGCGACAATGTCACCTACGCCGAGGCCGCGGTCGACGCCGACGGCGTCATCCAGGCGCTGCGCGTCACGACCTATGCCAATCTCGGCGCCTATCTCAGCCAGATGGGCGCCTTCATTCCGACGAACGCCGGCACGCACATGCTGACCGGCGTCTACAAGGTCCCGCACCTCTATGTGAACGTGAAGGGCGTCCTGTCGAACACCACGCCGGTCGACGCCTACCGAGGCGCCGGCCGCCCGGAGGCGACCTACGTGATCGAACGGGTGATCGACAAGGTGGGTCTGGAAATGGGCCTCAGCCCGGACGAGGTGCGCCGGCGGAACTTCATCCCTCCGGAGGCAATGCCGTTCAAAACCGCGCACGGAAATGTCTACGACTCGGGCGAATTCCGGGCGCTGATGGAAACCTGCATGGAGCGCGCGGACTGGGCAGGCTTCGAAGCGCGGCGGGAGGCCTCGGCGAAGGCCGGAAAGCTGCGCGGCATCGGCCTTGCCTATTACATCGAGCGCTGCGGCGGCGGAAACCCGGAGACCGCCGACATCCGCTTCACCCCGCAAGGCGGCGTCGAGATCCGCATCGGCAACCAGTCGAACGGCCAGGGCCACGAGACGGCCTATGCGCAGATCCTGTCCGACACGCTGGGCATCGACGCGGAGAAGATCCGCGTGATCCAGGGCGACACGGACGAGACCCGCTGGGGCATGACGGGCGGCTCGCGCGCGATCCCGGTGGGTGGCGCGGCGGTGCTGCTCGGCGGCCGCCAGATCGTCGAGAAAGGCAAGAAGATCGCGGCAAACGTCATGGAGACGGCGCCAGCCGACATCGAGTTCGCGGACGGCGTCTTCCGCGTGGCCGGAACCGACAAGTCGATGACGCTCGCGGACGTGGAGAAGGCCGCGCACGACCCGGCGAATCTCGAAGACGGGATGGAGCCCGGCCTCAACGAGGTGCACGAGCGCAAGCCGGAGGCACCGACCTATCCCAACGGCTGCCATGTCTGCGAACTGGAGGTCGACCCCGCCACGGGCACGGTCGAGATCCTGCGCTACACCGTGGTCGACGACTTCGGCGCGACGATCAACCCGATGCTGCTCGCCGGACAGGTGCATGGCGGCATCGCCCAGGGCGTGGGCCAGGCGCTGACCGAGCACACGGTCTACGACCCGGACACGGGCCAGCTCGTCACCGGCTCCTTCATGGACTACGGCATGCCGCGCGCCGACCTCGTGCCCGATGTCGACTTCTCCATGCGCAACGTGCCCTGCACCACGAACCCTCTGGGCGTGAAGGGTGCGGGCGAGGCCGGCGCCATCGGTGCGCCGCCGGCCACGATCGGCGCCATCGTCGACGCACTCAGGCCCACGACCGGGATCGACCACATCGACATGCCGGCAACGCCCGAGGTGATCTGGGCCGCCCTGAACGGCACCGCCACGAAGGCCGCCTGAGATGGCACCGTCAGCTCCCCTCGCGGGCATCACCATCCTCGATGCCGCGCAGGGCATCGCGGGTCCGTGGTGCGCGGCCCTGCTCGGCCTGCAAGGCGCGCGCGTCATCAAGGTAGAGCCGCCGGCGGGCGACTGGGGCCGCGGCATCGGCATGAGCCGCGAGGGCATGAACGCACTCGCCGCCGCGGTCAATCCGGGCAAGGAATCCGTCGTTCTCGATACCGCGACCGAGACGGGCCGTGCCGCGCTGGCACGGCTGGCGGAACGGGCCGACATGGTGATCGAGAGCTTCCGGCCAGGTGTCTCCGCACGGATCGGCCTCGACCCCGCGGCGCTGCGCGCGGCGAACCCCGCGCTCGTGTTCGTTTCCGTGTCGGGCTTCGGTGCGGAAGGCCCCTACCGGAACCGGCCGGGCACCGACACGGTGATCCAGGCCATATCCGGCATGATGCAGATGAACCGGGAATCCGACGGCACCCCCCGGCCGATCCCGATGTTCGCGGTCGACATGCTGACAGGCCTGCACGCCGCGCATCTCTCGCTCGCCGCCCTCTACCGGGCGAAGGCGACCGGCGAGGGCGCGCATGTGCAAGTACCACTGCTCGACTGCGCGGCGTCCTTCCAGGCCATCCACATGCTCGAGGAGTATGTGACCGCGGGCGCGCCCGCGGTTCCGCCCACGGTCCCGTCGGGCGTCTTTCCCACCGCGGACGGCTACCTGCGCGTGACCTCGGTCAGCGAGAAGACCTTCGCAGCGATCTGCGAGGCACTCGGCAAGACGGAGTGGCTGAACGATCCGGAGTACGCAAGGCTCGATGCGCGGGTGCGCAATGCCGACCGGCTCAATGCGCTGGTCGGCGGCATCATCGCGGGTGACACGACGGCGGCATGGCTTGCGAAGATGGAGCCTGCGGGCGTCCTCTGTGCGCCGGTGAACGATTACGACGCCCTGCGCGCCGACCGGCACGCGGTCGAAACGGGGCTGTTCCAGACGGTTGACGAGCCCGCGCTGGGCCCCCTGCCGATCCCCCGGCCGCCAGGCATCGCCGTCCCGCTCAGCCCCGCCCCGCGCCTCGGAGCGGACACGGACGCGGTGCTGGCCGACTTCGGCTTCGACGCCGAGGAACGCGCGGCGCTGGCCCGGCACTGAGCCCGACGCGGCCAGGGCGCGCGGCCAGGGCAGGCGGTCAGGCCGCCCGCTCCGCCCCCGGCCCCCGCCCGCGGATCAGGCGCTCGGCATAGACCACGGCAAGCAGTACGAGACCGACGAGGTCCGTCTTGTGCTCCGGCACCATCAGCGTGAGCCCGCCCGCGATCATCAGGCCTGCACTCCACAGCGGCAGGCGCCCGACGAAATAGGCATAGCGCTCGAAGCCCGCAGACAGCATCAGCATGGAAAGTACCGCCGTCGCCACCGACAGCGCGATCTCACCAGCACTGCCCTGACCGATCAGAGCCGGGTTCAGCACGAACATGAAGGGCAGGAGGAACAGCACTCCGCCGAGGCGCATGGCCATGACGCCGGTCTTCATCGCGGGCGCCCCGGCGATGCCGGCAGCCGCCACGGCCGCCAGCGCCACCGGCGGCGTGATGTAGGACAGCATGCCCCAGTACAGGATGAAGAGATGGCTCGCCATCTCGTTGAGGCCGACCTGCACGAGCGCTGGCGCGAGCACGATCGCGAGGAAGATGTAGCAGGCGCTGACCGTCATCCCCATTCCGAGGATGAAGCTCGTCAGGGCCCCCAGTGCCAGCAGCAGCAGGATGTTGTCGCCTGCATAATTGACCAGCTCGCGGGAGAAGGCCGTGCCCACGCCCGTCATCGAGAGCGCCCCGACGATCAGGCCGATGCCTGCCAGGATGCCTACCAGGTTCGCGATGTTCACGCCGGCTTCCACGGCCATGTCGAGCGCGATCCGGACCCGGCCCATCCCCTTCTGCAGCACCACCGCCGTCGCCAGCAGCAGCAGCGCCGCATAGAAGGGCGCCATCGACTCGATCCGTTCGAACACCAGGAGGTAGATCAGAAGCGCGAGGCTCAGCAGATAGACCCAGCCCTGGCGCAGGGTCGCGCCGAGGGCCGGAAGCTCCGCCCGCGGCAGGCCCTTCAGTCCGACGCGCGCGGCATAGGCATCCGCCTGCAGCAACAGCACGAGATAGAGCAGCACCGCAGGCACCAGCGCCGCCAGCATCACGTCGGTGTAGGGCACGTTCAGGAACGAGGCCATGATGAAGGCCACGGCCCCCATCACGGGCGGCATCAGAGTCCCGCCGGTCGAGGCGCAGGCCTCCACCGCACCCGCATAGTGCGCGGGGTAGCCGGACCGCTTCATCGTCGGAATGGTCATCGAGCCCGTGGAGATCACGTTCGAGATCACGCTGCCCGACAGGCTGCCGAAGAAGCCCGACGCGAGGATCGACACCTTGGCCGGCCCTCCGCGCCGTGCGCCCATCAGCGCCATGGCGAAGTTCATGAAGAACGTCCCGCCGCCCGAAACCACCAGCGCCACGCCGAACAGGATGAAGCCGATCAGCAGGTCGGACACGACCCGCATGGGAATCCCGATGATGCTCTCCACCCCCATGGCATGGGCGCGTGCGGCCTCGGGCGCCGTGTACTGGATCCCCCACAGAACGCCCGGCATGTGGTCGGCAAAGAGCGGGAAGACAGCGAAGACGCCGCAGATGACGAACAGCAGCGTCCCGCCGCAGCGGCGCACCCCTTCCAGCGCCAGCAGCACGAGCACGCCGGCGACCGCCGTCGGCGCGGCGGGCGCCTCGATATCCCAGCCGCGCGTCAGGATGTTCTCGGCATTGAGGGAGAGGTAGCCGCCCACCGCGATGGTGAGCGCGCCGAGCAGCCAGTCGTACCAGCGCACCCGCTGCGCATCTCCGGCCCGTGCGGGATAGGCGAGAAATGCGACCGGCAGGAAGATCGCGATCACGAGATAGTAGAAGGCCGTGCTGAGCGGCCGGAACCCGAACGCGCCGAGATTGAACACCTGGTTCACGACGATGGCGAGACCTGCCGCCGACAGGACCAGCGCAACCAGATAGGCCGCGCCGCCCATGCGGCGGCCCTGGCGGTCCCAGCCCCAGCGCGGGTCTTCGTGCGGTTCGGCAGCAGGCGCGGCAGGCACCCCGGCCGCAGGTGTGGAGGCTGTGCTCATCGGTCAGATCCGGGCTGAAGGTGCACGGGGCGCCGCCTTGTCGACGGCGCCCCGGCGCGGCTGAGGAAACCGGCGGACCGGATTACTGGAGGTTCTTGGCGCGGTAGTCCGCCCAGAACGCTTCCCAATCCTTGCCGGGCAGGTTCTTCTCCAGCGCCTCGTCCATCGCCGCGTCCCAGGCGGCCTGAACCGCCTTCATGCGGGCAAGACGGTCCTGGTTCCAGGCCTCGTCCTCGGCGGTCCAGACGCCGATCTCCTTCAGGTAACGCACCGCCCCCTCGTGGAACGGCGCGTCTGCCGGGGGATGGCCCGCGATCTTCGCCTGCCAGCGCGGCATGATCTTGTTGACGTCCTTGTAGAGGTCGTAGGTCTCGACGATCGCCTTCGTGACCGCGTAGACCTCGTCCGCGGAGGTGTCGGCGTAGGTCGCGATCATCGGGTAGCGGTAGCCGATCAGCTGCGCGGGATTGTCCTCCGACAGGCCCGCGCCCACCGTCTCGGTGATCGGGGCAAAGAAGGAGCCGACCTTCTTCACCCGGTCCCAGCCCGCCTTGTCGTCGTCCGGCAGGCTCGGCCAGACGATACCGCGCGGGCTCGCCTCCAGTTCGCGGAAGGTCGCCGCGGTCGGCACGCCGCCGGCGGCATCCGCGGTGCCCTCGACGAGGGCGCGCAGCGAGGCGCCGTAGGACGGCACGTCCACCACCTCGACATCGTCCCAGGTCAGGCCGGCGAAGGCGAGGATGGCTTCCACCTTGATGTTGACCGAGGGGTTCGCCTGCACGCGCGCGATCCGCTTGCCCTTGAGGTCTGCGAGCGTCTTGACGCCCGCGTCGCCCGCCACACCCAGGCCGAAGCCCGCCGGACGGCCCAGCATGACGCGCAGGTCCTGCGGGCCCCACTCCTGCGCGGCGAAGTCGTGGATCGCTTCGGCGGCGAAATAGATCTCGTTGGCGAGCCAGCCATAGGCGGCCCGGCCCGTCTTCAGCGGCAGCAGGCGGCCGATGGAGGTGCCCGACGGCATGATCCGCACGCGCGTGCTCTCTTCCTTCATCAGCGCGTCGGCCATCGCGGACGCCTCGACATAGCCCGAGGAGCCGACATCATAGGCTGTCCAGGTCATGGACTTCGGAAGCTCCGCCTGCGCCGTGCCGGCAAGCGCGCCAGCCGCAAGCATCAGGACGGCGCTGGCGACCGTCTTCATTCTCTTCATGGTGTCCTCCCTTGAACGTCCGGCGGGATCCGCGCCCGCCTCTCACGACCGTCTTGTTGGGATACGTCGTGCGCATCCTTCGCTTGGGGCCAGTCTCCACATGAAAGCCATTCTGTCCAGAGAAGACTGGCCATGCGCCCGCCAGCCGCAGCCTCCCTCAGCGCGGAAAGAGGGCCGCCCCGATCCGCCGCGCGACGTCGCGCAACTCAGCGCCCAGCGCATCGAGATCGGCGCGGGGCATCTGGCCATGGATGCTGATCGCGCTCATGCCGAAGCGCGGGTGCCCCCGGTGGTCGGCGATCACCGCCGCGGCGGTATCGAGGCCGACGAACATCTGCCCGAGGTCGAGCGCATACCCCTCCATCTCCGCACGGCGGACATCGGCGAGGTAATCCTCGAACGCCGGCGGGTTCTGCCAGCGCAGGCCGTCGAAGCGGCGGCGCAGTTCCGCATCCGGCAGCTTCCATGCCGCCGCGACGCAGCGGCCCACGGCAGCAGCGAAGCTCGGCAGGCGGATATCGGGTGCCATCTCCACCCGCACCATGGTCCTGGGATCGCAGACCCGGTCGGCCAGCACGACGCGATCGTTTCCCGTCACGTGCCAGAGGCAGACCACCACGGGCCGGCCATGGGCGAGCCGCTCCAGCTCTGGCCGGATCAGGTCGACAGGGCTCGCGCCCAGAAGGCTGGTCGACAGCTCCAGGATGCCGAAGCCGAGACGATAGGTCTTCGCCTCCCCATCGAACACGACGAGCCCCTCGGCCGCCAGCGTCCGCAGGATATTGAAGCAGGTCGAGGTATTGAGGCCCGTCGCCCGCGCCACCGCGGTCACGCCGGACGGCGCCTCCTGGGCAGCGAGATGGCGCAGGATGCAGACGGCCTGCACCACGGCACCGACGCTGCGGGTGCCTGGCTGGGCCTCCCCTGTACCGGCGCCTGCGGGCCATGCGTCTGCAACCGGGCTCATTGCGCGGTCCATCCGCCGTCGGCCATCAGGGACGAGCCGGTCACGAAGCGGGAAGCGTCGGAGGCCAGAAAGACGATGGCGCCCATCAGGTCTTCCGGCTCGCCGACCCGGCCCAGCGCGATCTTCGCCGTCACGGACTGCTCGAAGGCCGGGTCCGACAGCATGCCCTCGGTCATCGGCGTGCGCACGAAGGTCGGGCAGAGCGTGTTGACCCGGACGCCCTCGCCGCCCAGTTCCCAGGCGAGAGCCTTCGTGAACCCCTCGATGGCGAACTTGGAGGCGCAATAGACCGTCCGCCGGGCCGCGCCCACGTGCCCCATGGCGGATGAAACATTGATGATCGAGCCCCCCTCGCCCGCCGCCGTCATGCCCTTCGCCACGGCCTGCGCGACGAAATAGGCCGCGCGCACGTTGAGATCGTTGACCGCGTCGAAATCGGCCTCCGTCATCTCGGCGATCGGCAGGGGCCGGTTCGTCCCCGCGTTGTTGACGAGGATCCGGTAAGGCCCATGCGCGCCCACGAACTCCGCAACGGCGCGCGTATCGGTGACGTCGAGCGCAAAGCCCTGCGCCTTGAACCCTTCGGCCCGCAGCGCGGCTGCGAGCGCCTCAACCTCGCCGCCGCTGCGGGCGACCGCGTGGACCACGGCCCCCGCCTGGGCCAGTGCGCAGGCAGCCGCGCGGCCGATCCCGCGGCCTGCCCCGGTCACGAGGGCCCGACGCCCGGCAAGAGAGAAGGACGGCGTGACGGGCAGGTCGGTCATGGCGGGAAGGCTCCTTCGGGCTCGGCGGTGTTCCGGGTGCGAGGATAGGCAGGCCGCGGTGCCCTGTCACCTTGCCAGGCACGACCGCCCGGAACCCAAACGATCGAAATTTAAATCTAGTCTAATTCCACTTTTTTTCATCCTATTCAGCAACATGAAATTTTGTGTAAAATGATTCGCATTTTGCTACTTTCCTTTAACCTTGTTATTTGCCAGTCTATCTTTGCCGAAGCGGCGGATAGACATGAACACCGCCCCGGCGCCCAGTCGCATTCGGAAACGCCATAGAACCGAAGAGGGGAGTGCTTCACCATGGCCACGACACGATCGCTGCAAGGGCTTGAACAACGCATCGACGCGCTGGAGGAACGGCTGGACGAGGTGCTCGCCCTGCTGCGCCAGGGCGGGGCCGCGTCCGGCGGCATGACGGAGATCGAACTGGACGACGAGGAGCTTGACGGCATCTCCGACGCCATCGAGAGCATCGAGAACAAGCTGAGCGACCGCCAGCGCCTCTATCTCCTGGGTATCTTCGGCGCCGCGGCGCACCATCTGGAAGGCGTTGCATCGAAGGAAGGCCGCGTCGAGAACCTGCGCAAGATCCAGGTCGACAACCTGGCGAAGATGCGTGCGGTGCATCTGAGCGACGCCTTCGCCGGCCTGACGAAGGTCGAGCAGGGCCGCCTCGGCAACATCGGCGGAGGCACGGTCCAGGATGCGGTCGGCGTGGGTGTCGGCGTCGCCTGCGTGGGGGTCGACTGGTCGAAGGATCTCGACAAGGTCGACGTCGGCGGCTGGCGCACCAACCCGGCGTTCCGGGGCGGCACGCTGACCAACCCGGTCAATCCGGGCGGCCTCGGCGGCCTGCCGGGCGGTTTCGGCCGCTGATCCCATGACGCTCGAGACGTCTCTGCCGGAAGCGGGTCTTCCGGCGGGGGCCCGCGCCACGGACGGGGAGGCTGCACACGCCGCCCCGCCCGCCGGGCGCATCGCCCTGATCGCGGCGCCGTTCAATTCCGTGCGCCGTCCGTCGATCCAGGTGGGGCTCCTGTCGGAGATCGCGCGCGAGGCGGGGTGGCACGCGACGACGCACCACCTCTTCCTCGATTTCGCCGCCATGGCCAGCCCCGATTTCTACGAGGCGGTCGCCAACGACCGCGGCGTCGCGGTCGGCGACTGGCTGTTTTCCCTTGCCGCCTTCGGCGACCGCGCGCCCGACCCGACGGGCGAGAAACTGATCGCGGCTTTCGACCGGCGCGACCGCGACCTGCTGCTGCACGTCCGGACGGAAGTGGTTCCCGCGTTCGTCGAGCTGGCCGCGGCCGAGATCGCGCGGGCAGCGCCCGACGTCGCCGGCTTCACCTCGACCTTCCAGCAGACGGCTGCGGCCATCGCCATTGGGCGGCGGCTCAAGCAGATGCTGCCGGACGTCGTCACGGTGTATGGCGGCGCGAACTTCGAGCGCGAGATGGCGCGGGAATGGCTCTCCGCCGTGCCGGAGATCGACCTGATCCTGAGCGGCGAGGCCGACCGCACCTTCCCCGTGCTGCTCGGCGCCATCGCCGATGGCGCGGGGTTCGACAAGGTGCGCGGGCTTGCCTGGCGGGGCAGCGACGGCGCACCCGTGCAGAACCCGCCCGCGCCGCTCGTCACCGATCTCGACCGCAATCCCGTGCCCGACTACCAGGAGTATTTCGCGCGCGCGGAGTATTTCGGCATCCTTCCGCCCGGCCTGCGCAACGACATCCGCGTGCCGTTCGAGAGCGCGCGCGGCTGCTGGTGGGGCGAGAACCAGCACTGCACCTTCTGCGGGCTCAACGCGCTCTCCATGAAGTTCCGCTCAAAGCCCGCAGAGAAGGTGCTGGAGGAGCTTGGCGAACTCGCCCGCCGGCACCGCTCCTATCATTTCGAGGCCGTCGACAACATTATCGACCGCTCCTACATGGAGACCTTGCTGCCTCGGCTGTCGCGGCCCGACGTCAACTACGACCTGTTCTACGAGGTCAAGTCGAACCTGAAGCCCGCGGACATGGCCGCGCTCGCCGCCGCCGGCATCCGCACCATCCAGCCCGGCATCGAGAGCCTGTCGACCGACGTGCTGAAGCTGATGCGCAAGGGTGTGCGCGGGCTCGACAACCTCAACATGCTGCGCTGGGCCGCGCACCACGGCATTGCCGTGAGCTGGAACGTGCTCTGGGGCTTTCCGGGCGAGAGCCGGGAGGATTACGACGCGCAGGCCGCGCTGTTCGCGAAACTGCACCACCTCCAGCCGCCGTCGGCAGGCATCCGCATCTGGCTCGAACGCTTCAGCCCGCTCTACAAGGACGAGAAGGCGTTCCCCCGGAAATTCCGCCGCCCGGAACGCTCGCTCGACTTCATCCTGCCGCCGGAGATGGACAAGGAGCAGGTCGCCTATTTCTTCGAGTACGAGTTGGAAAACACCTTGCCCAAGGGGGCCTATGCGAAGATCGAGGCCGCCATCGAGGCATGGAAACAGGCCTGGATGCAGGACTGGTCGCCGCGGCTTACCTATTTCTCGGCACCCGACGTCGTGACGGTCGAGGACGCGCGCACAAGCGCCGAGCCCGCCGTCGTCCGCTACCGGGGCCGCGAGGCGCGCGTGTTCCAGTCGATCATCGAGAAGCCGCTGACCGCGGCACGCATCGCGGAGAAGCTGGGCGAGCCGCAGAACCGCGTCGACCGGGCGCTGCGCCTGCTCGCCGCAGACGGGGTCGTGGCGGCGGAGGGCGGGCTGTTCCTCGCCCTGCCCCTGCCCTTCAAGCCGCGCTGAGGGGGCGGAACGATGACCGAGGCGGCGGACATCGAAACGGATGCGCTTTCAGCCCTCGCGCCCGCGGGCCGGGAAGCGTTCGCGCAGGCGCGCGCAGGCGGCAAGAGGCCGCTCGACGCCCTGGGCAGCGTCGCCGCCCGCGACCTTCCGCTGAAGGATCCGGTCTTCGCCGAGGTCGAACGGGCAGGGCCGCCCGCTCTCACACCTCCGGACGGCTTTGCAACGCTGGTGCTGATCGCCAAGCTGACGCGCCATTGCAACCTGCGTTGCACCTATTGCAACGACTGGCGCGAGGGACCCGGCCAGCAGATGACACCGCGCACCCAGGTGCTGATGCTGCGCCGTGCCGCGGAGGATGCGCGCGCCGCCACGCTCAAGTTCGTCTGGCACGGGGGCGAGCCGTCGCTGCTCGGCGTCCGGCGCACGCTGGGCTTCCTCTGGCTGCAAGCCAGGCTGCGGCGGCCGGGCCAGATGGTGCGCAACTCGCTGCAGACGAACGGCGTCGGGCTGACCGACGAGATGATCGCGCTATGGAAACTGTTCGGCGTGCGCGCGAGCGTCAGCCTCGACGGCCCGCGCGAGATGCACGACCGCACCCGCAGGACGGTTGCGGACACGCCCTCCTTCGACGCGGCGGCGGACGGGATCGGGCGGCTGAAGGCGGCGGGCCTCTTCGCCGGCGCGCTGGTCGTCGTGACGGAGGAGATCGCGGCCCTCGATCCGCTCTACCTCGTGGATGCGCTGGAGGCTGCGGGCGTCGATGCCGCCGCCTTCCTGCCGGTGCGCCCGTCGTCGGCGGACGGATCCGGTCCCTGCCTCGCGCCGGAGGCGTTTGCCCGCTTTCTCGTGCGCCTGCTCGACGCGCTGCGCGCCCATCCCGACCGGCGGCTCGCCGTGCGGGAACTGGATGCGCTCCACGCAGCCTACCAGGGCACGGGGACGGGCTTCTGCGAGCTGCGCGGCCCCTGCCTTGGCGACTATTTCGGCGTCGATCCGGACGGGCAGGTCATGCACTGCGACAAGTTCCTGGGCTCCGACGCCCATGTGCTCGGCACGCTCGCGGAGCGGAGCTTCGCGGAGATGCGCGCCTCGACGGAGATGCGCGCGCTCAAGGACCGCTACCGCGCCGCCCAGACCCGGCTCGCCGCGTGCAAGTGGTTCGGGCGCTGCAAGGGCTGGTGCCCGCACGAGGCGCACATCGCCGACCTGCGCGGCACAGCGGGCGGCTGCTGCGGGCTGGCGGAAGTGTTCGCACACTTCGCACGCCTCGAAGCGGACGCCCGCCGCGAGGCCGCGCATGCGTGACGCATCGGCACTCGCGGGTCTGGTGGAGTCGCTGGAGGCGCGGGCGTTTGCAGATCTCGGCCTCTGGGTGGCAGTGGCGAAAGGAGCCGACGCGCGCACCATGGGCGGGGCGGCGGATGTGGCCCTCGGCCTCGGCGCGGGGGCCACGCGCGAGGATGCGGAAGCGCGGGCGCTGGGTGAATGTCTCGAACGGCTCGGCGCGGCGCTGGTGCCCGACGGCACCCCGGCAGAGGTCCCTGCCCGAACGTTCTCCGGCGTGCCGGCGGGTTGGGTGCCTGCGGCGCGCGTCTATTTGCCCTACTGCGACGCACGCGGACCGGTTCTGCCCGCAACGTCGGAGGGCTTGGCCTTCGCCTTCGACAGGCAGACGGCCTGCCTGCGCGCCGGGCTCGAACTGATCGAGCGGGCGGCGCTCAGGGACGCCCTGTCCACGGGTGGCCCCGGTGTGGCGGCGGCGGGGACGCAATGCTGCGGCAAGAATCAAGCGACGCTCTACCTGCTGCCGGCGCCGATCCCTGCGATGCTCGCCGTCATCGCAGATGGCCGGGGCCGCATCGCGGGGGCGGGCTCCGCCGCCGATCCGGACCCGCAAGCCTCCGCGGAAAAGGCTGTGCGGGAGGCCGCGCTCGCGCATCTCGCAGCGGAAGGCGAGGTGCTGCCGGGCAGCGTCGGTGCAGGCGACGCACTGCTCGCGCCCTTCGGGATACGCACGATCCGGGACCTCCACGCCACGGGCACACACGGGCACGTGCAGCCGGTCATCACCCCGGCAGAGGCCTTCGACGCCAGCGGGCTCGTCTTTGCCGATGCGACGCCGCCCGCCTTCCGCGGCTTCGGGGGGACCGTCGTCCGTGCACTGAAGGGAGGGCGCCATGTCTGACCGCAGCGTGGTTCGACCCTCGGACGCCATTGCGATCCGCCGTCTCGGCCGGCAGATAGCGGCGGCCCCCCGGCGCACGGGCGGTGCGGTACTGCTGCGGGTGGCCGCCCGGTTGGAGACCGTAGCGCCGCTGACGCTCGCCGCCGCTCTGGCCGACGGCCTGCGCCCGCGTCCCGCCGACATGGAGGTGCGGGCCGTCCGCCGGATCGAGGGCAAGGCGGCCGCCGTCGACCTTGCGCGTCACCTCGAACCCGGCGGTCATCTGGGAAGACGCGGCGCGCGGGCGCTTCTCGCGGCCAGCGCGACCCTCGTCATCCAGAAAGCAGATGCGCAATCGCCGGGCTGGGACCGGCTCGCCCGCGCGTTCGAGGCAGAAACCGCGCAGCCCTGCCAGGTCAACCTCTATGCCGGGCCGCCGGAGACACCCGGGCTGCCCTGGCATCGCGATCCGCACGACGTCCTGATGCTGGTTCTGACGGGCGAGAAGATCTTGGACGTTGCGGCACGCCTCGGCCCGCGCGGTCCGGAATCGGCGGAGCGCGTCGTCCTGCGCGCCGGCGACGCACTCTGGCTGCCGCGGGGCACGCCGCATCAGGCGGCGAACGGCCCCTCGGGCGCGGTTCATGCCGCCATCGGCCTGTTGCATCTTGTCGAGGACGGCAACGCCCTCGTCCGCGCCCGCGACGCCGATAGCCCGAGCCTCTCGCCCGGCGCCTGGCACCTGCTGCCGCCCGCCCTGGCCGTGGTCACGCGCGCTGCGCTTGACAGCTGGCGCCCGGGCAGAGCGCAGGCGCCCGCACCCCCGGGCGATCTCTCCGAACTCGTCGTCCGCGCCCTGAAGGAGGACATCCATGCACCCGCATGACAAGCGCCGCCGCCTGCTGGGCCTCGTCCGCAATTGCCGGCCCGGCTGGATCGCCCGGGGCGGGCGTCTCGATACCGGGAAGACCTACCGCGCGGTACATGCACACACCGAAAGCGCGCCCGAAGCCGCCGCCCTGACCGCGGAGATGGCCGACCTGACGGAGCGCCTGACGGAGGCGACCCCGCCCGAGGCGCTGACCGACCGCGATACCCTGGTCCTCGAGGCGATCGTCCACACGGAGCTGCGTCCGGCCGTGCTGGTGCAGGACGGGCAGTTCCTCCCCATGCCGGAAGAGTGGGCGCACCTGGAGGGACACCGCGCCGCAATCGAGCACGCGCTGGCCCGGACCGGCCGGATCGAGGCGGAAGGCGACATCGACCTCGACTGGGTCGGCACCGGCTTCGTGATCGCCGAGGATCTCGTCGCCACGAACCGCCATGTGGTGGAGACGTTCGCATCGCACGACCCGGTGCACGGATGGCACATCCGCGAGGGGGTCGGCGTGCGCGTCGACTTTGCGGAGGAGATCGGCGGTCTTCAGACCCGCGAGGTCGCCGTCACCGGCATTTGGGGCGTGCACACCCACTTCGACATCGCGGTCCTGCAGATGGCGCCCGGCGGCTGCCCTTCTCCGCTGCCCCACGCAGCGCAGCCCGCGCGCGCTGGCGCCGACGTGGTCGCGCTCGGCTATCCGGCGTTCGACTCGCGGCGCAACGACGCCGAGGTCATGCAGCGGATCTTCCGGGGCATCTACAATGTGAAACGGGTTCTGCCAGGCAGGATCCTGAGCCGGGAGCTTGCACTCTACACCCTGCGGCACGATGCCTCGACCCTGGGCGGCAGCTCGGGCTCCCCGGTGATCGATCCCGCCACGGGCGCCGTCGTCGGGATCCATTTCGGCGGGCGATATCTGATGTGGAACGAGGCGGTCGACCTGACGCCCCGGCCTACTCCTTCTTCCGGCGGATCCTGAGCACGGACGGCCGGACCAGCAGGAACGCCAGGACAAGCGTTAGCAGGCCAACGACGACGGAGAGAAAGAGCGCGATCGAAGGGTCCGCGCCCATCGCCGACATGACGACATGAATGGCCCCCCCGCTGACCACGGGCGGCGCAAGCATGAGAAGAAGCCTTAACAGCGGATGGCGCATGGTGGCCTGCCAGCGCGGTACGTGCTCCCCAGCGGCACGCACATCCACTCTACATGCTCGATTGCAGGTTGTAACCGCCTCGTTAGTCAACTCCTGACGGTCGCGATACGCAATCGCCGGGATCGGGACGGCAGGCGCGCGTTACGCTTGACAGGACCGGCCCATGCGGCATGGATGCGTTTCGAATACCAGCAAAAGAGCGGCTCAGACCGGGAGGAAAAACATGAAGCGGATGATGACGGGGCTGATCGCGGCCGGTGTCCTGCTCGCGGGCGCGACCGGGGCCCAGGCGGAAACCCGCGTGACCTACAAGTCGGCCAAGGCCGGCACGTCCTACTACCAGATGGGCGTCGAACTGGCCGAGGCGATGAAGGCCGGGACCGATGGCGGCGTGATCCTGACCGTCGAGGAGAGCCAGGGATCGGTCCAGAACGTGATGGAAGCGGCCGTGCGGCCCGGAAATTACGTCTTCACCACGCCCCCGGCGCTCGTCGGCGCGGCGCAGAAGGGCGCCGGTCCCTTCAAGGACAAGGGCAACCCGAAGTTCGACGAGATCCGGGCGCTCTTTCCCATTCCGTCGCTCACCATGCACTTCGTGATGCGTGCAGACGCGGGCGTGCAGAGCTTCGCCGATCTCGAAGGCAAGACCATCCTGCTCGGCAAGGGCTCCTTCGGCGCCAACGAGGGCGCAAAATACGTCGAGATGTTCGGCCTGAAGGACAAGGTGAAGATCGCCGACGCCGAGCTTGGCAATGCGGCCAGCGCACTGAAGAACCGCCAGATCGACGGTTTCGTCACCGCGGGCTCCTTCCCCGCCCCGAACGTCACCGAGGCAGCCGCCAGCACGGGCATCTCGCTCGTTTCCATGACGGAGGAGCAGGTGGCGGAAACAAAGCGCACCCGCCTCGTGATCCCGGCGGGAACCTATGCGGGTGTCGACACGGACACCGTGACCACTTCCCTGCCGGTGGTCGCCTATGCGACGACCGCGATGGACGACGACACCGCCTACACGCTGACCAAGACCTTCTGGACGAAGAAGGCCGAAATGGGCGAAAGCGCCGCCTGGTGGAAGGCCGTGTCGCCGGACCTGCTGTCCAATGTGACGGGCAAGCTGCACCCCGGCGCATTGCGCTACTACGAGGAAGCGGGCGTCGCCGTGCCGGACAGCCTGCGCTGACCGCTTCGTGACACCGCAGAACGATCTTTCTGCGCGAGGGCGGCTCTTCTGGGCCGCCCTCGGTGCCGTTTCGGTGGCCTTCCACCTCAGCCTCGTGTTCTCCGGACTGACGCCGGCCCTCGTCGCACGGCCGGTGCACATGGCGCTGGCGCTGCCCTGGGTGCTCGTGTTCGCCGCACGCACGAAGCTGCAATTGCGCACGGGCCTCGCGCTCTCCGCGATCGGGATGGGTGCAACGCTGTGGATCGCGCTGAATGCGGACGCGCTTTCCGACCAGTACGGCTTCCTGTCGGGCAACGGTCAGCTCGCGCTCGCCATCGTCCTGCTGGCGCTGACGCTGGAGATGGCGCGGCGCGCCATCGGCTGGCCTCTGCCGACGGTTGCGGCGCTGGCCCTGCTCTACGGCCTCTTCGGCCAGCATCTCCCGGGCGAGTTCGGACACCCCGGCCTTCCGCTGTCGAGCTTCCTCGGCACGCTGACCATCGCCGAGGGCGGCCTCTGGGGCAGCCTGACCGGCGTCTCCGTCGACGTGGTCGCGATCTTCGTCATCTTCGGTGCCGTACTGAACGCGGGCGAGGCAGGCCAGGGGTTCATGAACCTCGCGACCGCAGCCGCCGGGCGGCTGAAGGGCGGAGCGGCCAAGGTTTCGGTACTTTCCTCGGCCCTCTTCGGCTCGATCTCGGGCTCGGCGTCGGCGAACGTCGCATCCACCGGCGCGATCACGCTGCCCGCGATGCGGCGGCTCGGTTATCCGCGCCCGCTCGCCGGCGCGGTGGAGGCGGTCGCCTCCTCCGGCGGCCAGATCATGCCGCCGCTGATGGGCGCGGGCGCCTTCGTCATGGTGGAACTGACCGGCACCCCCTATGCCGAGATCATGGCGGCAGCCATGCTTCCCGCCCTGCTCTATTTCGCCACCGTCTGGATCGGCATCGATGCCTTCGCCAGCCGCTACGACCTCAAGCCCGTGGCGGCGGAGGACCGGCCGTCGCGGCGCGACGTGCTCGTCACCTCGCTGTTCTTCGCCGTGCCCTTCGTTCTGTTGCTGGAGCGCATGTTCGTTGGCGGCTACACCCCGCAATACGCCGCCTGCGTCGCCATCCTCGCGGGCTTCGTGCTGCTGTTTCTGGACGGGCGCCTCACCTTCTCCCTGCCACGGACACGGGAGCGGATCGAAACCGCGCTGATCACGGCGGGCAGCCAGATCGCGACGATCGCGTCCATCATCATCTGCGCCTCGATCGTGATTGGCGTCCTGGGTCTCACGGGTCTCGGCGTAAAGATCACCTCGCTGATCCTCGCCGGCGCAGGCGGCGAGTTGTGGCCCGCCCTGCTGCTGACTGCTATTGCCTGCCTCGTCCTCGGCATGGAGGTGCCGACGACCGCGGCCTATGTCATCTGCGTCTCGGTAGCCGGGCCGGCGCTTCAGAAGCTGGGGCTTCCGCCGCTCACCGCGCACCTGTTCGTGTTCTGGTACGCGCTGCTCTCGACCATCACGCCGCCTGTCTGCGGGGCGGTGTTCATTGCCTCGGGCATGGTGGGGGAGAACTGGCTGAAGGTCGCGGGCGTGGCGATGCTGCTCGGGCTCGGGCTCTATCTCGTGCCGCTGGGCATGGTCGCCAATCCGTCGCTGATCGCGCTCGGTACCGAACCTGCGCTGGCATTGGCCGCGCTTCTCAAGGTTGGCGCGGGTCTTGCCGCGATTTCCTACGGCCTGATCTCGCAGAAACCCGTGGCGTGGCGCGCTCTTCTGGTCAGCCTGGGCGGTGCGGCACTTTTTGCAGGGGGTATCTGACGCGCGCTCAGAACCGCCCGGCCTGGTAGTCGCGGATGGCCTGGTGGATCTCGGCCTCGGTGTTCATCACGAAGGGACCGTAGCGGGCCACGGGTTCGCGCAGCGGACGGCCTGCGACGAGCAGCGCACGGGCTTCCGCATCGCCCGCAGCGATGCGGACGCGAGCACCCGCTCCCAGCGCGCCCAGCGTCCGCTCGCCCACCTCCTGCCCGCCATCTGCGGGGCCGACGTGCGCGGTACCCGTGTAGACATAGACGAAGGCGTTGTGACCCGCGGGCAGCGCGTGCTCGAAGGATGCACCCGGCGGCAGGATCACGTCGAGATAGACCGGATCCGTCGCGATCGCGCTGACCGCGCCCGCGACGCCGTCGACCTCGCCCGCAACGACGCGCACCTTGCCTCCGCCAGGCGGCGTTACCTCGGGCACGTCCTCCGGCGGAATGTCCTGGTAGCGGGGCGCGGTCATCTTGTCGCGCGCGGGCAGGTTCACCCAGAGCTGGAAGCCCCACATCAGGCCGTCTTCCTGCTCCGGCATCTCCGAATGCACGATGCCGCGCCCGGCGGTCATCCATTGCACGCTGCCGGGGCGCAGCAGGCCCACATTGCCCTGGTTGTCGCCGTGCCGCATGCGGCCCGCGAGCATGTAGGTCACCGTCTCGAACCCGCGGTGCGGGTGGTCGGGAAAACCTGCGATGTAGCTCTTCGGATCGTCGGCCCGGAACTCGTCGAGCATCAGGAAGGGATCGAGATCGGGCAGCGCGGGCGTCCCGATCACACGTGAGAGCCGCACGCCGGCCCCGTCGCTGGTCGGCATGCCACGGAAGGTCCGCAGGACCGGGCGGATCGCATCTGCGCCGGAGGCTGGAGAAGCGTCGGTCATCGGTTGCGTGCGCATCGGAACGGTCATCCCTTTCTCTTGGCCCCGGCGAACCCCGGTCTTGGAGCCTGAGATAGGCAGTCGCGCACAAAGGTCCATGGGGCGGCGCTCGTGCAACGCTGTCCGGACGTGCGGACAGAGCGTAGGGCTCGGCCCCGGGTGGCCCTCGCCATGTGCATCCTCTAAGATCGCCACCGCGCCGCACGGGCCTCGGCTCCCGGGCGCCGAACAAGACATGCCGCCGGGAGATCCGGCAGGCAGCAGAAAGGGGAGGCCGGCTGCTTTGACTGCACGTGCGAAGGTCGTGGAAAAGCCCGTCATGGGGATCGCGGAGGCGCTGGCCGATGTGCCCGACGGCGCAACCGTGCTGGTTGGCGGATTCGGCGGCGCGGGCTCGCCCATCGAACTTGTCCACGCGCTGATCGACCAGGGCGCGCGCGACCTGACGGTGGTGAACAACAATGCCGGGAACGGCGACGTCGGCCTGGCGGCACTGATCCGCGAGCGCCGCGTGCGCAAGATGATCTGCTCCTTCCCGCGCTCGGCCAATCCGAAGGCGTTCACCGAGCTTTATCTCAAGGGCGAGATCGAGCTGGAGGTGGTGCCGCAGGGCACGCTGGCAGAGCGGATCCGCGCGGGGGGCGCCGGCATCCCGGCCTTCTACACCCCGGCCTCGGTCGGCACCCCGCTCGCCGAGGGCAAGGAGGTGCGCACCTTCGACGGCCGGGACTATGTGATGGAGCATTGGATCCGGGCCGACTATGCGCTGGTGAAGGCGGAGACGGCGGACCGCGCGGGCAACCTGCTCTACAACATGTCGGCGCGCAACTTCGGCCCCGTAATGTGCATGGCGGCGCAAACGACCGTGGTACAGGTCCGCAACGTCGTGGAGCCGGGCGCCATAGATCCGGAGGCGGTCGTCACGCCGGGCATCTTCGTCGACCGTATCGTGCAGGTCGCCGACCCCGCCCAGGAGGAACTGCTGTTCGCCGAAGGAGCCGTCTATCCATGAGCACCGAAACCGTGACGCGCCTCAGCCGCGCACAGATGGCCTGGCGCGCGGCGCAGGACATCGCCGACGGGACCTATGCCAACCTCGGCATCGGAATTCCGGAACAGGTCGCCCAGTTCGTGCCCGAAGGCCGGCAGGTCACCTATCACACCGAGAACGGCGTCCTGGGCTTCGGCGAGCGTCCGCCGCAGGGCGAGGAGGACTACGACCTCGTCAACGCGGGCAAGAAGCCGGTGACGCTGTTGCCGGGCGCCTCCTTCTTCCACCATGCCGACAGCTTCGCGATGATCCGCGGCGGCCATATCGACGTGGCGATCCTCGGTGCCTTCCAGGTCGCGCCGAATGGCGACCTTGCCAACTGGCGCGCGGGCGATGACGCGGTGCCCGCCGTGGGCGGAGCCATGGACCTCGTTGTCGGCGCCAAGTCGGTCTGGGTCATCACCAGCCATGTCACGCGCACCGGCGAGCACAAGCTGATCGAGCGCTGCACCTATCCGCTGACCGGCGTCGGCGTCGTCTCGCGCATCTTCACCGACGTCGCGGTGATCCATGTGCAGGACGGGCGCTTCGTGCTGAAGGAGATGGTGCCCGGCATGACCGTGGAGCGGCTGCAGGAGATGACGGGCGCGCCGCTCGCCACCGAGGGCAAGATCGGCACGCTCTGCCCGCCGGCGGTCGGCTAACGCCCCGCGAGACGGCCGGAGGGAGCGAAACAGAATGGTTCAGGCACTCTTTTTCGACGTCTTCGGGACCGTGGTCGACTGGCGCACCAGCGTGGCGCGGGAGTTGGCCCAATTCGGCGCCCGGCACGGGATCGACCGCGACTGGGAAGCGATGGCCGACCATTGGCGCGGGCTCTACCAGCCGGCCATGGAACGGATCCGCAGCGGATCGCGCGGCTATGTGAAGCTCGACACGCTGCACCGGGAGAACCTCGACTCGACGCTCGACACCTACGGCATCGGGGAGGTGGCGGAAGGCGTGCGCGACGGCCTCTCCCGCGCGTGGCACCGGCTGGATCCCTGGCCGGATTCGGCACCGGGGCTCACGCGCCTTCGCACGCGCTACCTGCTTGCACCCGTGTCGAACGGCAACATTTCGCTGATGGTGCAGCTGGCGCGCCACGGCGGCCTGCCGTGGGACACGGTGCTCGGTTCCGAGATCGCACAGGACTACAAGCCGAAGCCCGCGGTCTATCTCGCGTCGGCGGCGGCACTCTCTCTGGCGCCGCAGGACTGCATGATGGTCGCCGCCCACAACGACGACCTTTTTGCCGCCCGGGCCTCCGGCCTCAAGACGGGATTCGTCGCGCGACCGGTCGAGCATGGTGCAGCCCAGACAACCGACCTCGCGCCCGAAAGCGACTGGGACGTGATCGCCGACGACTTCCTCGACCTCGCGGAGAAGCTGGGCGCATAAACCGCGCCCGCTTCGCCGCGAAGTCAGTTCGCCGTCAGGTCAGTTCGTGGCCTTGCTTTGGGCGGCCTTGCGCTCGGCGACCTTGACCTGCTCTGCCGATGCGGCAGGCGCCTTTGACTGGGCGACAGACTGTTTGGTCTCGCTGCTGGCGACATGCCCCGCGCAGCCTGCGGCGGCAGGGCCGGCGGCGAGCGCCACCACGGCGGCGATGGCAAGAACGGATTTCATCATGCGACTCCTTCATCTGGTGCGCGAACGGCAAGAGCAACATGCGCTTCGCCCGTCCCGCGGTCCTCAGGGGTACGCCATGCGCCGGGCCATGGCGGCCCGACCGGAGAAAAAGGTAGCGCGCTGCGCACCCGCTGTCGAGGAAGGCCGGCGCCGCCCCTGCCACGCCGGTTGCGCCCCCACCCGTCCGGGCATAGGCTTTCGCCGCAATACGCCGGTTCCTTCGAGGAGTGACCCGCCATTTCCGCCGAGTTGAACGCCCGCATCGATGCCAAGCGCGAGGAACTGGTCGCGCTGACCCGCGACCTCGTGCGCATTCCGACGGTGAACCCGCCGGGCGATGCCTATACCCCGTGCGCGGAACTGATCGGCGACTGGATGAAGAGGCGCGGCTTCACGGTCGAATATGTGCGCGGTGAAGGCACGCCCGGCGATTCTGACCGCTACCCCCGCACGAACGTCATCGGCCGGATCGAAGGCAGGGGTCCGGGCCCGTGCGTCCACTTCAACGGCCATATCGACGTGGTGCAGGCCGGACAGGGCTGGACAGTCGACCCGTTCGAGGCCGTGGTGAAGGATGGGCGCATCTACGGGCGCGGGACCTGCGACATGAAGGGTGGGCTGGCCGCCGCCATGATCGCGGTCGACGCGATCCTCGAGGCGGGCATCCCGTTCCAAGGCGCGCTGGAGATCTCGGGCACGGTGGACGAGGAATCGGGGGGCTATGGCGGCGTCGGCTACATGGCGCAGAAGGGCTATTTCTCGAAACCCCGCGTCGACCACGTGATCATCCCGGAGCCGCTGAACGTCGACCGCATCTGCCTGGGTCATCGCGGCGTTTGGTGGGCGGAGGTCGAGACGCTGGGCCGGATCGCCCATGGCTCCATGCCCTTCCTCGGCGACTGCGCGGTGCGCCACATGGGGGCCTTCCTCGACCGGATCGAGCGGGAGCTGATCCCCGCGCTCGACGCCCGCCGGACCTCAATGCCCGTGGTGCCGGAGGGCGCGCGCGCCTCCACGCTCAACATCAACTCCATTCACGGCGGGCTCGCGGAGGAGTTCGAGGGGCTGCCCTCGCCCTGCGTGCCCGACAGCTGTCGCATGGTGATCGACCGGCGCTACCTGATCGAGGAAGACCCGGACGACGTGAAGCGGGAAGTGACCGGAATTCTGGAGCGCCTCGCCGCGGAACGGCAGGGCTTCCGCTACCGCATCCGCGACATCCTGGAGTTTGTGCCGACCATGACGGAGGAAAGCGCTCCCGTCGTGCAGGCCGTCGCCCGCGAGATAGCGCGCGAGTTCGGGAAGTCTGCGGAATACGTCGTCTCGCCCGGCACCTACGACCAGAAGCACATCGCCCGCTTCGGGCACCTGAAGGACTGCATCGCCTACGGTCCGGGAATTCTCGATCTGGCGCATCAGCCGGACGAGTTTATCGTGATCGATGACATGGTGGCGTCCGCGAAGGTCATGGCAGGGGCGGCCCTGGCCCTGACCGGCGCGGCGGGATAACGACAGATCGGGGAATGGCCGGCATGCCTTGTCAGCCCCGCGGGCGAGCCGCGGGCCGCCGGCCGCAGACGAGGGAACGCACAAGATGACCAAGCTGAAACGCCTTGCACTGGCCGCGGTGGCGGCCGCTGCGCTGGCATGGCCCGCGATGGCGGCGAACACCAGCCTGACCATGGGCATGGTGCTGGAGCCGCCGCACCTCGACCCGACGGCGGGCGCAGCCGCGGCGATCGACGAGGTGGTCTATGCCAACGTGTTCGAGGGGCTGACGCGGATCGACAGTACGGGCGCGGTCCAACCCGCGCTGGCCCGCAGCTGGGAGATCAGCGAGGACGGCAAGGTCTACACCTTCAAGCTGGCCGGCGGCGTCACCTTCCACAACGGCGTGCCGATGACGGCGGACCATGTGGTCTTCAGCTTCGAGCGGGCGATGGCGGAAGGATCCGTCAACGCGCAGAAGCAGCTTTTCGCGCCCATCGAGACGGTCGAGGCTGTCGATCCCGCAACCGTGCGCATCACGCTGAAGAACCCGTTCGGCGCGCTGCTCTTCAACCTCGGCTGGGGCGACGCGGTGATCGTCGAGCCTTCGTCGGCCGACACCAACAAGGACCAGCCGGTCGGCACCGGTCCGTTCAAGCTGGATCGATGGGTCAAGGGGGACCGGGTCGAGATTTCCGCCTATGACGGCTATTGGGGCGATAAGCCGGCACTCGCGTCGGCGACCTTCAAGTTCATCAGCGACCCGGCTGCGGCGGTCGCCGCGGTGCTCGCCGGCGACGTGGACGCCTTCGCCAACTTCCCGGCGGGCGAGGCGCTGGAGCAATTCCGGGCCGACCCGCGTTTCGAGGTGACCATCGGGTCGACGGAGGGGGAGACGATCCTCGCGATCAACAACCAGCAGAAGCCCTTCGACGATGTTCGCGTGCGCCGGGCGCTGAGCCACGCGATCGACCGCAAGGCCCTGATCGACGGCGCCATGTTCGGCAACGGGACCCCGATCGGGTCGCACTTCGCGCCGCATCACCCGGCCTATGTGGACCTCACGAACCGCTATCCCTACGACAAGGACGGCGCCCGCAAGCTACTGGCCGAGGCGGGCTATCCGGACGGCTTCTCGGCAACGCTGAAGCTGCCGCCGCCCTCCTACGCGCGGCGCGGGGGCGAACTGATCGCCGCCCAGCTGGCGGAGGTTGGCGTCAAGCTGGAGATCATTCCGGTCGAGTGGCCGCAATGGCTGGAGCAGGTGTTCCGGGGCGACGATTTCGACCTGACCATCGTCTCGCACACCGAGCCCATGGACATCGGCATCTATGCCCGCGGCACGGATTACTACTTCAACTATGTCAGCGACGAGTTCAACGCGATCATCGACAAGCTGAACCTGACGGCCGAGACCGAGGCGCGCTATGCGCTGATGGGCGACGCCCAGCGCAAGCTCGCCGACGACGCGGTCAACGTCTTCCTGTTCCAGCTGCCCAAGCTCGGCGTCTGGAAGGCGGGGCTCGAAGGCCTGTGGGAGAACAGCCCCGTCCAGGCCAACGACCTGACAGGGGTCCGCTGGACGCAGTGACGGGACGGCGGGGCATGAGGATCCAGCTGGACGTGCACATGTCCCGCCGCCCCCTTTTCATGGGCGCATGAGCCCATGGGTGCCTTCCTTCTCAGGCGGCTTCTGGCGCTGGCGGCGACGCTCTTCGGGGCGTCGCTCGTCATCTTCCTGGTGATGGAGGTACTGCCGGGCGATCCTGCGGCGGTCATCCTCGGGACGGGCGCGCGGGAGGACACGCTCGCCGCGCTGCGCGCCCAGATGGGCCTCGACCTCCCGGCGCATGCCCGCTTCCTCGGCTGGTGGGGCGAGATCCTGACAGGCTCGCTGGGCGTCTCTCACACCTATGGCAGCCCCGTCACGGAACTGGTGGGCGAGCGGATCGGCGTCACCGTGCCGCTGGCCATCATGGCCATCCTCCTGTCGACGGCGATCGCCATACCGGCAGGCGTCTTCGCCGCCGCCCGGCACAACACGGCGGCGGACGCGGGCGTCATGGGCCTTGCCCAACTGGGCGTGGCGGTCCCGAACTTCTGGTTCGCGATGCTGCTGATCCTCGTCTTCGCGGTCTGGCTGGGCTGGGTGCCGGCGGGCGGTTTCGCGGGCTGGGACAAGGGCTGGCAGGCAGCCGTCGTCTCGCTGCTGCTGCCGGCGCTGGCGCTCGCCCTGCCGCAGGCGGCGATCCTGGCGCGCGTCACCCGCTCCTCCGTGCTGGAGACGATGGGCGAGGACTATGTCCGCACGGCACGGGCGCGCGGCCTCACGCGCGTGCAGGCGCTCTGGCGGCACGCGGTCCGCAACGCGCTCATTCCCGTCGTGACGATCATGGGTCTGCAGTTCTCCTTCCTGCTGGTCGGCACGATCATCATCGAGAACGTCTTCTACCTTCCGGGTGTTGGGCGGTTGATGTTCCAGGCCATCGCGCAGCGCGACTTGATCGTGGTGCAGAGCCTGCTGCTCATCATGGTCGCCGCGGTCGTCACCGTGAATTTCGCGGTCGACGTGGCCTATGTGCTCCTCGACCCCAGGCTCAGGCTCCGGGGCCGCGGAGATGGGTGAGATCCTGCGCCACGGGCTCGCCTCCCGCGCCTTCCTGATCGGCGGCACGATCACGCTCGCCATGCTGGCGCTGGCACTCGTGTCCCTTGTCTGGACGCCGTACGGGGTGGCGGACGTGAACGTCGCGGCCCGCCTGCAAGGCCCCTCGATGGCTCACTGGCTTGGCACGGACCATTTCGGCCGAGACCTGCTGAGCCGGATCATGGCAGGCGCGTTCAACTCCCTCGTCATCGCCATATTCGCGGTGGCGCTGGGCGCGGGGCTTGGCGTGCCGCTCGGCGCCCTGGCTGCCACGCGCGGCGGATGGGTGGATGAGGCGGTGATGCGCCTCGGCGACTTCACCTTCGCCTTTCCCGCACTTCTGACGGCGGTGATGCTGACCGCGCTCTACGGACCTGGCGCCTTCAATTCGATCGTTGCGATCGGCGTGTTCAACATCCCCGTGTTCGCGCGCCTGACGCGGGGGGCCGCCATGGGCGTGCTTCTGCGGGAGTTCGTGCTGGCTGCACGCGCGGCGGGGAAGGGCGGCGTGCGCATCACGGTCGAGCACGTGCTGCCCAACATCGCGCCGACGCTGATCGTGCAGATGACGATCCAGTTCGCGCTGGCGATCCTTATCGACGCGGGACTGAGCTATCTCGGCCTCGGCCTGCAGCCGCCCGCGCCCTCGCTCGGCAAGATGCTGGCCGAGGCGCAGACCATGATGTTCCTCGCGCCCCGCCTCGCCATCGTTCCGGGGCTCGTCATCGTGCTGGCGGTGCTGGGCCTGAACCTGCTCGGCGACGGCCTGCGCGACGTGCTCGACCCGCGGCTGCGGAGGGCGCGCTGATGGCCCTGCTCGAGATCCGCGGCCTCTCCGTCGACATCGCCACGCCGGCAGGCGTCGTGCCCATCCTGGAGGGCATCGATCTCGATCTCGACCGGGGGCGCAGCCTCGGCCTCGTGGGCGAGAGCGGCTGCGGCAAATCCATGACGGCGCTTGCGGTCATGGGCCTGATGCCGCGCGGCGCGCGCGTCTCGGGCACGATCCGCTTCGACGGCGAGGACCTTGTCGGCATGAGCGAGCGCACGCTTTGCAAGCTACGCGGCAATCGCATCGCCATGGTCTTCCAGGAGCCGATGACGGCGCTCAACCCGGTCAGGACCATCGGCGCGCAGGTGGCGGAACCCTTGCGCCTGCACCGGGGGCTCTCGCGCGCGGAAGCGGAAGCGGAGGCGGTGCGCCTGCTCGACCGCGTGGGGCTGCCGCCCGCACGCTTCTCCCCTACCCTCTACCCACAGCAACTGTCCGGCGGCCAGCGTCAGCGCGTCGTCGTCGCGGGCGCCATCGCTTGCGGGCCGGACCTGCTGATCGCCGACGAACCCACCACCGCGCTCGACGTGACGATCCAGGCACAGATCCTCGACCTGCTGTGCGACCTCGTCGATGGCGAGGGGATGGCGCTCATGCTGATCACCCACGACCTCGGCGTGGTGGCGGAGGCGACCGACGAGATGCTGGTCATGTATGCGGGCCGCGTCGCCGAAGCAGGCTCCACGGCGGATGTGTTCGCCCGCATGGCGCACCCCTATACGCGCGGGCTTTTCGCGGCGATGCCCCAGGCGGCGGGAACCGCACCCGGCCCGGCCGGCAGGCGGCTCCCCACCATTCCGGGCGTGGTCCCCGACCCGGCCGCGCGCCCCGCCGCGTGCGCCTTCGCCGATCGCTGCCCCCGGGTGCAGGACGATTGCCGCAGCCTGCGCCCTCCCCTGGTGCCTGTCGGTACCGGGCACCGCGCCGCCTGCCTTCATCCACATGCGATGCACGCACCGGAGTTTCCGCGGTGACCGGCGCGCCCCTCCTCAGCGTGGAGGCGCTGGTGCGAGACTATGCCTTGCCGCGCCGCAGCCTGTTCGGCCCGCGCCCGATGCTGCGCGCCCTGCATGGCGTCTCGCTGACGATTCCTGCGGGCAGGAGCCTTGGCGTGGTCGGGGAAAGCGGCTGCGGCAAGTCCACGCTTGCCCGCGCCGTCATGGCGCTGGAGCGGCCCGACGGCGGCACGGTCCGGATCGGAGACCGAGACATCTTCGCACTTTCGCCCGGCGAACTGCGCAAGGCGCGGCGCGACTTCCAGATGGTGTTCCAGGATCCCTACGGCTCGCTCGACCCGCGCCACACGGTCGCGCGGATCGTGGCCGAACCGCTGGACGCGCTAGCCCCCGTTCCACGGCAGGAACGCCGCGAGCGCATCGCCACGGCACTGGCCGAGGTCGGCCTGTCCGCCGCGTCGGGCGCGCGATACCCGCACGAGTTCTCAGGCGGACAGCGCCAGCGGATCGCCATTGCGCGCGCATTGATCACGCGCCCGAAGCTGATCGTGGCGGACGAGCCGGTATCCGCGCTCGACGTGTCTGTGCAGGCGCAGATCCTCAACCTGATGCTCGACCTGCAGGAGGAGCACCGCCTCTCCTACCTCTTCATCTCGCATGATCTCGCCATCGTCCGGCATGTCGCCGACGAGGTCGCGGTGATGTACCAGGGCCGCGTCGTCGAGCGCGGCCCGGTCGGTGCGGTTTTCTCGGACCCGGTTCACCCCTATACGCGCCAGTTGCTGGCCGCGGTGCCCGTGCCGGACCCCGCGCGACGGCGCCGGCCGCGCGCTGCCCCGGCCGAGGCAGACGTACCGCCCGCGGGTGGCTGTCCCTTTGCCCCGCGCTGCCCCCGCGCGACGCCCATCTGCCGGGACGAGGAACCGGCGCTCGAAACGCGGACAGGCGGCCGCGAGGCCGCCTGTCACCATGCGTGAAGGGCGGCCGCGAGGCCGCCTGTCACCATGCGTGAAGGGCGCCCGCGGCACCCGCTAGAGAAGATTCGGCAGGAACAGTGCGATCTCCGGCACGGCGATCAGCGCGGCCACCATCGCCAGCATGACGAGCACATAGGGAATGCAGCCGACCATGACCTCCTGCAGCTTGCCGGAGCGGCGGGCGCCCTGCACCACGTAGAGATTGAGGCCGACTGGCGGGGTGATGAGCGCCATCTCGACCAGCACGATCATCAGGATGCCGAACCACACCTTGTCGAAGCCAAGCTCCACCACGATGGGCACCATGATCGGGATCGTGACGACCATCAGCGACAGGGTCTCGATGAAGAAACCGAGCACGATGTAGATGACCACGATCACCAGCATGGTCCCCAGCGGACCGAGGCCGATGCTGTCCATGAAGGCGCGCAGCTCGGTGCCGAGACCGGCGGACGCCAGCGTGAAGTTCAGGAACGCCGCCCCCGACACGACCAGCATGACCATCGCCGTGATCCGGATCGTGCCGTAAAGCGCCTGCATCAGCATCGGGACGGCAATCTGCCCGGAGATACCCGTGATGAGGAGCGCCGCGGCCACGCCGACCGCCGCCGCCTCCGTCGGGGTTGCAAGGCCGGTGTAGATCGTCCCGACGATGATGCCGAACAGCAGCAGGACCGGCACGAGATGGATCAGCGAGGCCAGCATCTGTGCGAACGGATAGGTCCGCCGCTCACCGCCGAGTTCGGGCCGCACCGCGCAGATCGCAGCCGTGACCAGGCTGAAGAAGAGCGCAAGCAGAAGGCCCGGAACGAGCCCGGCCAGGAAGAGTTGGGGGATCGAGCTTTCAGTCAGGAAGCCGTAGACGATGAGGTTGATCGACGGCGGGATCATGATGCCGAGCGTGCCGCCCGCGGCAATTGCGCCGGCAAACAGACGCGGGTCGTAGCCCAGCCGCTCGGCCTGCGGCATGGCGACCGTGGCGACCGTCGCAGCCGTTGCCACCGAGGAGCCCGATGTAGCCGAGAAGAGCGTGGCCGTGCCGATGTTCGCATGCACCAGACCGCCGGGCAGCCAGGAAACCCACTTGTCGAGCGCCGCATAGGTCCGCGCAGCCACACCGCCGCGGACGAGCAGTTCGCCGAGGAGCACGAACAGCGGAATGGCGATGAGCGTCGAGCTGTTCATGCTCGACCACGCCAGCTGCCCGAGACCGCGCAGCAGGGGGAACGGGCTGAAGAACTCGGAAATCCCGAAGCCCAGAAGAAAAAGGACGATCCCGACCGGGATCGAGAGTGCGAGCAGGCCCAGCAGACCCGCCGAGACGGACAGGATCATTCTGCGCCCTCCAATTCGGATTGCAGGCCGATGGACTGCTCGACGAGGGCTGGCTCGCGCCGGACGATCGCGAGGCAGGCAACGAGCACCAGCAGCGAAGCCATGAGCGCGAACCACACAAGGCCGCCGAACCACAGCGCCTGCGGAACGATCAGGGGCGTCTCGAGCGGCGTATTCGCGCGGGCGTCGTTCTGGAGCGTGCGGGCGAGAACGGGCCAGGACTGGATGGCAAGAACGATGGCAACGAAGGCCAGGGACAGCAGGGACACCATGTCGAGAAAGATCTTCCCGGGCGTCTGCAAGACCCCGCGCAGCACGTCGATCCGGACGTGCGCGCGCTCCAGCAAGGCATAGGAAAGGCCCCAGGTCGTGATGGCAGCCATCACGTAGCCGGCGATCTCGTCGGTGCCGCCGAACGAGCCGCCGGTCTGGCGGAGCACGATGTCGAGCAGGATGAAGACAGTACATCCCGCGACGGCGAGGCCGCAGATCGCAGCCACGAAGCGGTTGGCCCGCCGCAGGATGTTAAACAGTGATTGTTCCATTGCGGCGGGCCAGATGTTCAGTTGGCGGGGACGCTCACGCCGACAGTCTTGCCGACGGTCTTGTTCCAGCGGGCAGCCCACTCGGCGCCGGCGCGGCCGGCCCAATCGGGAAGCACCACCTGCTCAAGGATGCGGCGCGCTTCGGCGAAGTCGGCGTCGGAAACTTCGACCAGCTTCATGTTGCGGGCATCGCCATAGGGGCAGGTGCCGTTGCCGGTGAGGCAGGCCACGTCATTGACCAGCGCGTTCTGCGCAGAGGCCCAGGCCGGGGTCTCGAAGTCCTCGGCGATACGCTCCCGGATCAGGTTCTGGGTGTCGGCGTCGAGGCCCTTCCAGCTGTCCAGGTTGATCGCGGTCACGACCGGATCCCAGCCGCCCAGCGGCAGGGTCACGAGGTGCGTGGACACTTCCCACCAGCCCGCGTTGTAGCCCGACCCCGCACCCGTCACGGCGCAATCCACGACACCACGCTGCAGCGCCCCGGGAACCTCGGAGAACGCCACGTTCACACCCTCGGCGCCCAGCGCCTCGAGGAACTTCGTGGTCATGCGGCCGGAACCGCGGATCTTCAGGCCCTTGAGGTCCGCCAGCGAGGAGACCTCGTGGTTGCAGAACACGATCTGCGGTGGGTACGGCGCGATCGCGAGCACTTCGGAGTTGAAGCGCGTACGGAAGATGTCGCGCACCATCGGGCGGGCGGCGTTGACCATCGCCAGCGCCTCGTTGGCCGTCAGCGCCACCAGCGGCACGTCGAGGCCTTCCAGTTCCGGCGCATCGGCAACCGCATAGTCGCTCACCGTCATCGCAACATCATAAACGCCGTCGCCCAGCAGACGGAACACGTCCGCCACGCCGAGGCCCATCTGGTTGTGCGTGGTCAGCTGGACGGTGATCTTGCCGCCAGACGCGGCGGGGAGCGTCTCCGACCAGAAGGGCGCCTCGTACTGCTTGTGCAGCGGCAGGCCCGACCAGCTGCCGACAACGGCCAGTTCGGTAGCCGCAGCCGGAGCGGCGATGCTCGCCGCAAGCAGTGAACTCGCAATGATACGCTTCATTGTCCTAGGTCTCCCTGTTTTGAAGCTCGAGGAAATCCTCAACATTGGCCGGCGACGTCTCGTCGCGGGTGGTGATCAGCATGTGTCCGGGCGCATGCGTGATGCAGAAGGGCAGCCGCGCCTGTGTCAGCACGTTCTGCGGCGTGACACCGCAGGCCCAGAACACCGGCACCTCGCCCTCCAGCACTTCGACAGCCTCGCCCCACTGCGGGTGCATGATGTCGGTGATGCCGATCTGCGCCGGATTGCCCTGGTGAACGGGCGCACCGTGCGCATGCGGATACCGCCCGGAAATCGCATCCACGAGGTCGAGATGGTGCGGCGCGATCGGCCGCATCGAGACGACCATGTTCCCCCGGAAGGGGCCGGAACGCTCGCACGCCACCGAGGTCGCGAACATCGGCACGGTCACGTCCCGCTCGATATGGCGCAGAGGCACGCCGGCGGCGATGAGCGCCCGCTCGAACGTGAAGGAGCAACCCAGCGCGAACGCCACAAGATCTTCGCGCCAAAGATCGGAGATGTCCGTCGGCTCCGCCGTCGCCTCGCCATCCCGGTAGACCCGGTAGCGCGGCACGTCGGTGCGCAGATCGATCTGCGTCCCGAAGGCCGAGAAGTGCGGAACGCCGGGCTCGGACATCGCAATGAGGGGGCAGGGCCGCGGATTGCGCAGGCAGAAGTCACGGAAGTCGGCGGCCTGCTCCTTGGGAAGGATTACGAGATTGCACTGCAGGTAGCCATCAGCCAGACCCGCCGTGTGCCGCGTGTAGGCGCCGCTGCGGATCGCGCTGCGGATGTCGTTCAAACCGAGGGAGCGCGCGGTTTCGTAATCCATCGTGACACGTCACCCTCTGCTTTTCCCACCCTGATGGTTGAAGGATTGCCGTGGCTACCCATCACGTCAAATCGTGGTTTTGTGTCATTGGCGATAAGAATTTTCTATATCGGCCTCCGCATCGCATACCTGTGTGTTTTCATTCGAGAATCGCCATGCGCTCGGCCCACTCGTGACCGGTCTGCGCGGCCAGATCGGCCGCCTCCTCGGCCAGGAAGTCGCGCGGCTCGGCGAGGTAGGAGGCCGTGAAGTCGAGCGCGGGCATCGCCCAGCCCGGGTCGAACTCCTCGATCTCGCCCGCCGCGACCAGCTCCCGCGCCAGGGCCTCCGGGAAGGGGCCGACGCCCGTTCCGGCCGCGATCATCTTGAGGCTGGTGGAGAGCGAGGCGCTGGAATAGACCCGCACGCCGGGGCCATAGCGGCGCGACAGTTCGGAGGAGAGTTCCCGGTACGGGCGCGTCTGGCGGGAATAGGAGATCACCGGAACGCGGCGCAGATCGCTCTGCGCGCCGGTCTTGCGGTACCAGCGCAGCGGAAACTTGGGAAGCGCCACGTTCTTCACCTGGTAGTCGGAAACGGGTCCCATCAGGAAGGACAGGTCGAACTGGTGCGACATCAGCCCTTCGCGGAGATTGAGCGAGATGTCGATGGTCAGTTCCAGCGTGACCCCCGGGTAGCGGTCGCTGAACCGCTGCAGGAAGTCCGGCAGCCAGGACTGCGCGATCGTCTCAGAACAGCCGATGCGGAAGGGCCGGTCGATTCCGGCCGGGTTGGCGACCCGGCTAAGGATCTCTTCCCGCACGAATAACATCTGCTCGGCATAGGTCCGCAGCAGCTCTCCGGCGCGGGTCAGGGCAACGCCCCGCGGCGTGCGCTCGAACAGCTTGACGCGCAGGCTGTCTTCCAGGGCGGAGAGCCGGGCCGAGATCGCCGGCTGCGAGAGATTCATCTGCTCGGCCGCACGGCGCATGCCGCCAAGCCGCGCTACCCAGAGAAACGTCAGGAGTTGGTCGAATGTCATGAGACGGGCGCCGCACTCAGCGTGGAGGTTGCTCCCACTGTTGCCGCGCCCGATCGCGGGCGCAAGGCTGCGGCTCCCGGTGCCCTGCCGTCAGGCAAGCCAGCGTTTGCGCCGCCGGTAGTGCTTGACCGCGTGATAGTCGGTCTGCACCCCGCCGCCCAGGTAGGCTTCCTGGATGTCGGGATTGGAGCGCAGAACCTCGGCCGAACCGGACATGACGATGCGGCCCTGCTCCAGCAGATAGGCCGACTGCACCACGTCGAGCGCAGCAAGCGCGTTCTGCTCGACCAGCAGGACCGCGACGCCCTGTTCGGCATTGATGCGCGAAATGATGTCGAAGATCTCGTCGACGAGGAAAGGGGCGAGGCCCAGGCTAGGCTCGTCCAGCAGCAAGAGTTTCGGCTCCGTCATCAGCGCGCGCGCGATGGCGAGCATCTGCTGCTCCCCGCCCGACAGGTAGCCTGCCTTGGCCCTGGATCGTTCCGCAAGACGCGGGAAGAAGGTGAACATCTGGTCGATCAGCCGGGCCACCCGCGCCCGGTCGCGATGCATCGACGTCGCCGCCAGCAGGTTCTCGCCTGGCGTCAGATGCTCGAACACGCGCCGCCCCTCGAGCACGTGGACAATGCCCTTGCGCACCCGGTCGGGCGGGTCGAGGGCGAGGATGTCCGTCCCCTCGAAGGCGATCTGGCCGCGCGTCACGAGGCCGCGTTCCGGAGCCAGAAGCCCGCTGACCGACTTGAGGATCGTGCTCTTGCCCGCGCCGTTCGCGCCCAGCAGCGCCACGAGGCCCTTGTCGGGCACCTCGATGGAGACGCCCTTCACTGCGAGAAAGACGCCGTCGTACACGACCTCGACATTGTTCAGCGTGAGCAGGGCCATGAACGCCTCTCTCCCCGGAACCGGCGGCGACGGTCCGGCCGCCCCACCAGCGGCAGGGCGGCCGGGCGTGCCGCGTCCTACTTGCCGGTTGCCTTAAACTGGGCGGAGTACTTGCGGACCTCCTCCCACACCACGTCCTGGTTCGCCGAGTACCAGTCGGTGGCGGGCACGAACTTCTCGCCGTCCCAGCGCGCGATGCGGGCCTTCCCGCCGCCCTGGTGGTCTTCCGGCGTCACCGTCGTCGGCGGGATGAAGCCGCCGGCGTCGAAGTTGGTGATCGACCGCAGACCGGCGTTCATCCATTCGCCGTTGATCGGGCCGTTCGGGTTCTTCTCGAAGGCCATGCGCACGCCCTCGACCATGAGCGCGGCCAGCATGACACCATAGTTGTAGTAGCTGGTGCCGACCTTCTCCTTCGGTCCGGCGCCCTTTCCAGCGTCCACGACCTCCTTGAGGATGTCCTGGATGATCTGCGGATCGCGGCCGGATGCGCAGGGCTCGACCTTGAGGACGCCCTTGGTGTCGGCCTTGCCGACGACCTCCATGTCGGATTCCGAGATCCAGACGGAAGAGGACACGCGGTCCATCGGCAGGCCGTTGCGGATCGCCTCCGTCAGTGCCACCGTCTGGCCCACGGCCGCACCCCAGAACATCACCCAGTCGGGGCGCGCGCGCCGCACCTGCGGCCAGATCGCCGACTGGTCGTTGCCGGGCGGCGTATAGGGGAAGGCCTGCAGCTTGAAGCCTTCCTTCTCGGCCAGTTTCTCAAGGATTGGCAGCGGCTCCTTGCCGAAGGGCGTGTCGATGTGCACGAAGCAGATCGTCTTGCCCTTCAGGTCGCCGTCCTGCTGGCGGAAGAAGTCGATCAGCAGGCCGGCCTGCGTCCAGTAGTTCGGCGTCAGCGGCAGCACATAGGGGAAGACGGATCCGTCCGCCGCGTCCGAGCGCCCGGAGAAGGCCGTGATGAGATTGATCTTGTCCTCCAGCACGCGCGGCACGAGCGCACGCGCGACCGGCGTCGACAGCGGGTCGATCAGGACGGCGCCCTCGGCCTTGGCCCGCTCATAGGCCTCGATCGCGCGCGGCATGTCGTTACCGTGGTCGGAGACGTCGGCAAGGATCGTGTAGCCGTTGATCCCGCCGCGGCCGTTCACGAGGCTGATGTAATCGCGCTGCCCCTGGCTGTATTCGGACGTCACGAACGTATAGATGCGCGTGAAGTCCTGCGGCATCGCGAAGCGGATCACCTTGTCCTGCGCGAAGGCGCGCGTGACCGGGACCTGCGAGACCAGGGCGGCGAGCGCCGCGCCCTGGAGAACCGTACGACGTGTAACCGACATGATGTTTCCTCCCGATTTGAGTTCTTGTTTCACGCTCAATGCCTGGCATGCCTGAAGGGCCAAACGAGGAAATAGTTGCGCGCGTTGTTGTAGATCTTGGACAGGCCCAGCGGCTCCCACAGCAGGAAGCCGATGATCAGGATGCCGTAGAGAACGAGCGGCAGGTGCGAGCGCAGGTCCATCGAGATCGCCAGCCCCAGCTCGGTTGCCAGGAAGCCGATGACCTGGTTCAGCACGATGGGTGCGAACAGGATGAGCGCCACGCCGAAGAAGGAGCCGAGCACCGAGCCGAGACCGCCCACGATCACCATCGCCACCAGCTGGATCGACAGGTCGAGGTGAAACTGGTCGGGCGAGATCGCGCGGTAATAGCAGACCGCCAGCACCGAACCGACCACGCCCCCGATGAAGGAGCTGACCCAGAACGCCAGCATCTTGAAGCGAAAGGTGCTGACGCCGATGATCGCGGCGGCGTAGTCCTTCTCGCGCACCGCCGCCAGCGCGCGCCCGAAGCTCGTGCGCTTCACGTTCAGCATGAAGAGCGTCACCACCACGCAGACGAACAGCGCCACGTAGTAGGGTGCCACGTCGCCCGTCACCGGAATTCCGAAGAAGGTCACCGGCGGCACCTGCAGCGTCGCCTGCGTGCCCCCGCTGATCGCCGGGAACTGGATGATAACGAAGTCCACGATGTACTGCATGGCGAGCGTCGCCATGGCGAGATAGAGCCCCTTCACCCGGAGCGCGGCGGCTCCGAAGACGATGCCGATACCCGCACTCAGCAGGCCGCCGGCGATCATGGCGATCTCGAAGGGCACGCCCGCCCGCACCAGATGCACGGAACCGTAGGCGCCGATGGCGATGACCGCGCCGTAGCCGAGGTGTATCTGCCCCGCCCCACCCATAAGCAGGTTGAGGCCCAGCGCCGCGGTCGACCAGATCACCCAGGGCACCAGGTAGCTGACGAGGTAGAGCCGGTCGACGAGGAAGGGTGCGGCCAGCAGCAGGACGAACACCGCCGCCACCAGGAAGCGGTCGAGCGGCAGCGGCCAGATCTGGCGCTCGTCCTGGTAGCGGGTGTGGCTGATCCCGGCGCGGCGGTAGAACATCAGACCCTCTCGATGTGTTCGCGGCCGAAGAGCCCGTGCGGGCGCAAAAGCAGCGTGAGCAGGATGATGACGGACGCGACCACGTCGCGCGTGCCGCCGCCGATGATGGGATCGAGGATGCCGGTCGCCAGGCTCTCCGCGAGGCCGACAAGGATGCCCGCGATGATCACGCCGACGATTGAGTCGAGGCCGCCCAGGATCGCGATCGCCAGCGCCTTGATCAGCAGCAGCGACAGCGACCAGTCCACGCCCTGCGTGGAGCCCCACAGCACGCCCGCCGTCGTCGCCATCATGGCGGAGAGGCCCCAGGCGATGGCGATCGCGCGCTCCACCCGGATGCCGACCGACCAGGAGGCCCCCTGATCGTCGGAAACGGCGCGCATCATGATGCCGAGGCGGGAATTGAAGAAGAAGACCGAGGCCAGGATCAGCGCGAAGGAGATCGAGCCTCCGATCAGGATTGCCCGGTTGATGAGAAGATCGCCGACGAAGAGCGGTGCGTTGGGAATCCCGAGGTCCAGCCGTTTCACCGCCGCGCCGAAGATGCCCGGCAGCAGGCCGCGCAGCATGATCTCCAGGCCGAGCGTCAGCATGATGACCATGATGACCGGCTGGCCGATCATGCGGCGCAGCGCCAGCCGTTCCGTCAGGATGCCGGTGGCGAACATCGCCGCCAGCGCCACCGGGATCGACAGCCACATCGGCAGGCCGGCGAGCGTCGCCAGCGCCCACGTGACATAGGCCCCCATCATGGCGAGCGCGCCCTGCGCCAGGTTGGCGATGCCCGACGTCTTGTAGATCAGCACGATACCGGCGGCGACGAGCGCGTACATCAGGCCGATGAAGACGCCGTTGATCGCCAGCTCGAGGAGAAGGATCAGGTCCATCAGCCGCCCACCTCGTGAATCCTGAGTTCCCGGGTCAGCACGCCGGTGGTGCCGTCGTCATAGGTGATCTTCGCCTCGAAGGTGACGCGCTCCGACCCGTCGTAGAGCGCGTCCACGAGCTTTCCGTAATGCTCCTCGATGACGTTGCGGCGCAGCTTGCGGGTGCGCGTGATCTCGCCGTCGTCGGCGTCGAAGTCCTTGTGCAGGTTGACGAAGCGGCGGATTTTCAGCGCCTCCGGCTGGGTCTCGTTGACGTGCCGGATCACGCCCTTGACCAGCTCATAGACCTCCGGCCGCTGCGACAGGTCGGCATAGGAGGTGTAGGAGAGCGAGCGCACCTCCGCCCAATGGCCGGTCGCCTCATCGTCGATGCAGACGATGGCGGTGAGGTCGGCGCGCCCCGCGCCCAGCACGCAGACATTGCGGATGTAGGAGCTGAACTTGATCCGGTTCTCGATGAAGTTCGGGATGTAGCGCTCGCCGTCTTTAGTCTCGACCAGCTCGCTCACGCGGCCGAGCACGACGAGATTGCCGTCGTCTTCCATGTAGCCGGCGTCGCCCGTGCGCAGCCAGCCGTCGCTCAGCGCGTCCGCCGTGGCGTCCGGATTGTCGGCATAACCCCCGAACACCGACTCCGAGCGAATCAGGATCTCGCCGTTCCCGTCGACCTTCACCTCGACGCCGGGCATGGCGCGTCCGACCGTGTGCAGCCTGACGTTGCCCTCGGTCTGGGCGGCCGAGAGCGCGCAGGTTTCGGTCTGGCCATAGAACTGCTTCAGACGGATGCCGAGCGCGCGGAAGAACAGGAAGGTGTCCTCGCCCATCGCCTCGCCGCCGGTGAAGGCACGCTCGGCGCGCGTAAGCCCGAGGAAATCCTTGATGGGTCCATAGATCGTCACGCGACCGAAGGCGTCGATCAGCCGCTCCAGCAGGGAGAGGGATTGCCCCGCAAGCCGCTTGCGCTCCATCGCGATCGCGCGCGGCATGAAGAAGTCGAACAGCCGGCGCTTCAGCGGCGTGGAATCGGCAATGCCCACCTGCACGCGCGTCAGCATATTGTCCCAGGCCCGCGGCGCGGCGAGGTAGAAGGTCGGCGCCACCTCGCGCAGGTCGTGCAGCGCGGTTTCCTGCCGTTCGGGGATGTTGATCGTGGCGCGCAGGAGTACGCCCGCGCCCAGCGAGAAGACGAAATCGCCCACCCAGGCGGTCGGCAGATAGGCGAACAGGATCTCGTTTTCCTTGAAGTATCCGCCCTTGCGCGCGTTCGCGATGCCGCTCACCACATTGCGGTGCGTGAGCGGCACGCCCTTGGGCAGACCGGTGGTTCCCGAGGAGTAGAGAAGCACCGCCGGATCTTCGGGCCGTGCGCGGTTCACCAGGTCGGCAGCGAGGCCCGGCTCCGCCCGCAGGCGCGCGCGGCCACGGGCTGCCACCTCCTCCAGCGCGTGGATGCCCGGCGCCTCATAGGCGCCGAGGCCGCGCTTGTCGTCATAGACGATGATCGAGGGCCGCCCGGTCTGCTCGCGCACCTCAAGCAGCTTGTCGACCTGCTCCTGATCCTCGGCGACCGCGATGTCGGGCGCGCCGTGGCGCATGTAGGCGGAGAACTGCTGCACCGGCACGTCGGAAAAGACCGGCGAGGGATAGGCCCGGAGCGCGTTCGCAGCCAGCATCGCCAGGTAGATCGAGACGCGGTTGTCGCCAACCACAGTTAGCGCCGCGCCGGGCTTCAGGCCCAGCTCCTCGAACCCGGCGGCCAGCGCCAGCACCTCGTCGAGGATCTGCGACCACGTCCACTCCCGCCAGATGCCGTAGTCGCGCTCCCGGAAGCCCGTGCGCTTGCCGGCCTCCGCCGCGTTGCAGGCGACCCCCGCGACAAGCGTCGCAGGACCGCCATCGGAGGTGACGGGCCAGGCGCGGATGAGCGACGTCGCGGACACGGGCGCGTTCATGCCGTCACCCCCGCATGCCGCCGCGCGGCACGTTCGCCGAGATAGGCCTTGACCACCTTGGGGTCGGCGATGGCGCTGCGCGGTTCGCCCTGCGCGATGATCTCGCCATAGCTCAGCACGGCGACGCGGTCACAGATCGCGGTGACGACGTCCATGTGGTGCTCGATCAGCAGGATGGTCACGCCGCGTTCGTCGCGCGCGTCGAGGATGAAGCGCGCGATGTACTCCTTCTCCTCCTGGTTCATGCCGGCCATCGGCTCGTCGAGGATCAGGAAGGACGGCTCGGCGACCAGCGCGCGGGCCAGCTCGACGCGCTTCTGCAGACCCATAGGGATGACGTCCACCGGCTCGTCGCGGATGTCCTGCAACTGCATGAAGTCGATGATTTCCTCGACGATGCGGCGATGGGCAAGTTCCTCGCGCTGCGCCCAGACCCAGTAGAAGAGCGTGGCCAGCGCGCTCGGCTTCATGTGGGTGTGGCGCCCGACGAGGATGTTGTCGAGCACGCTCATGCCCTTGAAGAGAGCGAGGTTCTGGAAGGTGCGCGCGACGCCGCGGCCCGCGATCGCGTGCGGCGCGAGATTGGTCACATCCTCGCCCAGAAGCCGCACATGGCCCGCCTCGGCCGGGTAGAAACCGGTCATGACGTTTACCATCGTGGTCTTGCCCGACCCGTTCGGACCGACGAGGCCGAAGATCTCGCCCTTGAAGACGTCGACGTCGACGCCCTTCAGCGCCTTCAGGCCGCCGAACGACCGCTCTATGCCCCGGCAGGACAGGACAGGTTCGGCCGGCGGGGCGCTTGCGTCAGGCGCGCGCATGGCCGCGACCGCAGACGGCCCGATTGCCGGGCACCGGACGGACTCCAGACGGACGGGAACTGCGCCCACTTGCCACGAAATCTCTCCTCCCATCGGGGGATGCGGCCTTGATAGCCGTCTTCCCGAAGCATTTATTGAATAGTACTCATTTATTTCTGTCAATGCCCGCGCAGACTGTGGAACGTGCAGCATCGCGGCATTTGTACCGCAGCGCAGCATTTCTTGACGCGGGCTGCGGGAGGGCCCAGACTGACCAGCAAATGAACGGGGATCACTTGGTAGGGGATCGAATTCCCCTGCCTTGACGCAGCATGCGCATTCGTGGCGTTTTCCGCCCCTTCGACCCCGCGCCCCAACGGACGAGCGAGTTCCCGCGATGACAAAGCCAGCGGCCCAGGGCAGGCTCAAGCGTCAGATCAACCGCCTGCCGCCGGAAAAGCGCATAGCGGACATCATGGCCGCGGCGCGGGAAGTGTTCACCGAACGCGGCTACAACGACGCGCTGATCTCGGAGATCGCGGAGCGCGCAGGCGTCGTCGAGGGCAGCATCTACCGCTTCTTCGTCAACAAGCGGGACCTTCTGGTGCGCGTCGTGGAGAACTGGTACGAGCAGATGCTCGCCGCCAGCGAAGAGCAGTTCTCTGCGGTCGAGGGAACCAGGAACCGGATCCGCTACATCATTCACGAGCACCTGATGTCGATCCGGCGCGAGCCCGGCCTCAGCCGCCTTGTCCTCCTGCAACTGCGCGCCGACCCCGATTACCGCGCCAGCCGGCTGTTCAAGCTGAACCAGGCCTATACCCAACACATTCTCGACGTGGTGCGCGAGGGCATCGCATCGGGGGAGTTCCGCCCCGACGTCTCGCCCTCGCTGGTCCGCGACATGATCTACGGGGGGATCGAGCACCGGACCTGGGGCTATCTGCGCAACGAGAAGGATTTCGACCTCGCCGCGACGGTCGACGGCATCACCGACATGATCTACCGGGCGCTGGCCGCCGCGCCGGAGGCGGCGCCGGAAGAGGACCGGCTGAGCCGGGCCGCCGCGAGGGTGGAGAAGGCGGCCGACCGGCTCGAACGGCTCGCAACCAACGCACCCGGCGGCCTCAAAGCTTGAAATAGCCGGGCTTCGGCACCGTCCATGTTTCGCCCCAGAGCTGCGCGCCGCCCGCGACGTTCAGCACCTCGCCCGTGACATAGGCGGCGGACGGCCCGCCGAGATAGGCGACCGCCTCCGCGATCTCCCAGACGGTGCCGTTGCGCATCATCGGGTTGGAGGTCGCGTAGGTAGCGACGGCCTCCGGCGAATAGACCCGCCAGCCGGGCGTCTCGATCGCGCCGGGCGCGATGCAGTTCACGCGGATGCCGAGCGGCGCCCATTCGACCGCCAGCGTCCGGCTGAGGCCCACGACACCCGACCGGGCCGCGACCGTGTGCGCGACACCGTAGAGCCCGTGCGTGGTGACCACGACGATGTTCACGATGCTGCCGGGCCTCTCCGCGTCGCGCCAGGCGCGGGCGGCGGCCTGCATGGCATGCCAGGTGCCGTTGAGGTTGGTGTTCACGACCGCGTTCCAGCCCTTCGCCGGAATGTCGATCGCCTCCTTCGGGAACTGGCCGCCGGCGCTGTTGACCAGCATGTCGATGTGGCCCTCCTCCGCGGCGATGCCGTCGAAGAGCGCCTGCACGGCATCGGGCTCGCGGATGTCCACGGCGTGGGCACGCACGGCGAGCCCGCGGGCGCGCATGGCGGCCGCCGCTCCCTCCAGCTTCTCCGGATCGCGGCCCGCCATGACGACGCGCGCGCCCAGCCGCCCGAGCAGCCAGGCGACCGCCCGGCCGATCCCGCCCGCGCCGCCGGTGACGAGCACGGTCTGCCCGGCAAAGGCGTCCGGGGCGTAGATCGTCGGATGGACCGCGAGATCGGCGTCGTCGAGGCCGAAGCTCCGCTCCGCGCCGGGCGTGTCAGCCATTGCGGCGCATGTCCCGCAGAAGCTCGCCCGCGATGATCATCTTGCGCACCTCGGTCGTGCCCGCGCCGATCTCCAGCAGCTTGATGGAACGGTAGAGACGGTTGATCTCCGACTCCCAGATGTAGCCGCTGCCGCCGTGGACCTGCATCGCGCGGTCGAGCACGTCGTGCGTCGCCTGCGCACAGAACATCACCGAGGCCGCGGTCAGCGCGTGGATGTCGCCGCGCCCGCCCTCGCCGATCTCCAGCGCCGCCGCGGCGGCCAGCGTGCGGTAGGTGAAGCCGCGCATGGCCTCTATGGAGACGTACATCTCCGCCAGCATGGATTGCACCATCTGGAAGCTGCCGATGGGCTTGCCGAACTGCTGGCGCGTCTGGGCGTAGTCGACGGACAATTCCAGCGCCCGCTCGGCGATGCCGAGGCAGATCGGAGAGATCATCGCACGCTCGAGGTCGAGGCCGCTCATCACCACGGCGACGCCCTTGTCCACCTCGCCCACGAGGTTCTCCGCCGGCACGACGCAATTGTCGAACAGAAGCTCTGCCGTCTGGCTGCCGCGATAGCCCATCTTGGTCAGCTTCTGCGCGACCTTGAAGCCGGGAAAATCCTTCTCGACGATGAAGGCGGAAATGCCGTGCGCGCCCTTCTCCGGCGAGGTCTTGGCATAGACCAGCAGCACGTCGGCGACGGGCCCGTTGGTGATGTAGATCTTGGACCCGTTGAGCACCCAGGTGTCGCCGTCCCGCCGCGCCGTCGTGCGCATGGAGCCCAGCGCGTCCGACCCCGCGCCCGGTTCGGTCAGGCCCAGCGCGCCGATCGCCTTGCCTGCGCACAGGTCGGGCAGGTACTTGCGCCGCTGCGCCTCGTTCCCGTTCCGGTAGATGTTGTTCACACAGAGATTGTCGTGCGCCACCACCGACAGCGTCAGCGCGTGGTTCCAGCGCGCCATGCCATGCGCGACCAGGCCCTGCGCCACGAGGTCGAGGCCGACGCCGCCATACTCCTCCGGCACCGTGACGCCAAGGAAGCCGGCCGCGCCGATCTTCGGGAACACGTCCTCCGGCCACCACTCCTCCGCATCCATACGCGGCGCGAGGCCGTAAAGCTCCGCCTTCGAGAAGCGGTCCACCTGGTCGAGGATGGCCTGCTGATCGTCCGTCAGGTCGAAATTCGGATCGCGCGGCGCGTTCTGAAGCTGCCCCGGCACACCCATGCCACCCCTCCCTCTCGTCCGCCTGACGCCTGGCAAGCGCGGCCCGCAGGACCATCGCGGCATCGGCTGTTGGTGTTTCCGAAACGCTATAATGAACAGGCTTCATCAGTCAAGCAGAGCGAGGCTGTGGCCATCAGGCGCAGGAGTGCCCCGAAAACGCGCCCGCAAGATCTGAAAATCCTGCAGGACAGAAGCGTGCCTGCCACTTGCTTGCCGTGCCCACCGCGCCGATTGACAGAATTGCTGAATTGAAGTCATTTAGAGGGAAAGCGGGCGCAGCCGGAGCGGCCAAGAACGCCCGCGAAACAGGCTTGGGAGGATCGGCATGAGCGATGTCGTGCAGACGCAACGGGACGGTGCCGTCCTGACCGTCGTCATCAACCGGCCGGAGCGGCGCAATGCGCTGAACGCCGACGTGGCCCGCGGCATCGTGGCCGCGCTGGATGCAGCGGAGGCCGACCGCGAGGTGCGCTGCATCGTGCTGAGCGGCGCGGGCGACAAGGCGTTTTGCGCGGGCGGCGACCTGCAACCCGCCGCCGACGGCAGCCCCTTCACCATCGATGCCGCCGACCCGAAGCACTATGTCGCCGACCTGCTGCGGCGGATGGATGCCTGCCGCCTGCCGCTGATCGCGAAGCTGAACGGCCATGCGCTGGCGGGCGGGCTTGGCCTCGTGTCGGCCTGCGACGTGGTGGTGGCGCGCGAGGATGCGCTGCTTGGCGTCTCCGAGGTCAAGGTCGGCCTGTTCCCCATGATGATCCTGCCCTATCTGCTGCGCACCATCCCCTACCGGCTGATGATGGAACTGTGCCTGACCGGCGAGCCGATCACGGCAGCCGACGGCGTGGCCGACCGGCTGGTCAACTATGCGGTCCCGGCGGCGGAGCTTGACGCAAAGACCGCCTGGCTCGCCAACCGCATCGCCACCAAGTCCCCGACCGGCATCCGCCTCGGCAAGCAGGGGCTGAACCGAATCCGGGAGATGGGCACGGATGCCGCGCTGGAATACGCGCAGTTCATGCTCGCCAACATGGCCCGTACCGAGGACGCGCGCGAGGGCTTCGCGGCCTTCGCCGGCAAGCGCGCCCCGAACTGGACCGGGCAATGAGCGGCAAGGGGAAAATCGTCCGCATCGGCGGCGGCGCGGGCTTCTGGGGCGACACGCCGGAGGGGCCCGCCCAACTCGTGCGCGACGGCGGCATCGACTACCTGATCCTCGATTACCTGGCCGAGATCACCATGTCGATCCTCGCCCGGATGAAGGCGAAGAAGCCGGAGCTTGGCTACGCCACCGACTTCGTGAGCCACGTGATGGCACCGCTCGCGCACGAGATCGCCGCGAAGGGCATCAAGGTTGTGACCAATGCGGGCGGCGTGAACCCGGACGCCTGCAAGGCCGCGCTGGAAGCAGCCTTCGCGGAGGCGGGCGTGCCCCTGAAGGTCGCGGTCGTGCACGGCGACGACCTCTCGGACCGGGTGGACGCCTTGCGCGCGAAAGGCACGCGCGAGATGTTCACCGGCGCTGCCCTGCCCGCGAAACTGACCAGCGTGAACGCCTATCTCGGCGCCTTCCCCATCGCGCAGGCCTTGGCGCGCGGGGCCGACGTGGTCGTCACCGGGCGCTGCGTCGACAGCGCGCTGGCGCTGGGGCCGCTGATCCACGAGTTCGGCTGGCGGGAGACCGACCACGACCTCTTGTCGGCAGGCAGCCTCGCCGGGCACATCCTCGAATGCGGCACGCAGACCACGGGCGGCATCTTCACCGACTGGGAGGAGATCGAGGGCTGGGACCGCATGGGCTTTCCGGTCGCCGAGTGCGCGGGCAACGGCAGCTTCGTGCTGACCAAGCCCGAGGGGACCGGCGGCAAGGTGACGACCCGTACGGTGGCGGAACAGATGGTCTACGAGGTGGGCGACCCGGCGTCCTATGTGCTGCCCGACGTCACCTGCGACTGGCGCGGCGTAACGCTGACGCAGGAGGGACCGGACCGCGTCCGTGTGAGCGGCGCCAAGGGCCGCGCGCCGACGCGCAGCTACAAGGTCAGCGCCACCTACCCCGACGGCTGGCGGGCGAGCGTCACCATGATGATCGCGGGCCGCGACGCGGTCGCGAAGGCCGAACGTGTGGGCGCGGCGATCCTTGCCCGCGCCACGCGCCTGATGGCAGCGGCGGGGCATCCGGGCTTCAGCGAGACCTCCATCGAGGTGCTGGGGGCCGAGACACTCTACGGTCCCGCAAGTCGGGCCAGGGACGCGCGCGAGGTGATCCTGAAGATCGGCGTGCGGCACGCATCGCGCGAGGCGCTCGACATCTTCGCGCGGGAGATCTACCCCGCGGCGACGGCGATGGCGCAGGGCATCACGGGCTTCGCGGGCGGCAGGCCCACGCCGCAGCCGGTGGTGCGGCTGTTCTCATTTCTCGCCGACAAGGCCGACGTGCCAGTCGAGATCGAAATCGGCGACCGCCGCGAAGCGATCCCCATCCACATTCCCAACGCCGAGCCCGAACCCGCCAGCCAGACGCAGGCCGCGGAGAGCGCCGCGACGGACGGACCCCGCGTGCGCGTGCCGCTGATCGCGCTGGCGCACGGACGCTCCGGCGACAAGGGCGACATGGCGAACATCGGCATCCTGGCGCGCGAGGCGGCCTTCCTGCCCCTGATCCGCGCCGCCGTGACAGAGGACGCCGTCCACCGCTGGATGGGGCATCTGTTCGCAGGCGAGGTCACCCGCTTCGACTGGCCGGGTGTAGACGGCCTCAACCTGCTGCTGCGCGAGGCGCTGGGCGGCGGCGGCGTCGCATCTCTGCGCCACGACCCCCAAGGCAAGACCTATGCCCAGATCCTGCTCGACATGCCCGTGCCGGTGCCCGCCGACTGGGTGGCGCCGGGCGGCCCCTTGAGCGCCTGGGCCGGCGAGGCGGTGGAGGACGCAGCATGAGCGCGCGCCCCTTCGCCAAGGTGCTGATCGCCAACCGCGGCGAGATCGCCGTGCGCGTCATGCGGACCTTGCGCGACCTCGGCATCGCGTCGGTTGCCATCCATCACGCAGTGGAGGCGAAGAGCCCGCACGTCCTGATGGCCGACGAGGCGGTGGAGATCACAGGCGAGACGCCGGTCGCAGCCCACCTCGACGGCGCGCAGATCATCGCGGCTGCGCAGAGGACGGGGGCGCAGGCGATCCACCCCGGCTATGGCTTCCTGTCGGAGAACGCGGGCTTTGCACGCGCGGTTGCGGAAGCAGGCCTCGTCTTCATCGGGCCTGACGCGGACGTGATCGCGCTGATGGGCGACAAGATCTCGGCCCGCACCTTCGCGGAGAAGCACGGCGTGCCGGTCGCCCCCTCGGCGCTGTCGGACGGCGACCTCGACGCCTTCATCGCGGCGGCGGAGAAGATCGGCTTCCCGCTGCTCATCAAGGCGGCGGCGGGCGGCGGCGGCAAGGGCATCAGCATCGTGCGCGACGCCGCCGGCCTGAGGGAAGCGGCCCGCATCGCGGCGAGCGAGGCGGAACGCTATTTCGGCGACGGGCGCATCTATGCCGAGGTCTATGTCGAGGAGCCCCGCCACATCGAGGTGCAGGTGCTGGGCGACGGCTCAGGGAACGCGATCCACGTGTTCGAGCGCGAATGTTCGATCCAGCGCCGCTTCCAGAAGATCGTGGAGGAAGCGCCCGCGGCGAACCTGCCCGCACCCTTGCGCGACGAGATCTGCGCGGCGGCAGTCCGCCTCGCCAGCGCCTCGAACTACCGCAACGCGGGCACGGTCGAGTTCATCCTGGGCGCCGACGGACGCTTCTTCTTTCTGGAAATGAACACGCGCCTGCAGGTCGAGCATCCGGTGACCGAGATGATCGCGGGCCTCGACCTCGTCGCGGCCCAGATCGCGATTGCCGCGGGCGAGGGCCTGCCCGTGGCGCAGGACGGCGTGCGCACCCAAGGCCACGCCATCGAGTGCCGCATCTGCGCGGAGGACCCCGACCGCGACTTCATGCCGGAGACGGGAGCGATCCGCCTTCTCTCGGTGCCGCGCGCGCCCTGGATCCGGTTCGAGAGCGCGCTGGCAGAAGGGCAGAAGGTCACCGCCGACTTCGACCCGATGCTCGCCAAGCTGGTCGTGCACGGGGCCGACCGGGGCGAGGCCGTCGCGCGCACGCTGGAGGCACTCTCGAACCTCCATCTGCTCGGCGTGAAGACCAACATCGACTATCTGGCGCGCGTGATCGGGCACCCGGCCTTCGCGGACGGGCGGCTGCATACGGGCTTCGTGGCGGAACATGCCGGGGCGCTGGCGGCGGGCGCGGCGGACGCGCGCACGCGCGACGCGGCGTTGATCGCGGCGGCGCTGGCGACGCCCGCGTTCCGGGACCTCGCGCTCGGCACGCCGGAGCCGCACGCCTCCATCGGCTTCTGGAGGAACTGAGCGATGGCGGTGAAACTCACCCTCGATGGGGCCGAACACGACATCGAGATCGTGCGCCGCAGGCCGCATCTCGTGCTACGCATCGACGGGCGGCTGCGCACGGTCGAGGCGGTGCCGGGAGCCGGCGCAGGCGCGCGCGACATGACGCTCGACGGGGAACATGTGGCGCTCGTCCACGCAGGCGCGGGCGGCCTGCGCCACGTCCGGATCGGGGGGCGCACATTCGACATCGAGGTCATCGACCCGCGCGAGGAGGCGGAGCGCGCGGGCGGCGGCCACGACGACATCCACGCGCCGATGCCGGGGGCCGTCGTTTCGGTCCAGAAGCAGCCGGGCGAGGCGGTCGCGCGCGGCGAGACAGTGCTCACCATCGAGAGCATGAAGCTGCAGACCGCCCTGCCCGCGCCCCGCGACGGCGTCGTCGCCGAGGTCCTGAAGCGCGCGGGCGAGACCTTCGACAAGGACGAGGTGGTCGCCCGCCTCGAACCGCTGGCGGACGGAGACTGAACCGATGCGAAAGATCCAGTCGATGATCAGCCCGTCGGGCGCGGACTTCCGGCGCAACGCCGCCCACAACCGGGAGCTTGTCCGCATCTTCCGCGAGAAGCAGGAGGCGGCCCGCCATATCCGTCCGCAGCGCGACCTCGACCGGCTCGCGCGCCAGGGCAAGATGCGCCCGCGCGAGCGGCTGGAGAAGCTGCTCGACCCCGGCACACCGTTCCTGGAGCTGTCATCGCTCGCGGCCAACATGTCCTATGGCGGCGAGTCGCCGTCGGCGAGCTGCATCACCGGCATCGGGGTGATCTCGGGCCGCGAGGTGATGATCCACGCCGACGACCCGACCGTGAAGGGCGGGGCCTGGTACCCGCTGACGGTGAAGAAGATCGTCCGCTGCCTCGACATCGCGATCGAGAACCGGCTGCCGGTCGTGCACCTGTGCGATTCCGCGGGCGGCTTCCTGCAGCTTCAGGCCGACCTCTTCCCCGACAAGTACATGGGCGGGCGCGTGTTCCGGAACCAGTCGATCCTGTCGAAGCTCGGCTGCAAGCAGCTTGCCCTCGTCTTCGGACACTGCACGGCGGGCGGCGCCTACATCCCGGGCCTGTCGGACTACAACGTCATCGTGCGCGGCACGGGCGCGGTGTTCCTCGGCGGGCCGCCCCTGGTGCGGGCGGCAACGGGCGAGGAGGTCACGGTCGAGGAGCTGGGCGGCGCCGACATGCACACGACCGTCAGCGGCACCTGCGACTACGCGGCGTCGTCCGAGGACGAGGCGATCCTGATCGGGCGCGAGATCGTCGCCCAATGGGAGCGCCCCAAGAAGTGGGACATCCAGCGCGAGACGCCGGAAGACCCCGCCTACGACCCGGAGGAGCTCTACGGGATCGTACCCGACGACATCAAGACGCAGTTCGACATGCGCGAGGTCATCGCCCGCATCGTCGACGGCAGCCGCTTCCACGAATATCAGCCGGACTATGGCACCACGCTCGTCTGCGGCTATGCGCACATCTGGGGCTTCAAGGTCGGCATCCTCGCCAACAACGGTGTGCTGTTCAACGACAGCTCGCTGAAGGGCGCGCACTTCATGGAGCTGTGCAACCAGAACAACACGCCGCTCGTCTTCCTGCAGAACATCACCGGCTACATGGTGGGCCGCGCCTACGAGCGCGCCGGCATCACCAAGGACGGCGCCAAGATGATCATGGCGCAAAGCTGCTCGCACGTGCCGAAGTTCACGGTCATGTGCAACGGGTCTTTCGGTGCGGGCAATTACGGCATGTGCGGACGCGCCTTCGACGGGCGGCTGCTCTTTGCCTGGCCAAACCACCAGATCGGCGTCATGGGCGGCGACCAGGCGGCGAACACGCTGGCGGAGGTGAAGGTCAACCAGATGCGCCGCAATGGCGGTGAGGTCGACCAGGCCGTGGTCGACGCGCTGTGGGCGCAGACGCGCGCGGCCTACCAGGAGCAATTGTCGGCCTATTACTCGACCTCGAACCTGTGGGACGACGGCATCCTCGACCCCGTCGACACGCGCAACGCGCTGGGCGTCGCCATCTCCGCCGCACTCAACGCGCCGCCGGTCGATCCGGGCTACGGCGTCTTCCGGTTCTGACCATGGCAAGCCCGATCACCCTGCACCTCGACCTCGCCTCGCCCTATTCCTGGTTCGCGCTCGACGCCGCCGACCGGATCGCCGCCGAACACGGGCGCGAGATCGTCTGGAACCCGGTGCCGAACTGGGCCGTGCTGAAGGCGCAAGGCATCCACCCGCCGCTCGCCTCGCCCGTGCGCACGGCCTACCTGATGGCGGACATGGTGCGGTCGGCGGCATTCCTCGGGGTGCCCTACCGGCATCCGGAGCGAATCCCCGTGTCTTCCGTCCTGCCCGCGCGGCTCTATCACACCATCGCGGAGACGGATGTGGCGGCGGCACGCGTCTTCGGCCGCGCGGTGTTCGAGGCCTACATGCTGCATGGCCGCGACATCTCGGAAGAAACGGTCGTACGGGAGGTGGCGGAGTCCCTCGGCCATGACGGGGCCTTCGTGTCGGAGGGGATGACGGGCGCGGACGCCAAGGCCCGCCTGTTCGCCGCCGTGGACCGGGCGGCTGCCGACGGGGCCATCGGCGCACCCTTCTTCGTGCTCGACGGGGAGGGCTTCTTCGGCGTAGACCGGCTTCCGCAACTGGAATGGCGGCTCAAGACCGCCAGCTGACGAGCCAATCGACGAGGGAGCACGCGCGCATGACCGGCTATTCCGACATCAGCTACGCGACGGGGGACGGGGTCGCGCGTATCGCACTCGCGCGGCCCGACAAGCTCAACGCCTTCCGCAACGAGACGGCCGACCAGATCGGCCACGCCCTGGCGCGCGCAGAGGACGACCCGGACGTGTGCGCCGTGATCCTGACGGGCGAGGGGCGCGCGTTCGGCGCGGGCTACGACCTCTCGACCCTCGCGGAGGGGACGACGCCCGACCTCGGCCATGTGCTGGAGGCGCATTTCAATCCGCTGGTCCGCCAGATGCGGCATTCGCCCCTGCCGATCGTCGCAGCGGTCAACGGCCCGTGCGCCGGCGCCGCGGTCGGCATCGCGCTCGCCGCCGACATCGTTCTGGCGGCGAAGTCGGCCTTCTTCTACGAACCGTTCGTGGGCATCGCGCTCGTGCCGGACGCGGGCAACACGCTGTTCCTCACGCAGATGATGGGCCGGATGCGCGCCGCGGGCATGATGCTGCTCGGCGACCGGATCGGGGCGGAGCAGGCGTGCGACTGGGGCCTCGTCTGGAAGGTGGTGGAGGATGCAGCGCTCGCCGGGGAAGCCGACGCGGTCGCGAAGAAACTCGCCACGCTCGCCCCGCACGCGATCGCGGGCACCAAGAAGCTGATCGCGCAGGCAGGCGACGTGGGCCTCGACGACGCGCTCGACACGGAGCGCGACCTGCAGGATGCGGCGGGCCGCACGCCGGAGATGCAGGCCGCCATCAAGGCCTTCTTCGCCGCGCGGAAATAGCGCGGACGGCTGGTTCAGACCTTCAGCGTCTCTGCGAAGAGCGTGAGCAGGCGCGTCCAGTGCCGCTCCGCCCCTTCGGCGTCGAACACCTTGTGGTCGGGCACCGCCCAGCCGTGCAGCTTGCCCATATAGTTCTCGATGATGTGGTCGACCTCGGCCTCACGCAGCGCCTGGGCGAGGCTGGCCGACTGTTCCGGCGGGAAGCTGCCGTCCACGCCCGCAGACGCGACATAGACGCGGGCGCGGATGCTGCCCGCGCGGCGGTGCGGGCTGTCGGGCGCGTCGCTCGCGAGGCCCCCGCCGTGAAAGCTCGCTGCCGCCGCGATCCTGTCGGGGTAGGCGGCCGCCGCGTTGAGCGCCCTGGCGCCCCCCATGCAGTAGCCGACGACGCCGACGGGTCCGCCCGCCCCCTCCGCCGCCAGCGCGTCGAGGAAGGCGGCGGTGTCGCGTACGCTCATGTCCTGCGTCGTCACCTTCATCAGGTGCATGATCTGCGCGCGCTTTTCCGGATCGTCGAAGGCTGTCGCCGCATCGAAGGGACCGTAGGGCGCCTCCCGGTAGAAGAGGTCGGGTACGAGCACGGTGTAGCCCGCCGCGGCCAGCCGCTCCGCCATGCTGTCGAGGCCGGGGCGCGGCCCGAAGGCGTCCATGTAGACGATCGCGCCGGGCCCGCCCTTGTCCCCGAAGACTGTGGCCTTCGCCTGTCCGTCCGCCGTGTCGATGACGATGTCGCGCTTGTCCATGTCGTCGCTTGCCCCTTCTGACGTGTTCCTGTCCCTGCCGCCCAGTCTAACGCAGCCCCCGCCCCTTACCAGACCGCCGCCGCAAGACGCGCGCGTACCGCATCCGCCGAGGCCGGTTCGATCAGGCGCGGCGGCACCTCGCGCCGGGAGACCGCGATGAAGGTTTCCGCCGCCATCGCTGTCACGCGCCTGCGGCTCTCGTCGGTGACGCCCGCGATGTGCGGCGTCGCGATGACGGCGGGGTGGCTGAGCAGCGGATGGCCGGGCGGCGGCGGCTCCACGGCCCAGACGTCGAGGCCTGCGCCTGCGATGTGACCGCGAACGAGCGCGTCGTGGAGCGCAGCCTCGTCATGGATGCCACCGCGGGCGGTCGTCACGAACAGCGCGCCCGGGCGCATGGCCGCGAACGCCTCCGCCCCGAACATGCCCGCCGTCTCAACGGTCAGGGGACAATGCAGGCTGACGATGTCGCTTTCGGCCAGAAGCCTTGCGAGGTCCACCTTCTCCGCCCCGCGCACGGCGCAAGTTTCGCGGTCCACATAAGGGTCGTGAGCCAGAACACGGCAGCCGAACGCCTTGAGGTAATGAGCCGTGCGCGTGCCGATATTGCCGATGCCGACAAGGCCTACCGTGCGGCCCGCAAGCTCGCGTCCCAGAAGGCGGGAGCGGTCGCGCGCCTCGCCCCTGCGGATCGCGGCGTCGCCCTCCGGCACGCGCTTCAGCAGGCTGAGGATCACGCCCAGCGTCTGCTCCGCCACGCCTTCCGCATTGCCGCCCGACTGGCAGCACGCAGCGACCCCGCGCGCCGCGCAGGCGGCGGCGTCGATCGTATCGTGACCGGCGCCCTGGCTCGACACGATCAGCAGGTTCGGCATCGTATCGAGAAAGGCCGCGGTCGCGTGCCAGCGGCGCGGCAGCTCGTCGCGCGCGGCGGAGATGTAATAGCCGTGGCAGGTGGCGAGCATGCGCGTCACCTCCTCCGGATCGCCGCCGGACGGGATGCAGACGAGGTCGACGGCATCCCGGGCGGGCGCCATGGCGTCGAGGAACGCCGGATGCGGCACGCGGTCGAGGTAGCCGACACGGAACTTGCCAGCGCCCATGCGTGCCTCAGCGCCCCTGGAAGGCGGGCTTGCGCTTCTCCATGAAGGCCCGGCGGCCCTCCTGGTAGTCCTCGCTGTGGAAACAGGCGTCGACCAGTGCGTCGACGCGGTCCCCGTCGCGCTGGCTTTCGGGTTTCACCAGTTCGGTCAAGGCGGCCTTGGCGGCCCGGATCGTCAGCGGCGCATTCTCGGAGATGCGGGCGGTGTAGTCGTCGACCGTCGCCCGAAGCTCGGCGCGCGGCACGACGCGGTTGACGAGGCCCATGGTCAGGGCCTCGGCCGCGTCGAACTGCCGTGCGGTGAAGAAGATCTCCTTGGCGAAGGCGGGGCCCACCACCTCCATCAGCTTGGCCACGCCCGGCATGGCGTAACCGAGGCCGAGCTTGGCCGCCGGAATGGCGAAGCGGCTGTCGTCTGAGGCAATGCGGATGTCGCAGCAGATCGAGATGGCGAGCCCGCCGCCGATGGCATAGCCGCCGATCATGGCGATGGTCGGCAGGGCGACGGCGGCAAGCGTGTCCTGAAAGCGCGCGACGGCGGCGTTGTATTCCTCGATCGCGCCGGCGCTGCCGCGCTCCTTCTCGAACTTCGAGATGTCTGCGCCGGCGACGAACGCCTTGTCGCCCGCGCCGGTGAGCACGATCACCCGGGTCTCGCCATCCTCGGCGAGCCTGCGGACCGCCGCCTCGCCCGCCACCCACATGTCGTAGGACATGGCGTTGTGCCGCTCGGGATTGTTGAAGACGATGCGTCCGATGGCGCCCTCGCGCGTGCAGATGATCCGGTCGGTGTGCATGGCTCCGCTTCCCCCTTGTGCCGGCCGCGCGTTTCCTGTTGTCGGCGCTGGGCCCGAGTGTGCGGCCAGCGCCCGGCCGCCTGCAAGTGCGGGGCGCGCAAACCACCCCCGCATACGGGCGGACAGGCGCGGGGGCGCCGTGCAGGTATTCGCGAGGAGGCTCTGGCGCAAAACGCCGGGGCCGCGCAGACTCGACACCCGCGCCGGCACGCCCGGCGCGCCCGGCCCGACCGAAGAAAGGACACGACCCATGTGGCAAGGCATCCTCCCCGCCGTCTCGACCAAGTTCACAGCGGACGGCGCCCTCGACCGCGCGGAGATGGAGCGGTGCTACGGCCTGCTGATGGAGGCGGGCTGCCACGGGCTGATCGCGTGCGGGACGCTGGGCGAAGGCAACATGCTGAGCCATGAGGAACGCATCGAGGTACTGCGCCTGTGCAAGGCGGCAGCCGGGAACAAGCCCGCTCTCCTGACCGTGTCGGAGCCGGGCACGCGGGAGGCCTGCGAACTGGCCGCGAAGGCCGCGAAGGCCGGGGCCGACGGGCTGATGGTCGTGCCCTCGCCGATCTACCACACGGACCGGGCGGAAACGATCGCGAACCTCGACGCCATCGCGAACGCGGGCGGCCTCCCGGTGATGATCTATTCGAACCGCGTGGGCTACCGGGTGGACGTGACCCCGGACATGATGGAGGACCTGGCGGAAAACCCGCTCATGGTGGCGATCAAGGAAAGCTCCGACGATATCCGCCGGACGACCGAAATCGTCAACCGGCTAGGCGACCGCTACGCCGTGCTGACGGGCGTGGACAACCTGGCGCTGGAGGCGATGCTGATGGGCGCGGTCGGCTGGGTCGCCGGTCTCGTGCTCGCCTTTCCCCGCGAGACCGTGAAGATCTGGGAGCTGGTGCAGGCGGGCCGCATTGCCGAGGCGCGGTCGATCTACCGCTGGTTCCGGCCCTTGCTCGACCTCGACGTGTCGACCTTCCTCGTGCAGAACATCAAGCTCGCCGAAGCCATCGAGATCGGCTCGACCGAGCATGTGCGCGCGCCGCGCCAGCCGCTGACCGGTGAGCGACGCGCCGCCGTGGAAGCGACAGTGCGCGCGGCAATCGCGGCACGGCCGGACCTGTCGCTGTTCTGAGGCGGAGAGGCCGGGACCGATGGCACAGCACACCTTCCTCTGCATCGACGGGCATACCTGCGGCAACCCGGTGCGCCTCGTCGCGGGCGGCGGGCCGCAGCTTCAGGGCGCGACCATGCTGGAGCGGCGGGCGCATTTCCTCGCCGAGCACGACTGGATCCGCACGGGCCTGATGTTCGAACCGCGCGGCCACGACATGATGTCGGGCGCGATCCTCTATCCGCCGACGCGCGAGGACTGCGACGTGGCCGTCCTGTTCATCGAGACGTCGGGCTGCCTGCCGATGTGCGGCCACGGCACCATCGGCACGGTCACCATCGCGCTGGAAAACGGCCTCGTCAGCCCGCGCCACCCCGGCAAGCTCGCGCTCGACACGCCCGCGGGCCGCGTCGACGTCGTGTACCGGCAGGAGGGCCGGTTCGTGGAGGAGGTGCGCCTGACCAATGTGCCAGGCTTCCTGCATTCCGAGGGGCTGACCGCGGAAGTCGACGGGCTCGGCGAGGTCGCGGTGGACGTCGCCTATGGCGGAAACTTCTACGCCATCGTCGAGCCGCAGAAGGCCTTCCGCGACATCGCCGACCATACGGCGGGCGAGCTGATCGGCTGGAGCCCGAAACTGCGCGCCGCGCTCAACGCGAAATACGAGTTCGTGCATCCCGAGCACCCGGAGATCCGCGGCCTCAGCCACATCCTGTGGACCGGCGCGCCGCGCAACCCTCAGGCACACGCCCGCAACGCCGTCTTTTATGGCGAGAAGGCCATCGACCGGTCGCCCTGCGGCACGGGCACGTCCGCACGCATGGCGCAGCTCGCCGCGAAGGGCAAGCTCAAGCCCGGCGACGACTTCGTGCACGAGAGCATTATCGGCTCGCTGTTCAAGGGCCGGGTGGAAGCCGCGACCGAGGTCGGGGGCCGACCGGCCATCGTGCCCTCCATCGCGGGATGGGCGCGCGTCACCGGCTTCAATACGATCTTCATCGACGACCGGGACCCGTTCGCGCACGGCTTCGTGGTCGTCTGAGAGGGGGCCGGTGCGCCACCGGCCGGAAACGCAAAAGACTTGGCGAAGGGGGATGGACCGATGGGCTGGATCAGGACGGACGACGGCGTCGCGCTCTACTGCGAGGACACGGGCAGCGGCACGCCCATCGTCTTCGTGCATGAGTTCGCCGGCGACTGGCGGAGCTGGGAGCCGCAGGTGCGCGCGCTCGCCCGGCGCCATCGCTGCATCACCTATTCGGCACGCGGCTATCACCCCTCGGACATTCCCGAGGACGCAAGCGCCTATTCCCAGGCCCGCGCGCGCGACGACATCCGCGCGGTGATGGACGGGCTCGGCATCGAGAGGGCGCACATCGTCGGCCTCTCCATGGGCGGCTTCGCGACCCTGCATTTCGGCATCGCCTATCCGGAGCGCACGCTCTCGCTCCTGGTCGCGGGCTGCGGCTATGGCGCCGAGCCCGGCAAGCGCGACCAGTTCGCCGAGGAGGCGGAGCGCGCGGCGGCGCAGTTCGAGGAACTGGGAATGGAGAAGGCCGCGGCAATCTACGCCGAGGGGCCCATGCGCATCCAGCATCAGAACAAGGACCCGCGCGGCTGGGCGGAATTTCGAGACAACCTCGCCGAACACTCCGAGAAGGGGTCGGCCAACACGATGCGCGGCGTGCAGAAGCGGCGCCCGTCGCTTTACGAACTGGTGGAGCAGATGAAGGGTATCACCGCACCGACCCTGATCGTTACGGGCGACGAGGACTGGCCCTGCCTCGAACCCGGTCTGCTGATGAAGCGGACTATCCCCAATTCCGCGCTCGCCGTGCTGCCGAACACCGGCCACACGATCAACCTGGAGGAGCCAGAGCGGTTCAACGCGCTTCTGCTCGACTTCGTGCAGACGGTCGATTGCGGCCAGTGGAGGCCGCGCGATCCGCGCGCGCGGGACGGCGCAATCCTGACGGCGCGCTAGGCGGCGCACTCCCGCCCCTGCCACCCTTCGCGGAAGACGGGCGTTGGCGGGCGCTTCAGGCGCCTGCCTTGAGCATCTCCCGAAGCTCGGATTTCAGGATCTTGCCATAGGCGCTCTTGGGCAGCGCATCGATGAAGAAATAGGCCTTCGGCCGCTTGAACCGCGCGATATTGTCGAGGCACACGCGGTCGAGTTCCGCCTCGCTCGGCCTTTGGCCTTCGCGGGTGACGACGAAGGCGACCACCTCCTCGCCCCAGTCCGGGTGGTGCCGCCCGATCACGGAACATTCGAGTACGCCCGGATGGATCAGCAGCGCCTCCTCAACCTCGCGCGGGTAGATGTTCGTGCCGCCCGAGATGATGAGGTCCTTGGACCGGTCCTTGAGCGTGAGGAAGCCCTCCTCGTCCATGCTGCCGAGGTCGCCCGTGTGCAGCCAGCCGCCGCGGAGCGTCTTCGCCGAGGCCTCCGGGTTGTTCCAGTAGCCCGACATGCACAGGTCGCTGCGCGCGATCACCTCGCCGATCTCGCCGGGGGTCAGGTCGTTGTCGTCCTCGTCGACGATGCGCACCTCGACGCCCGTGCGCGGCACGCCGACCGTGGTCAGGCGCTCCTCGAAGCGCGGGTGCGCGGTGTCGGCGTGCATGGCCTTCGACAGGAAGGTAATCGTGTTGGGCATCTCGCCCTGGCCGTAGCCCTGCCACAGGCACGGCCCGAACTTCGCCAGCGCGCGCTTGAGATCCTCCAGGTACATGGGCGCGCCGCCGTAGAAGATCGTCCGGAACTGGCCGGGCTTCACGCCCTCCGCCCCCGGGTGCGCCGTCATGCGCGTGACCATCGTCGGCGCGCAGAAGATCGTGGCGTTCGGATACATGGCGATGAGGTCGAACACCTCCGCCGGGTCGAAGCCCTGGCTCGCTGGGATGACGTGCCCCGATCCCTTGGCAATGTGGGGCAGGGAATAGAGCCCGCTCGCGTGTGACAGCGGCGCGCAATGGATCATGTGGTCGTCGAGGCCGACATGGTCGACGTCGGCGTAATAGCGCAACGTCATCGCCAGCAGCGCATGATGAGACAGCACCGCCCCCTTGGGACGCCCGGTCGTGCCGCTGGTGTAGAAGAGCCAGGCCGGGTCGCTCTCGGCCACCGCCTGCATCTCAAGCGGCTCATGCCGGCAGAGCGTCTCGTACTCGGCATCCTCCACGCACACGACGCGGTCGAGCGTGTCGATCTCGCCCGAAAGCGGGGTCAGCGCCTCGGCCAGGTCCGACGTGACGAACGCCAGCCGCGCGCCCGTGTTCTCGAAGATGTACGCGAACTCGCGCGGGTGCAGCTTGGAATTGATCGGCACGGCGCAGAGCCCTGCCTGCCAGCAGGCCCACATCGTCTCGAAATATTGCGGGCAGTTCTTCATGGCGAGCGCAACCCGGTCGCCGGGCTGCATGCCGGGCAGCCCGCGCAGGCCAGCCGCCAGCCGGGCCGCCCGGTCGTGAAGCGAGCCATAGGTGTGGACCGGCCGGTCGCCGAAGGAGAGCGCCTGCCGGTCGGCGAAGGACCGGGCGGTCGACCGCAGCAGATTGGCGATGTTCATGGCGCGGCCCCTACTCCCGTCCGAGGATCGTGATGCAGGCGACCGCCTCCTCGTAACCCTGGAAGCCGCCGCCGTTCTCCGCGATGGCGAAGCGCGCCTTCTCCACCTGGCGGGCGCCCGCCTCGCCGCGAAGCTGGGTCACAAGCTCGTAGATCTGGCCGAGGCCCGTCGCCCCGATCGGGTGTCCCTTGGATTCGAGCCCACCCGAGGTGTTGATCGGGATGCGTCCGCCGAGCGCGGTTTCCCCCTGCTCGGCCAGCCAGCCGCCCTGGCCGAATTCGCAGAAGCCGAGGTTTTCGGCCTGCACCACCTCGGCGAAGGCGGAGGCGTCGTGTACCTCGGCCACCGACATGTCCTCGGGCCCGAGCCCCGCGACGTCGTAAGCCTTCTTCGCCGCGAGGTGCGTGATGTGCTTGTCGACCTCCTCCGGCTGCCTGTCGATGCCGGTCGCCAGCACCGAGGCATGGACCTTCACCGCCCGCGACCGGTCGAAGCGGTCGAGCGCGTCCTCGGTGCACAGGATCGCCGCCGCCGCGCCGTCGCTGATCGGCGCACACATCGGCAGGGTCAGCGGCCACGAGATCATGCGCGCGGCCAGCACCTCCTCGACCGTCATGTCGTTGCGGTACTGCGACAGCGGGTTCATGGTCGAATGGTGGTGGTTCTTGGCCGCGACGGCGGCGAACTGCCGCTCCGTGCTGCCGAAGGTCTTCATGTGGAACTTCGCCAGCGCCGCGTAGACGTCCATGAAGACGCTGCGCATGCGGTTGTCTCCGGCCCGCTCCGGCGGCGTCTCGACACCCTCTGCGAGCTTCATCAGGTTGCCGGTGATCTTGTCGGCCTCGTGCACGTCCCAGGCGCCGTTGAAGACGGCGAAGCTCTTCGTCTTGTCGGCGTCGAACATCTTCTCCGCCCCGACCGCGAGCGCCACGTCGGTGAGCCCCGCCTTGATCTGCCCGTAGGCGAGGTGGAAGGCCGTGCTGGCGCTGGCGCATGCGTTCTCGACATTGGTTACCGGGATGCCGCCGATGCCCATGTCGCGCAGCGCGATTTCGCCCGGGATCATGTATTGCCCCTCGATCGCGGCCTGCGAGGCATTGGCGAAGAACGCCGCGCCGACGGCATCCTTGTCCACGCCCGCATCGTCGAGCGCGCCCGTCACCGCCTCGCGCGTGAGATCCTTGACCGACTTGTCGAGAAACCTCCCGAACGGGGTCATTCCGATGCCGACGACATAGACGTCCGTCATGGCCGCCTCCCTTTTCTGCCTCAACCCAAGTATCGTTCGATCAGCCGGGAATCCTTCAGCAGGTCTCCTGTCGGACCCGACAGGACAACCCGGCCGTTCTGCAGCACATAGCCGACGTCGGCGATCTTCAACGCGGTGAAGGCCGCCTGCTCCACCAGCAGCACGGTCATGCCGTCCCGGCTGAGGTCGCGCAGCGCGTCGAGGATGGCGCGCACGATCTGCGGCGCGAGGCCGAGCGAGGGCTCGTCCAGCATCAGCAGCTTCGGCTTCATCATCAGCGCGCGCGAGACCGCCAGCATCTGCTGCTCCCCGCCCGACAGCGAGCCGCCGGGGATCGCGCGGCGCTCCTTCAGCACGGGGAAGCGTGCGTATTCCTGCTCCAGCAGGCGGGCCTTCTCCGCATCCTCGAGGCCGGGGATGCGGTTCGCACCGATCAGCAGATTGTCCTCGACCGACAGGCTGGGAATGATCTGCCGGCCCTGCGGCACGTGTACCAGCCCCCGCTGGGCGAGCTTGTGCGGCTCCATCCGGTCGATGACTTCGCCGTCGAAGCGGATCGTTCCCTTGGTCAGCGGCGCCAGGCGTGAGAGCACGCGCAGCAGTGTCGTCTTGCCCGCGCCATTGGCTCCGACCACCGTCACGACGGAGCCGTTCGGCACGTCGAGGTCGATGCCGTGGAGGATCTCGATCTCGCCGATCCTGACGGAAATGTCTCTCGCTTCGATCACGACACCGGCTCCGTTCCGAGATAGGCGGCGATCACCTTCGGGTCGCGCTGGACCTCCTCCGGCGTGCCCTGCGCGATCCGCTCGCCATAGTCGAGGACCGTCACCGCATCGCTCACGCTCATGACGAAGCCCATGTTGTGCTCGACGATCAGCACAGTGATGCCAAGCTCGCGCAGCAGCTTGATGGCGTTGGCGATCTCGCGCACCTCCTCGTCGTTGAGGCCCGCGATGGGCTCGTCGAGCAGCATGAGCGTCGGGCGCTGCGCCAGCGCGCGGGCCAGTTCGCACAGCTTGCGGTGGCCGTAGGACAGGCTGCCGGGCTTCACGTCGGCGAAGCGGGCAATGCCGAGATAGCGCAGAAGCTCCATCGCCTCCTCGCGCTCCTCCGCCTCGAAGCGCGGCGTGGCAAGCCAGCGCGCAAAGCCCGGCACGAAGCCGCGCTGCCCCTCGCGGAGGCCCAGCATCACGTTCTCGCAGACCGTCAGGTTGCGGATCAGCTGGAGGTTCTGGAACGTCCGCGCGATGCCGAGCCGCGCGCGCCGCCAGGCTGCAAGCTCCGTGATGTCCTGGCCACGGAAGCGGATCGTGCCGCCGTTCGCGCGGTAGAGACCGGCGATCACGTTGATGGCCGTGCTCTTGCCCGCCCCATTGGGGCCGATCAGCGCATGGATGGTGCCCGGTTGGATGGCCATGCTCAGCTTGTCGACCGCGACGACGCCGGCATACGACTTGCTGACGCCTTCGAGTTCCAGCACGGGGCCGTCGCCCGCGGCGGCCGTGCGCGTGAAATGCCGCGGGGCTGGCCGCTCGCCCGAGGGACGGTCGCTCTCCCGGTCGGCTGCACGGCGGAACCGGCCGAAGGCCAGCTCGAACATGCCGACCGCGCCGCCGGGGAAGAACAGCATCACCCCCAGCAGGATGCCGCCGAAGATGAACATCGCGTACTCGTAAAGATCGGCGATGAACTGGTTCAGCAGCACCACGACGACGGCTCCGACCAGCGGGCCGTATTGCCGCCCCAGCCCGCCGATCACGACCGCGATCAGTAGCGCGATGGAGCGGTCGAGGCCGAATGCGTCGCTGCTGACATAGCCCGACTGGTGCACGAAGAAGATGCCGGAGATGCCGGCCAGGACCGCCGCGGCGACGAACACGCCCGCGCGCCAAACGGCAGCGTTGATGCCCACTGTCTGCGCGAAGCTCTCGCTCTCGCGGATCGAGTGCAGCACGCGGCCCTGGTGCGACTGCATCAGGTAGTCGTTGAGCATCTGCACCACGAGGAGTGTGCCCGCGACGATCCAGAAGAAATAGAGCGACCCGTTCGCGAAATCGCCGAGGTTGAGCTGCGGCACCCCGATCAGGCCCATCGAGCCGCCCGTCAGGTCGACCCAACGCTGCGCCAGGATCTCCACGATCAGGCCGAAGGCGAGCGTCGCCATGGCGAGGTAGTGCGTCCGCGCGCGCAGCGCCACGAGACCGATCAGGACCCCAGCCACCGCGGCGACGGCGATGCCGACGGGGATGCTGGCCCACAGCGGCCAGCCATAGTTGGTGGCGAGAATGCCCGAGCCGTATCCGCCCAGCGCGAAGAACCCGGCCTGTCCCAGCGACAACTGGCCCGAGAGTCCCAGCAGGATGTTGAGCCCGATCGCCGCGATGGCGACCATGGCGATGTCCTGCGCCATGTGCAGGTAGTAGTCGTTCGGCGCCAGGTAGGGCAGTCCGGCGATCAGCAGCGCGGCGACGATGTAGCGGATGTGATGCATGCCTCTGGCCTACCGGACATCCGCGCGGTGCTCGGCGAAGATGCCGGCCGGCCGCACGACGATGAAGAGAAGGAACAGCACGAACGGGTAGAGGTCCCCGAAGGCGGAATCGAAATAGTTGCTGAACGCCTCTACGACCCCGAAGCCGATGCCCGCGATCAGGATGCCGACCGGGTTCACGAACCCGCCGATGCACACCGCCGCGAAGCCCTTGACGATGAAGAGAAGGCCCATGTGCGATTGCACCGTCGTGATCGGGCCGACGAGGATGCCCGCCACCGCGGTCAGCACGCCCATGATCGCGTAGGAGAGCATCACCACGCGGCGCACGTTGATGCCGAGCAGCGCGGCGGTGTCCTTGTCGAAGGCCACCGCCGAGATCTCCTTGCCCCAACGGTGCCGGAACAGCAGCCAGTAGAGTGCCGCGACCGCCAGCAGCGCGAGGCCCGCTACCACCAGCTCCTCCAGATAGACGCCTGCGCCGAAGATCGTCACGACCTGGCTTTCGCCGGACGAGAAGAGCGGCGGCGAATAGTAGCGCGACTTGCCCCAGACGAGCGTCACCACGTTCTGCAGCAACATGCCGAAGCCCAGCGTGGTCAGGATCCAGGCCAGGCTCGCGCCGCTGCCTTCAAGGTGCACCGACAGGGGCCGGATCGCCACGCGCTCCAGCACGAGACCCAGCACAATCATCACCAGCAGCGTGACCGCCACCGTGACGATCACCGGCACGCCGGACAGCATCATGGCCATCGCCATGAAGGACGCGATCATCAGGAAGTCGCCCTGCCCGAAATTGAGCGCGCGCGTCGTCAGGAAGGTGATGAAGAGGCCCTTCCCCATCAGGGTGTAGATGCCCCCCATGGCGATGCCCGTGATCAGCACCTGAACGAAATCAGACAGACTCATGGTCCCGCCCATGTGTTCGGAGAAGTTGGCCGCGAAGGACGGCAGTGAGCGATGCAGACCGGCCCGGGACGCCCCCCGCGGGTGCCCCGGACCGGACCTGCCACCGCTTTTCCTACTGCTCGAGCTTCACGACCTGGCCGTCGCGCCACACGCCGAGGAACACGTTGTCGGCGTCGAGGCACTCGTGATCCTTCGGGCCGAACGGCTTGGCGGGCGTGCCGGAGACGGCGTCGAAATTGTCGATCTTCTCCAGCGCGTCACGGATCGCATCGCGGTCGCCCCCGGCCATGTCCACGGCCTGCAGGACGAGGCGCATTGCGTCGTAGCCGAGCGAGGCGACGACCGGCCAGCGGTACTTGTCGCCGTATTCGGCCTTCATCTTCGCATCGAACTCCTGCGCCTTGGGGTCGTTCATGTCGAGCGCCTGCCCCATGACGGAGCCTTCGAGCGCCTCCTTGCCGAGGATGTTCAGGATCATCTGCGAGGACATGCCCCAGTTGCCCGCGATCACGGGCCGGTAGTCGGCCTTGGGCAGCGCGCGGTACAGAAGCTCGAAGCTGTCGTGGAACAGCAGGACAAGTTCCGCGCCTGCGTTCTTCAGCTGCAGCGCCTGCGGCGTCACATCATTGGCCTGCGGCGAGCCGCTCTCGACCGCGACGAGCTTGACGCCCCGCTCCTCCATGCCCTTCTGGATCTCGCCGGCGGCGAACATGCCGTAGCCCGTGGTGCCGTGGAGCATGCCGATCTTGTCGAAGGTCTTCACGCCCCAGTCGAGGATCGCATCGACCTGGTACTTCTCGACCATCGAGCAGCGGAAGATGTAGCTCGGATCCTGGTCGATGAATTTCGCCGTGATGTTGGTCGCGATCGCCGGCCCGGCCATCAGCGGCACGCGGGCCTGCTGCATGATCGGCGCGAAGGCGGCGACATTGCCGCTGTTCACGGTACCGACCACGATCGAGACCTGGTCGTTGCTGATCAGGCGCTGCACCAGCGAGACCGCGCGCTGCGGGTTCGCCTCGTCGTTGTAGACGATGAATTCGATCTGGTGCTTCGGATTGTTCGCATTGTACTCCTTCAGCGCAAGCTGGTTGCCCTGCAGGTAGCTCTCGCCGAAATCGACGATCGCGGGCGGGCCGCTCAAACCCTGCACGGCGCCGATCTTCACCGTTTCGGCCGCTGCCGGCCCCGCGACGGCGAAGACGCCCGCGAGCACCGCTGTCATGCCCCTCGTCCCGAACATGCTTGCCTCCCTTGACCTTGTTTTCGTTTCGTGCGGGCAAAACTCACCCGTTCCCGCAGGTGCCATTGTCGTGGAGCACCGCTTGCGGGTTGCAGGACCGCCCTCCCTCCTGCCATTGCACTGTCGCAGGACGCGGGATGAGAGATCGACGTAACCGAACGCTTGTTCGAGAAACGGTACGGAAAACAGAGGGGTCCGTCAATCGGCCCTCCCCCTGGCCCGCCACAAAGGTCTCATGGGAAAGACCTATCGAGGGGGCAACGACGCATCCTTCCGAACATGCGGAGCGGAGCGGATCCGGGTGCAGTTCTTGCGCACCGCCGCACAGGAAATTTCCACAATATTTCGATCAGTTGAACGTCATTTCGACATATGGAAGCATGGGGATGGTGCGCCGCACACCGCCCCTCACGACCCATCGCCCGCGTGGCGCAACCCGCCCGGTCCCGCGTCAGGGCCTCCGGAAGCAAGCCGCTGCATAGTTGGTATGCATGCGTGCCCCACAGAAAATACGCCAGTTTTTCGGGACTTGGGGCCGGTGCCGCCCTTAGGCTTGTGCAAACGGAAAAGTGCGCCCGAGGTCGTCGCGCGGAGAAGCGCACTGCCACACATTGCTCGCAAGGGAGGATCGAAAGCGTGAGCGAGGACATCCTTTACGAAAGCCAGGGCCACGTGCGGATCGTCACGATCAACCGCCCGGACAAGATGAACTCCCTCGACTTCGCGGCGAACGACGCGCTTGCCGCCGCGCTGGAAGAGTTCGACGCGGACGACGACGCGCGCGTGTGCGTGCTCACGGGTGCGGGCTCCAAGGCATTCTGCGCGGGGGCCGACCTCAAGACCTACACGATGAATTTCGGCGGGCGCCCGCTCCCCGAATTCCGGCAGAAATATACCAATGGCTACGGGATCGGCGGCATCACCCGGAACATGGAAATCTGGAAGCCCGTCATCGCCGCGGTGAACGGTTTCGCCATCTCCGGCGGGCTGGAGATTTCGCTGGCCTGCGACATGCGCTTCTGCTCGCCCAACGCGGAGTTCGCGATCCAGGACGTGAAGTGGGGCTTCCACCCGTGCGACGGCGCACTGATACGCCTGCCGTGGATCGTCGGCCTCGGCAACGCCATGGAGATGTTTCTGTCGGGAGACCGGATCGACGCCGAGCACGCGTTCCGCATCGGCCTCGTCAACCGGATCGTGCCGCAGGAAACCCTGCTGGAGGAGACGGTCGCCTATGCCACGAAGCTGGCGACGCGCGCCCCGCTCGCCCAGCAATTGGGCAAGGAGGTGATGCTGCGCTCCCTCGGACGGACGATGGAGGACGGGCTGCGCTTCGAATCCCGCTCCTTCCGCGATCTCGGCAACACCGAGGACCTCGACGAGGGCACCACCGCCTTCCGCGAGAAGCGCGACGCCCGCTTCAAGGGCCGCTGAACGGACAAAGGGGGACACGCGATGCGCGCCGCACTGATCGTCGAGACGAACGGCACGAAAGCTCTTTCGGTCCAGGACATTCCCGACCCCGCGCCGTCCGCCGGCCAGCTTCTCGTCCGCGTGAAGGCCGCGGGCCTCAACCGCGCGGACCTCGCGCTAAATGCCAACCACCGGCAGGTCGGCGCGGGCCAAAGCTACCCCATCGCGGGGCTTGAGTTCGCGGGCGAGGTCGTCGCGGCGGGCGACGGTGTCGAGCGATGGACGCCCGGCGACAGGGTGATGGGCATGACGGCGGGGGCCTATGCGGGCTATTGCGTCATCGACCAGCGCCACGCCATGCCGGTGCCCGCGGGCGTGGATTGGCGCACGGCGGCGACCCTGCCGGTCGCCCTGCAGACCATGTACGACGCCATCGTGACCAATGGCGGCCTCAGGTCGGGCGAGAGCGTCCTCGTACAAGGCGCGGCATCGGGCGTCGGCATCGTCGGCATGCAGATCGCGAAGCTGATGGGCGCGTCGGTGGTGATCGGCGCCTCCCGCTCGGACGAGAAGCTTGCCGCGCTCAAGGCGCATGGCATGGACGAGGGCGTGAACACGACCGATCCGAACTGGCCGGAGCGGGTGCGCACACTCACCGGCGGCAAGGGCGTCGACCTCGTCATCGACATGGTGTCCGGCGAAACGGTTAACGGCAGCATGCTGGCCGCAGCGATCCTTGGCCGGATCGTCAACGTCGGCCGTCTCGGCGGCATGTCCGGCCCGTTCGAATTCGACCTGCATGCGCTGAAGCGGCTGAGCTATATCGGCGTCACCTTCCGCACCCGCTCTGACGTGGAGATCGCGGCGATCGTCGCCGCGACCGCGGAGGCCCTGCAGCACCATGTCGAGGCGGGACGCATTGCCCTGCCCGTCGTCGCTGCCTTCCCCCTAGAGGACATTACGAGCGCCTACGACCTCATGCGCACCAACACGCACCTCGGCAAGATCGTGATCGAACCGTAGAGATGCGCGCGGCGCGGACGAGCCAGCGTCCACGACCCCCGTGATACGCAACCCGGCTCGCCGCGCCAGTCCAGCCAGACAGCACAGCCCACAGCGCTTGCTACCGGGGCGTGGAGACGCATTGCCATGACCGCCCTCTTTTGAACGGGCACTCCCCCCGACACGGGAACTCTCACCGCACTGCCGGCGAAAACCCCAAAACAAAAAACCCCTCAACGAGGGGCTGGCAATCCAAACGTGATCCGTTCGGTAAAGTTGGTTGCGGGGGCAGGATTTGAACCTGCGACCTTCAGGTTATGAGCCTGACGAGCTACCGGGCTGCTCCACCCCGCGGCAATGAGAACATCAGGAGAGGTTTGTTTTTCTTGACTGTTTAGGCTTGGCGGTTACCGACTTTCCCGTGTCTTTTGACACAGTATCATTGGC
>NZ_JAMZFT010000003.1:300000-440155 GCF_024158125.1 Futiania mangrovi | reverse complement strand
GCGCAGAACAACCTCAACGCGGCCGACTGGACGGGCACGGGGCTGCCCGACGCGGTCGACATCACGATCCCGGCGGATAATGGACGCGGCTTCTTCGCGCAAGGCCTGACGCCGCGCGAGGCCGCCGACCTCCTCAACTACGCCACCGAAACCGGCCTGCTGCGCGACGGAACCGCACCACAGGCCGTCCTCGACGCCAACAACCTCGGCGGTATGATCCAGGTCACCAACAATCGCGCCGAACCCAGGCCGGAACCAGTGCCAGCGGATGCCGGGCTGGCAGGAACGCGGCCAGTTCCGGCGACATCGCCCGAAAGCGCACCCGGGATCGCACCGGTGGGCCAGCAGGGCGGGGGCGAGGATCCGTTCGGCCTTCAGTTGTCGACCACGCTGACCCCGAGCACGAGCGGCACCGGGCAGTTTACCGACCGCGTCACGACAGACGGCGGCTTCATCGACGCGCAGGGGCAGCCCGTCACGCGGTCCAAACCGCTGGGCACGTCCGTGAAGGATTTCGTCGAGGATGTGAACCCGCTCGCCGCGCACGAGACGAGCCACGCGGCCACCGGCGCGACCGTGGACCAGGTTCCCGTCGCGCCCGGCTTCACGCCGCGCCCGCCGAACGGCCACGTCGACGAGATGATCAACGAGGCGATCACGGCGACCCTCTACGAATGGGGCGCGCAGGAGGGCAGTGCGGATGTCGCGCCGCTTGCCAACAGCCGTCTCATGGACCAGGTCGTGCAGGGCGACCGGAGCATCACCCTGCAGACCGGCGCGGCAGTCGCCTTCGACCCGGTGGCCAATTTCGACGCCATCACGCAGGCGGAGGGCCAGAGGCTCGCAGGTGTTGCTGTCTTCAACTGGGGACAGGCGGCGGACAGTTGGGGGGCAATGCAACCCAAGGTCACCTCCACGGGCGTGCTGGAGGCGAACGTCTCCCAGGCCTTCTGGGACGCGTTCGGGCGGAATCCGGACTTCGCCAACCGGCTGCTGGCGAACCAGCGCACGGCGCAGGAGTACATGGGCCGGCTGGCGGAGACGCCGGATTTCCTCGATTCGCCGCGTTCGGGCGAGCCGCGGGTCACGCCAGAGGGCCTGCGCCTGACGCTGTCGCCGGAGGACACGCGGCTTTACCTGGAGACCCTCAAGACAGGGCTCGAGAACACTCTTGCGCAGGCCCCCGACGCCACCGCGGTTTCCGACTATCTGACGATGGTGGATGAGCTGCTGGCCTATGGCGACGCGAACCCGCAGCCGCGGTCGGTCCCCTATGGTCCGGGCGAGGGCCCGCAGACGCCAGGCGGGGCGCCGCTCGAACCGATGGGCAGGACGGTGCCCACCCCGGTCCAGGATGCCTCCGTGCTCGACGTGACGGGGCCGTCCGTGCCGCAGACGCCCGGACCGGGGCTCTTCTCGGCACCCGGCCTCGGCCTCGACAACGTGACCTTCCCGCAGGCCGGCGCGGGCGTGGCGGCACACACCGCGGTCGCCTTCGCCGATGCGGCCATCCCCAGCCTTCCGGGCTTCGACCGGGCCGCGGGCGATCCGGGCCAGCGCGGTTCCTATGCGCAGACGCTCGGCCGCCATCTGTCGGAACAGAGCGGCGGTACGCAGGAGGGCATGGCCGCCGCGCTCGACGCCCTGCGCAACGACCCGGCGCAACTTGCCGACCTCGCGGAGACGGCGCAGGCGGTCTACCTGCGCGACCGGGCGGAGGTGGCGCTGGGCGAGATGCTGCCGGCCGATCTCTACGGTGCACTTTCGGCGGAGGAACTGGGCGCGATGGAGGGCGCGCTGGCGGCCCGCATGGCGGCGGAGACCGACGGCACGCCCGCCGGCATCACGGCATGGCTCGGCACGCTCGACGCAGCGACGCTGCCGTCGAGCCTGCTCGATGCCTCCGCGCAGGATGCGGGCGAGGGCAGCCGCTATATTTCGCTCTTCGGCGACCCGGACTTCAGCCTTTCGTCCCTTCAGGATGCCTTCCGCTACATGGGCAACCGGGTGAGCGGCGCGGTCGATCCCTCGCACTATCCGGTCTATGAGCCGGGCATGGAGGACGAGGGCCTGGGCGTCGAGGTGCGGCTGCGCCAGATCACCCCGCGCGAGAACGATCCCGACCAGCCGATCCTCAACTGGATCAACGACAACATCCTGCAGAGCGGGCCGGTCAAGGCCTTCCTGCAGACGCGCGGCATCCGCGACGTCTATCTCGCGGAGACGGGCTTGCGCGTCGGCACGACCTATCCGTTCGACCAGCGCCGCCAGTTCATGGAGATCGACGATGCCGCCCGCCTGCTGCGCAAGGGTGTCGCCGACATCGCAGGCGCGCTGCGCAGCGGCGACATGGGGCAGGTGAAGGCGGCCTGGGCCGACCTGAAGAACGAGCTTTACGTGAGTTCGGACCTCGCCTTCCGTCCGAACCGCGGCACGCTGTCGGAACCGGTGCAGGCCCCGGCGCTCGACCAGGGGGCGTTGCTCGGCATCACGACCGCTCTGGGTGAACTCCTTCCCGCCCTGCCGCCGACCGAAGCCGCCCGCTCCCTCTTCGTCGAGATGAGCCTGAAGAACAACCAGCAGACAGGCGGCATCGTGGAGGATCCGAACGCGCCGTCGGGCTATCGCATGAATGTCGCGCGCGACGAGGCGACGGGCGAATACGTGGTCCTGAAGCCCATCGTGATGAAGTCGATCCTGCAGTTCGAGACCTACTCGCAACTGCCTGAAGCGATGAACCCCATGCAGTTGCCGTTCGTTGGCGGCATCTATCCGTCGCTGGAGATGCGCACCATGGACTATGTGGGGCCGAACGCGGGCTACTGGGTCATCCCGCCCGGCCAGCGCCTGACCGAGCGGCAGGTCGCGCTCTTGCAGGAGGGGATCGTCGATCCGGCGCTCTTCTCGGAGAACGGCAGTCTGCCTGACGCCTGGCGCCCGCTGTTCCGGGGCTTCGAGTCCGATTCGCTCTTCGGCCTCAACGTCCGCAACCGTGACGACCACATGACGCAGCTTGCGCCGGACGCGCGCCCGGCCACGGGCGAGCCCTATCGCACGCGCATGGACTTCGAGGTCGGGGCCGACGTGGTGCTTACCCCGACGGCGGGGACGCCGCTGGCGCCCTTCGGTGCCTATATCGGGGTTTCGCCCTTCCGCATGGGCGGGGGCGCGGTGGTGAAGGCCGACGTGTTCCCGGAACCGCCGGGCGTGGGCCGCGTCATCACCATGAACGACGCGGGCGAGATCGTCGACCGGCCGGGCCGCGACGGGGTATCCTTGCGCAACCGCACCTTCGAGAACCGGCCAGACGGCCTGACCACCGTGTTCGTGCCGCCGGAGCTTCAATCCTCGCCCAACGCGATGCCGGACGAGCAGATCGTCGTGAACCTGCCGAGCCAGACGGCGTTTGCGCTGGTGCCGGAGATCGGCCGCTGGGGCAAACACTCGGAGGAAGCGACACTTGCCTGGCTGTCGTCGCTCTCGGACGACGCCGACCCTGGCGTTTCGGCGGCCGCGGCGCGCGCGCTCGTCGTCTGGGGCCGCCAGCCGGCCAACCCGGGCAGCCGCATCACCGAGGATCAGCGCACGGCGATCGGAAACGTGGTGACGGCGCTGATCGACCTCTACCAGCGGGCCGAGCCGGTGCGACTGCCTGAGGCGGAGGCCGGCCCGGGCGCGGGCGCCATCCAGATCGAGCGGGAAGACGACAGCCTGGACGATTTCTGAAGGTTGCCGGGACCACTGTCCCGGATGTAAGAAAACTGACAAGCGAGGGGAGGGGGCGGCTGCGAACCGCTCTCTCCCGTGTGCTTTGCGGGAGAAAGCCGCGTGACTACGGTGGGATGGCGGGCCGGGTGGAAAGAATCGCTTGGAATGTCATAAAATTCTCATAGAGCGGGGGTACCCCCTCCGTTATCGTTTCCCGGGGCGGAAACGGGCCTGTCTGGCCTGTGCCCCGGGTCTCAGCACAATCAGGTACGGTCGCACGTGTTCGTCATCACACTGATCTATCTCGTCTTTCTGGCGGCGCCGATTGTGCTCCTGTTTGTGGGCTCGTTCGGGGCGAGCTGGACGAACACGCTGCTGCCGAGCGGGTTTACCGACCGCTGGTACATGGAGGTCTTCAGCGACCCCAGCTTCCAGCGCGCGTTCACGACCAGCCTGCAGGTCGTTGCGGCGACGTGCCTCATCAACGCGCTGCTTGGCGTGCCGCTCGCCTACGCGATCTTCGCCGCCGCCCACCGGGGCGTGCAGGTCGCGGCCCGGATCATGTCGCTGCTGCCGATCGCGGTGCCGGAACTGGTGCTGGCTTTCGGCTTCATCCTTGTGTTTTCGAGTGACACGCTGCCCTTCCTCGGCAGCGTCTGGCTGCTGATCGCGGCCCATGTGGTGGTGACATTGCCTTACCTTCTGAACACGCTGCTTGCCGACATGCGCCACCTGGGCCTCGGCGAGATGGAGCGCGTGGCCGACACCCTCGGCGCGAGCTTCGCGAACCGCTTCTTCGACATCGTCCTGCCGTCGCTGCGCTACAGCCTGCTGTCGGGCCTCATCATGGTGGCGGCGATCTCGATCGGGGAGTTCCAGATCTCCAACCTGGTCGCGGGCTTCCTTTCGCGCACCTATCCGGTGGTGCTGTTGCAGGCGTTCTACGGCGCGACCGGCTTCGCCTGCGCGGCGACGGTCGTTCTGCTGGTGCTGGCGTTCGTGGCAGCCGGCGGCGGGGCGCTTGCCGCCCGCGCCGGCCACGCGCGCTGAGCGGGGAGGGCGGTTCTTGTCGGTTTCCTTCCAGAACGTCAGCTACACCTACCCGGGCACGGAGAACGGGGTCAGCAACATCTCCTTCGACATGGCGCCGGGGGAGCTGCTTGCCGTCATCGGCCCGTCCGGTTCGGGCAAGAGCACGATTCTCAACCTGCTCGTGGGCTTCATGAAGCCGGACGCGGGGCGCATCCTCATCGATGGCGTGGACATCACCGATCTGCCGCCGCGGGCGCGCGGCGTGGGCGTGGTGTTCCAGTCCTACGCACTCTTCCCCCACATGACCTCGTGGCAGAACGTCGCCTATCCGCTGAAGGTGCGCGGCATGGCGGTGGAGGAGCGCAAGGCCCGCGCACTCAAGGCGCTCGAAGCGGTGGGGCTCGCAGCCTTCGCGGAGCGGCCGCCGCGCAACCTCTCGGGCGGCCAGCAGCAGCGCGTCGCGCTGGCCCGCGCGCTGGTGTTCGAGCCGCGCGCGCTCCTGCTCGACGAGCCCCTGTCCGCCCTGGACGCCAACACGCGGGAGGACATGCGCGACGAGATCATGCGGGTACAGCAGCAAGCGGGCATCGCCACGCTGCACGTCACCCACGACCAGGAGGAAGCGCTCTCCATCGCGCACCGGGTCGCGGTGATGCATTCGGGCCGCCTGCTGCAGCTTGCCGCGCCCAAGGAACTGTACGACAACCCCGTGGACCGCACGGTCGCGGCCTTCGTCGGCCACGCAAACCTGTGGGACGGAACGGTGGGCGAGGGCGGCACGGTCATGACGCCCGTTGGCCCGCTCACCTGCGACACGGGCGGCTACCGGGCCGGCCAGCCCGTGACGGTTCTCGTCCGGCCCGAGCACGTGATCGCCCACGCGGACGCGGTCGCGGCTGCCGGGGCGGCCAACCTCTTTGACGGAATGCTCGACCACGACCGCTTCCTCGGCGCCGTGCGCCGCTTCGACCTTGCTGTCGCGGGGGGGAAGATCCGTGGCGAGACACGAAATCGGGACGCGCTTACCGCCGTCTCGATACCGCCGGAACACGTCCGGCTTCTACCGCCTGTGGTGTAATCGTCTGCGCTTTCAGCCTGGGGAGGCAAAATCATGCGGACTTGGATGATCGGGGCCGGTCTTGCGGCCATGATGACGGTGCCGTTCGCGGCGCACGCATTCGAAGGGCCAGAGCTTTACGAGGGCGAGAAGGCCCTCTACGAAGCTGCGGCCGCGGAAGGTCTGGTGGTGTCGTTCGACACCGGTCCGACCTGGGCCAACTGGGCTGCCCAGTTCAAGGCCTTCAAGCAGCGCTATCCGGGTGTCGAGATGGTCTACAACGACCTCGGCTCGGCAGCGACGGTCGTTGCGCTCGACAAGTCGCGCAACCGTCCGCAGGCCGACACGGCCTACTACTTCGCCGGTTCTGCGCTCGATGCGGTCGACAAGGACGTCGTCGCGCCTTTCGAGCCGGTGAACTTCGACAAGCTGCCGGCTGCGTTCAAGCACCCGGAAGGCAAGTGGTTCACGATCCACACGCTCAATGTCGCGTTCCTTGTGAACACCAAGCTCGTCAAGAACGTGCCGACGAGCTGGGCCGACCTGATGAAGGACGAGTACAAGAATGCCATCGTCTATCTCGACCCGCGTTCGACGGGACAGGGCCAGGTGGTGACGTTCGGTGCGGCCTTCGGTAACGGCGGCAGCATGGACGACGTGCAGCCGGGCATCGACTACCTCGCCAAGCTGCACCAGGCGGGCAATGTGCTGCGCGTCGTGGGCACCACGCCCTACGCCCAGTTCCTGAAGGGCGAGATCCCGATCTGGATCGGCTACGAGAACGACGGCCTCAAGGCGAAGTACCGGGACGGCATGGGCGACGACATCGCGGTCGTGATCCCGGCGGAAGCCTCCGCGGCCGCGCCCTATGCGATCAGCCTCGTCAAGGGTGCGCCGAACCCGAACGCCGGCAAGCTCTGGCTCAACTACATCATGACCGAGGTGGGCCAGGCGACCTTTGCCGACGGCTTCGTGCGTCCGTCCGTGCCGGGTGTGACGCTGCCGGAAGCGGTGGCCGACAAGATGCCGGCCGCGCCGCAGCTTCAGCCGCTCGACGTGGCGAAGGCGAAGGCGAAGAAGGCCGAGATCGACACGGCCTGGGCCAAGGCCGTTCTCGGCCAGTAAGCGTCACGTGAAGCAAGGGAGACGGCGGGCATGACACCGCGGCACATCCTGATCTGGCTGAGCCTGCCGGCCGCCGTCTTCCTGTTTCTCTTCTTCGTGCTCCCGCTCTCGGTCCTGGTGGTCGAATCCTGGGAGGGCGGCGGGGCCGCGTACGGGCGGCTGGTTGCCGATCCGGTGTTCTGGAAGGGGCTGCAGGGCAGTCTCGTCCTCGGCGTCGCGGCGCCGCTCTTCTCCGTCCTCGTGGGCCTGTGCGTCGCGCTCTATCTCGCGCGGCTGGGCGAAGGGGCGCGGACCACGCTGCTGTTCGTGATCTCGCTGCCGCTCACCTTTTCCGGCCTGATCGTCGCCTATGGCTTCATCCTGGTGTTCGGGCGCGCGGGCTTCTTCACGATGTCGGTGGCCAAGCTGGGCGCGGACCCGGCGGTCGTCGGCGGTTTCATCTACTCGCCGCTCGGCCTCGGCTTCGCCTATTCCTACTACCTCATCCCGCGCGTCGTGATGGTGGTTCTGCCTGTCGTGCAGAACTTCGACCATGCGCAGCTTGCCGCCGCGCGGTCGCTCGGCGCGGGCAATCTGCGCGCCTATCTCGACATTCTTATCCCGCAGATCTTTCCCTCGCTGCTGACCGCGTTCTGCCTGACCTCGGCGGTGGCGATCGGGGCCTATGGCACGGCGCTCGCGCTGGTGGGTACGCAGGTCAACATCCTGCCGCTGGTGCTCTATTCGAAAATCTCGGAGACCGGATCGGACTTCCCTGCGGCGGCGGCGATCTCGGTCGTGCTGATGGCGATCACCTGCGCGATCATCGCGGTGGCGGAACTGTTCGGCGGGCGCGACGCGGCCCGCGCTGCCACCCGCCGCAAGCCGGCCTGAGGCCGCGCGCCCCTCGCCCCGGCCAGCCGTCATCGGTCTGGCCGATGATCTACATTCCGAATTTCTATTTGAACGGGGCGTCCTGTGGCGCGACCTTCGGGTACCTGCGCCGGCCCCGCGTCCCTTTCCGCGGTCCGCGCGCGCACCGAAAGACCGCCCGGACGAAACTCCGGCCCCAGGGATGAGAGAGCGCGCATCACGATGAAGGTCATCTTCAACGACGCCCAGCGTCGGCACGACCCGAAGTTCTTCCTGTCGAGCGGCGCCCCGCGCCCGAACCCGGAGCAGCCGGCCCGTGTCGACCGCCTGCTGGCAGGGGCGAAGGCGGCGGGGCTCGCGCGCATGGAGCCCGTCGAGCATGGCCTCGGTCCCATCGCGGCGGTGCACACGGCCGAATACATCCAGTTCCTCGACACGATCCGGGAGCGTTGGGCGCGCATCGACGGCGCCTCGGAAGAGGTGATCCCCAACATCCACCCCGACCGGCGCGGAGGGGCCTATCCGGCGTCTGCCGTGGGGCAGGCGGGCTATCACCTGGCGGACACGGCCTGCCCGATCTCCGAGCATACATGGGAGAGCGCGAAGGTCAGCGCCTGGACCGCGGTCACGGCCGCGGACGAGGTGGCGGGTGGCGCGCCTGCCGCCTACGGCCTCTGCCGTCCGCCGGGGCACCATGCGTTCAAGGATCTCGCGGGCGGCTTCTGCTACCTGAACAATTCCGCGATCGCCGCGGAGCGTCTGCGCGCGAAGGGGGCAGCGCGGGTCGCCATCCTCGACGTCGACGTGCATCACGGCAACGGCACGCAGGGCATCTTCTACGACCGGGGAGACGTGCTGACCGTCTCGCTCCACGCCGACCCGGTGCGCTTCTACCCGTTCTTCTGGGGCTATGCGGAGGAGCGGGGCGAGGGGGCGGGCCTCGGCGCGAACCTCAACATTCCTCTGCCGCGAGGGACCGCTGACGACGCCTACCTGGAAGCGCTGGAGGCGGCGCTGAAGCGCATCCGCGCCTTCGCGCCCGATGCGCTGGTGGTCGCGCTCGGCCTCGATGCCTATGCGGGCGACCCGTTCCAGGGCCTCGCGATCACCACGGAAGGCTTCGGACGGATCGGCGCGGCCATCGCGGCGCTCGGCCTGCCCAGCGTGCTGATCCAGGAGGGCGGCTACCTGAGCGACGAACTGGGCGACAACCTCGCGTCCTTCCTCACCCGTTTCCGGGACGCGCACGGGAAGCAGGGCTGAGGCGCGCACGCCCCATGCGCCCTTGACGGACCGGGCGGGGTCGGCACTCTCTGCGGCTGTCTTCAGCAGAAAGGACCGATCCCATGACCATCACCCGCATCGACCAGGGCCCGCGCATGAGCCAGGCCGTCATCCACAACGGCCTCGTCTGGCTCGCCGGCCAGGTGGGCGAAGGCGCGACCGTGACGGAGCAGACGCAGGACGCACTCGCCCGCGTCGACAGCCTGCTCAAGAAGGCGGGCACGTCGAAGTCGAAGCTGCTGTCGGTGCAGGTCTGGGTCGCCGACGTGGCCGACGTGGCGGAGATGAACGCCGTCTACGACGCCTGGATCGACCCGGACAACAAGCCGGCGCGTGCCTGCGGCGAATCGAAACTCGTCCAGCCGCACTACAAGGTCGAGTTCCTGGTCGTCGCGGCGCTCTGACCTTTGCGGCGATGAGCCTTACGGCAACCGGACTGCTTGCGGTCGCGGCGGGCGGCGCGCTGGGGGGCGTAGCCCGCGCAGCGGTCTCCGGCGCGGTGGCGCGTGGCGTGGGGGAACGGTTCCCTTGGGGTACGCTCAGCGTGAACCTGACGGGCTCGTTCCTGATCGGCCTGCTGGCAGCTGTTCTGGCGGGCCGTCCAGAGGCGGCAACCCTCTGGACCTTGCTCGCCACGGGTCTGCTCGGAAGCTACACGACGGTCTCCTCATTCAGCCTGCAGACGCTGGCGCTGATGCAGGCGGGCGACTGGCCGCGCGCGGGTGCAAATGTCGCGGTGTCGCTTGGCGGATGCATCGGGGCGGCGGCAGCGGGCTGGCAGGCCGCGCCGGCGCTGGGGCTGTCCTAGATGGATGGCGCGCTCGCCCGCCATGGTGCCATTGCAGCCGGTGCGGCGTTGGGCGCGGTGGCGCGCGCAGGACTGGGCGCGGCGCTGGGTGGCGGGCTGCTTGCGGGCACGCTGGCCGCCAATGTGCTGGGGTCGGTGGCCATCGGCCTGTTCGCGGGGCTGACCGTTCCCGGCGGGCGCTACGAGCCCTCGCCGGTCGCGCGCCAGTTCGTCATCACGGGGCTTTGCGGAGGGTTCACCACCTTCTCCATCTTCAGCCTCGAAGCGCTGGAGATGCTGATATCGGGCCGTGCGGGCCTCGCAGCAGGTGCCGTTGCGCTGTCCGTCGCGCTCTGGCTTGGCGGTGTGTGGGCCGGGTTCCGGCTGGGCAAGGGGCTTTCGGGCCGCCCGCCCGCAGGCGCGTGAGCCGGGAGCGCAAATTGCCCCCGGCCCATTGGCTTGCCTGTCAGGCAGTGCGCCGGCGGCTGAGGCCCAGCGCGGCGAGGCCGAGCGCCAGAAGGGTAAGCGGCGCGGGCGCGGGAACCTGCGTGCCCGGTTGCGCCTGGGTCAGAGGTTCGCTCTCGCGGCTCTCGGACACGACCAGCGTTTCCTCCCCGGCATAGCTCGTGCCGCCCGCGTCGTCGTATCCCATGGCCCGCACCAGCGCGTTGCCCTGCGCATCCATGCGCAGGTCGAACCAGCCGAAGAGCGTATCGGTCGCGGTCGCCAGCATGATGCCGAGGAAGCCGTCGGCAATGGCCGTGCCTGCGTTCCACTCGCCATTGTAGGAGATGTAGGTTCGGCTCGGCCAGCAGCTGCGGCGGAACCAGCTGCCCGAGCAGCCGCCCGGAGAGTAGGAGTAGTTGTAGTCGGCCAGATGCCGTGTGCTGGTGAAGCCGAGCGCGGCGTCGATCGCATCGCCCGCCGACAGCGGTCCGCCGGTCGCGATCTGCGCGCCGTTGAGCCCGGTCACATGGAGGTCCGACCAGCGCGAATAGTAGGAAGAATAGCCGTAGGACTTGTCGAAACGGACGTCGTCGATGCCGTCGCCGTTGATGTCGTAGGTGCGGCTCGTCGAGCCGCTGATCCAATGGTTGATGTCGGTCCTGACCGGCGCGGCCTCGGCAGCCGCGACCGTTCCGAGCGCCAGCACGAGCGCGGCCGCAATGGTCTTGATGCGTGTCACCCCTGGGTATTCCCTGCGTTCTTGTCGGATCCCCCCGGCGATTGCCGGGCGCCGATGAAAAAAGCAGGGTTCGTGCCAAGCGCATCGCATGGCAGGAAACCGCCCGTTCCATGGGCGGTTATATGGTTAACGCCGGGCCCGTGGCGCGGGCGATGTGTCAACGAGACGTGACGCCTGTGTCAGCATCGGTCAGGTCCGGGCCGGTGGAGGGCCGTTGAAGGGCGTGCCCGCGTAAGGCTTCGCCAGCGCGCGGGCCACCATCTCCAGCCGGTCCTGGCCGTAGAACATGTCGCAGTCGACGACATAGGTGGGCGAGCCGAAGACCGAGCGGGCGATGGCGTCCGCCGTGTTGGCATCGTAGACCGCGCGCACTTGCGCTGTGTCCGCCGCGGCGAGCAGGGGGGCGGGGTCGAGCCCGCATTCGCGCGCGAGGCGCGCTAGCGTCGGGGCGTCGGCGAGGTCGGCGTCGTCGCGCCAATGCGCCTCCAGCATCCGGTGCGCGAGGCGGTCGATGGTGTGCCCCGTCTCCATCGCGGCGATCAGCAGGCAGTTCGGCAGCCCGATATCGTTGGCGTGGTGCGTTGGGAAGCCGTCCATAACGGGTGCGTTGCGCTCCTCCGCCCAGCGGACGATCTCGCGCCCGAAGAAATAGGCCATGTGTGCGGGGCTGCGGTCGCGGAAGGGCACGGGGCTCGCCGCCGCCACGACGCGGCGCAGGTCCATCGGGCGGTGGACGATCTTCACGCCCGCCGCGCCCGCGATCTCCATGAGCCGGGCCGATCCGAGGTAGGCAAAGGCGGAATGGGCGGAATAGAAATATTCGAGGAGGGGCATCAGGTCGCCTTCGTGATGGACAGGGGCAGGTGCGGAGGACAGGCCGTGACGGGAGACGACGCAACGCCGGTGGCGGGCACGCTGGTTCTCGTGGCCGGGCCGTCGGGTGCCGGCAAGGATACGCTGCTTGCAGGCGCGCGGGCCAGCCTGGCGCACGATCAGGGCTTCGTCTTCGTCCGCCGCACGATCACGCGGGCCCCGGACGCTGGCGGGGAGGCGCATGACGCCATGACGCCCGAAGCCTTTGCCGATGCGGAGGCGGCGGGCGCCTTCGCGCTGTCGTGGCGGGCGCACGGGCTTGCGTACGGTCTGCCCGCCGCGATCGGGGACGATCTCGCGGCGGGGCGCGTGGTGGTGGCGAACGTCTCCCGCACTGTCGCGGACGAGGCGCGGGCGCGCTGGCCCCGCGTTCTGGCGGTGCTCGTCACGGCCTCGCCCGACATCCTCGCCCGCAGGCTGGCGGAACGGGGCCGCGAGGGCGGCCAGGCCCTGCGCGACCGGCTGGCCCGCGCGGCGGAAGGCGAGGCGGTCTTCGCCCCCGACGTGCGCATCCTCAACGACGGGGTTCCCGAGGACGGGATTGCCGCCCTCGTGGAGGCCCTGCGGGCGGTGCGGTCCTAGCTGCTGCTGCCGGACTTCGCGTTCGGGAAGAACAGCTGCTGGCCGTCGAGCTTGTAGTCGGCGATGGCCTTCTGCCCCTCGGCAGAGATCAGCCAGTCGATGAAGGCCTGGCCGTCGTCCTTCTTCACGTGTGCGTGCTTCTTCGGGTTCACGAGGATCACGCCGTACTGGTTGAAGAGCGCTGGATCTCCCTCGACCGCGATTTCCAGGTCGGCCTTGTTCTTGAAGCTGATCCAGGTGCCGCGGTCGGTCAGCGCATAGGCGGGAAGCTGGGCGGCGGTGTTCAGCGTCGCGCCCATGCCGGAGCCCGTCTCGCGGTACCAACTCCCCTTGGGCTCGATGCCCGCCGCCTTCCACAGGTGCAACTCGGCCTTGTGGGTGCCGGAATCGTCGCCGCGGGAGGCGAAGGTGGCGGAGGCTTCCGCGATCTTCGTCAGCGCCGCCGCGGCGTCGGACATGCCCTTGACGCCGGCCGGGTCGGCCGCCGGCCCGGCGATCACGAAGTCGTTGTACATCACCTCGTTGCGGACGACGCCGTAGCCCTCGGCGACGAACTTCTTTTCCGCGGCAGGCGCGTGGACGAACACCACGTCGGCGTCGCCGCGCCGCCCGGTCTCCAGCGCCTGGCCGGTGCCCTGCGCGATCACGCGCACCTCGATCCCGGTCTTCTTCTTGAACAACGGCAGGATATGCTCGAACAGGCCGGAGTTCGCCGTCGAGGTCGTCGAGGCGACGGTGATGAAGCGGTCGGCGGCCGTCGCCGGAACGACGGCAAGCGCCGCGAGGCTGGCCAGGGCAGCGACCGCTGTGCGGCGGGTCAAGGTCAGCATGCGTTTTCTTCCCTTTGCGGCATGTTGTGTCGGATGGCTCACGAGAGCAGGTCGCCGTTCAGGAAGCGGCGCGCGTCCTGCGTCGCGGGCGCGGTGAAGAACCGCTCCGCCGGTGCCTCCTCCACCAGGCGCCCCTTGTTCAGGAACAGGATCCGGTCGGCCATGCGCCGGGCCTGCCCCATCTCATGTGTCGTCATCACGATGGTCATGCCATCGGCGTGACAGGCCATGATCATCTCCTCGATCGCGCGCGTGGCGGTGGGGTCGAGCGCCGACGTCGGTTCGTCCAGCAGCAGCACCTCCGGCCGCATCGCCCAGGCGCGCGCGATGGCAAGCCGCTGCTGCTCCCCGCCCGACAGCACCCGCGCCGGGCGGCGGGCAAGGTGCGTGAGTCCGAAGCGGGCGAGCGAGGTGGCCGCGCGCTCCTCGCGCTCCGGGCGGGCCATGCCCTGCGCGCCCAGCGCGTGCGTGATGTTGGCGAGCGCGGAGCGGCGCAGCATCAGCGGGCGCTGGAAGACCATTGCGCGGCGCTTCAGCGCCAGGGCTCCGGGCGCCGTCCCCCACGAGACGCTGCCCGAAGCAGGTGTCAGCAGCCCGTGGCAGAGCCGCAGCAGCAGGCTCTTGCCCGCGCCGTTGGGGCCGATCACGACCAGGCGCTCGCCCGGCTGCAGATCGAAGCTCACCCCGTCGAGCAGGCGGGCGCCCCCCGCCTCGAAGGAGAGGCCGCGGACGTAGAGCGGCAGGACGCCGAGGGGGCCGTGCATCGCCGTCACCCTCCCGCGATCCGTTGCGCGACGCGCGCCGTTGCAAAAGCCGCTGCGTTGAGGCCCAGCGTGATCGCCAGAAGGATGATGCCGAGGCCGAGCGCGAGCGCGAGATCGCCCTTCGACGTCTCCAGCGCGATGGCCGTGGTCATGGTGCGCGTGTGGCCCGCGATGTTGCCGCCGACGATCAGCACCGCACCCACCTCCGCGCTCGCCCGCCCGAAGCCCGCGAGGATGCCGGTGACAAGGCTGAACCGCCCGTCCCACAGAAGGGTGGGGATCGCCCGCATCCGGCTCATGCCCAGCGCGCGCAGATGCTCCGCATACTCCGCCCAGAGATCCTCGACCGTCTGGCGCGTCAGCGAGACGATGATGGGCAGAATCAGGATGGTCTGTGCAGCCACCATCGCTTCCGGCGTGAACAGAAGCCCCAGAAAGCCCAGAGGCCCGGCCCGCGACAGCAGCAGATAGACGGCAAGCCCCGCCACCACCGGCGGCAGGCCCATCAGGGCGTTGACCACCACCACCACCACGTTGCGCCCAGGAAATCTTGCCAGTGCCAGCGCCGCACCCGCCGGAAGGCCAATGAGCAGCGCGATCCCCAGCGCCGACAGCGTGACGCTCAGCGACAGCGCGACGATCTGCGCCAATTGCGGATCGCCGGAGAGAACGAGCGCGACGGCGGTGGCGAAGGCGTTGTCCTGCATGAGGCTCCCTGTTCCTTGCGGCAATTATGGGTCTGGTGTAGCCTTTTTCAAATATCCGTAATCCTCGCAATACAGCGCATTAAAATGCAGGCAAAAGGCTATCTGACGACGGCCGAGGTCGCGGCCTATCTCCGCCTCAAGGAGCGGACGATCTATGACCTCGTGGCGCGCCGGGCGATCCCGTGTTCGCGCGTGACGGGCAAGCTTCTTTTCCCGCGCCGGCTGGTCGACCGTTGGGTGGAGGACGCGGTGGAGATGACGGGGCGCGTGCCGGTGACGCCGCCGCCCATCTTGGCGGGGTCGAGCGATCCGCTGCTCGACTGGGCGCTGCGGGAGTCCGGGGCGGGGCTCGCGGCGCTCTACGAGGGCTCGTCGGCGGGACTCGCGCGCTTGGCGGGCGGCGAGGCGATGGCGGTCGGCCTGCACGTGCCCGACCGTTCTGCCGCCACCTTCAACCTGGAGGCCGTGCGCACGCTCTCGGACATCACGGATCTCGTGCTGATCCGCTGGGCGCGGCGCCAGCAAGGGCTGGTCGTGCCCGCCGGCAATCCGAAGGGACTTGCCACGCTCGCCGACGTGGCGCGGACGGGTGCGCGCATGGTGATGCGACAGGCGGGCGCGGGGGCGCAGATGCTGCTCGGCCGGCTGCTGGAAGCGGAGGGTATCGACCCCGACACGCTGACGCCTGCAGAGGGCCATGCGCTGACCGAGGCGGACGTGGCGAGCGCAGTCGTCTCCGGCGCGGCCGATTGCGGACTTGCCGTCGGCGCGGTCGCAAGGGGACGCGGTGTCGGCTTCGTGCCGCTCGCGTGGGAGCATTTCGACATCGCCTGCCGCCGCCGCGACTGGTTCGAGCCGCCCTTGCAGGCGCTCTTCGCCTTCGCGCGCACGCCGGTGTTCGCGCGCCAGGCCGACGCGCTCGGCCACTACGACATATCGGTCACCGGCGCGGTCGCCTACAACGCGTGAGCGTGGGCTTTGCGCGGGCGCGCGGTGCGGGCTAATGTCCGCGGCCTGTCGCTTTCGCCTGCCGGGGGATCCTCGCCGCCATGAATCGCCTGTTTTCGGCCTTGCCCACCACCGTTTTCGAGACCATGTCCTGCCTCGCGCGGGAGCATGATGCGATCAACCTCGGCCAGGGGTTCCCGGACGATCCGGGGCCGGAGGCGGTGCGCCGCGCGGCCGCCGATGCCGTGGTGGACGGGTGGAACCAGTATCCGCCCATGATGGGCCTCGATGCGGCGCGGGAAGCACTGGCGGCATTCTACGCCGCCGAGCAGGGCATCGCGCTCGACTGGCGGGCGGAGGTGATGGTCACGTCGGGCGCGACCGAGGCGCTGGCGGCAGCCATGTTCAGCCTGATCGAGCCGGGCGACGAGGTGATCCTCTTCCCGCCCATGTACGACGCCTACCTGCCGCTGGTGAAGCGGGCGGGCGGCGTGCCCGTCTTCGTGCCGCTGGAGCCGCCGTCCTGGCGCTTCGATGCAGACGTGCTGCGCAAGGCGTTCACGCCGAAGACCCGCGTCGTCCTGCTGAACAACCCGGTCAATCCGTCGGGCACACTGATCCCGCGCGAGGACCTGGAACTTCTGGGCGCGCTCACGGCGGATGCAGGCGCCATCGTCGTCTCCGACGAGGTGTGGGAGGGGACGGTCTACGACGACGCGCCCTTCACCAGCGTCCTGCACATCGACGCCTTGCGCCACAGCGCGGTGAAGATCGGCTCGGCGGGCAAGCTCTTCTCGCTCACCGGCTGGAAGGTCGGCTGGGTGTGCGCCGCGCCGGCGCTGACCGCGCAGCTTGCCCGCGCGCACCAGTTCCTGACCTTCACGACCCCGCCCAACCTGCAGGCGGCGGTGGCCTTCGGGCTCGGCGAGGGGCGGGGCAGCATCGCGGAGACACGCGCCATGCTGCAGGGGCGGCGCGACCGTTTCGCGGGCGGGCTGGAACGGCTGGGCTTCCGGGTGAACCCGTGCGCGGGCACCTACTTCCTGACCATCGACACCCGCGGCGAGGACGACGTGGCCTTTTGCGAGCGTCTCGTGCGGCAGGGAGGTGTCGCGGCGATCCCGGTCAGCCATTTCTACGCCGGGCACGATCCGCAGCGCGGGACCGCGCGGCTGTGCTTTGCGAAGTCGCCGGCCACGCTCGACGCTGCGCTCGACCGGCTCGCGGCCTTCGTGGCCAAGGCTGCCTGAGCGGGGAGGGGGAAGGACATGCCGGCACGCGACGTTCTGGTACTTCCGCGTCTGCCCGACTATGTCGGCCGCGCGCTCGACGCCCGCTTCACCGTGCACCGTCCCTGGGAGACGGCCGACCCCGACGCCGCGCTCGACGCGGTCGCGGACCGGATCGGCGCGGTGGTAGCCTGCCCGATGTGCGATCCCGTGACGGCGGCGCTGATCGACCGGCTGCCAGGTCTTTCGATCGTGGCGAACTTCGGCGTCGGCTACGACACGGTGGACGTGGCCCACGCGAGCCGGCGCGGCCTGATCGTCACCAACACGCCCGACGTGCTGTCGCAGGAAACGGCGGACACCGCCTGGGCGCTGGTGCTGATGGCCGTGCGCCGGTTCGGCCATGCGGAACGCTGGCTGCGCGAGGGGAAATGGGAACGCACCGGCCCCTTTCCGCTGTCGCCCCTGTCGATGCTGGGGCGGACCGTGGGGGTCGCGGGCCTCGGCCGTATCGGGGGGGCGATCGCGCGTCGGGCGGCGGCGTCCGACGTCGAGGTCGCCTACACCGCGCGCACGCCCAAGCCGGACGTGCCTTATGCCTATTACCCGGACATCCTCTCGCTGGCTGCGGCGGTCGACACCCTCGTGCTGGCGACGCCGGGCGGGCCGGAGACGCAGAACCTCGTCGATGCGCGCGTGCTCGACGCGCTGGGTCCGCGGGGCGTGCTCGTGAACATCGCGCGTGGGTCCGTCGTCGACCAGGAGGCGCTGATCGCCGCGCTGAAGGAGGGCCGCATCGCGGCCGCCGGTCTCGACGTCTACACGGACGAGCCGCAGGTGCCTGCGGAGCTCATGTCGCTCGACAATGCCGTGCTCTTCCCGCACGTAGGCTCCAGCACGCAGGCCACGCGCGAGGCAATGGCGGACATCGTCGTCGACAATCTCGTGGCGTGGGAGGAGGGGCGCCCGCCGCCGACGCCGGTGGCCGAGACGCCGTTTTCAGGCTGGTCGTAAGAAGAACAGGCCGAAGGAGGTCTCTTGGGATGCTGCAACCGATCGAGGGCATGGACCGCATCGGGGAGGAGAACGCCTTCGCCGTTCTCGCCCGGGCGACGCAACTGGCGACCCAGGGCCGCGACATCGTCAACCTGGGGATCGGCCAGCCCGACTTCCCGACGCCGCCGCACATCGTCGAGGCCGCGGTCAAGGCGCTGCGCGACGGGCATCACGGCTACACGCCCGCGACCGGTATCCTGCCGCTGCGCGAGGCCGTCTCCGCCGACCTGCACCGACGCCACGGCGTCGAGGTGAGCCCCGACAATGTGGTCGTGGTGCCGGGCGGCAAGGTGACGATGTTCTTCGCCATCCTGATGTTCGGCCGGCCGGGCGCGGACATCCTCTATCCCGACCCCGGTTTTCCTATCTACCGCTCGATGATCGAGTTCACGGGCGCGCGCCCCGTCCCGGTACCCCTGCGCGAGGAGACGGGCTTCGGCGCGACGGCGGACGACGTGCTGTCGCGGCTGACGCCCGCGACGCGCCTCGTGATCGTCAACTCGCCCGGCAATCCGTGCGGCGGCGTGATGCCGAAGGCGGAGGTGGCAAAGCTCGCCGCCGGTCTGGCGCAGCGGCCCGACGTGGCGATCCTCTCGGACGAGATCTATTCCTGCATGACCTATGACGGGGAGGCGCACGAGAGCCTTCTGAAGTACCCGGAGATCCGCGACCAGCTGATCATGCTGGACGGCTGGTCCAAGACCTATGCCATGACCGGCTGGCGTCTCGGCTACGCCGTGTGGCCCGACCAGCTTGTGGGCCATGCGCGCAAGCTCTGCGTCAACGCGCATTCCTGCGTGAACGCGCCCGCGCAATGGGCGGGCAAGGCCGCGCTCGAAGGCCCGCAGGACGCCGTCGCCGAGATGCTGGCGGCCTTCGACGCGCGCCGCAAGGCGGTGGTCGCAGGGCTCAATGCGCTGCCGCATGTCACCTGCGCGACGCCCAAGGGCGCGTTCTATGCCTTCCCCAACATCTCCGGGACCGGCTGGAAGGCGAAGCCGCTCGCCTCGGCCCTGCTGGAGGAGGCGGGCGTGGCCACCATCGGCGGACCCGACTTCGGCATCCACGGCGAAGGCTACATCCGCATCTCCTACGCGAACTCGCTGGAGAACATCGAGCGTGCGCTGGGCCGCATCGGCGATTTCCTGGGCGAAAGGGATAAAACGGCATGAGCAGGACGGCAGAAACGGCGGAGATCCCGCGCGCGGCGGCCTGGCTCGGGGGCCTGGGGCTGCTGCCCTTCGCGTTCGGGGCGGGCGCGGCGCTGCTGGGCGACCCGGTCTGGCGGACGGTGGGCGGGCATGTGCTGCTGGGTTATGGCGCGGTGATCCTCGCTTTCATGGGTGGCGCGCAATGGGGCGCGTCCATGCACCATGAGCCGGGGATCGCCCGCCGCCTCACGCTCTCGGTTGTGCCCGCGCTCGCGGCCTTCGGCGCGCTGCTGCTCGGGCCGCAGGGGCTGTGGGTGTTGATCGCGGGCTTCTGGGGTGTGCTTGTCGTGGACATCGGCCTTGCGCGCGACGGGCTTGCGCCCGCCTGGTACCCGCGCCTGCGGATCGCGCTGACCGCGACCGTCAGTCTTCTGCTGCTGACGGGGGCGGCGGCACCTTTCCTCTAGGGCGCGCGCGCCGGCAGGCGTCGGAGCAATAGCGCACCTCGTCCCAGACGTCGGCCCATTTGCGCCGCCACGCGAAGGGGCGCCCGCAGGCCGCGCAGGTCTTCTGCGGCAGGTCGGACCTGCGTCTCATCCGGGCCATCGTCACCTCGCGTGCGGGGGTCGCCCGCGTTGCCACCGGCCCTATATGGTTCGCAGCGGCGGAACGGGCGAGCATGCGCCCGGCGCGTCCGCGGGAGGGGATGCACATGGACTGGATCATGGCCGGTACGGTCGTGTCTGGCGGACTGCTGCTCGGCGGGATGGTTTTCTTCTCCGCCGTCGTCGCGCCGCTCGTGTTCGTCAAGCTGCCGGAGCAGGAGGCGGCCCGCTTCATCCGGGCGCTGTTTCCCTTCTACTACCTCTATGGCGCGCTGACGGCGGCGGCGTGCGCCGTGCTCATGTTCGCGGTCAACATCACGCTCGCCGTCGTCGTGGCGCTGGTGGCCGGTCTCTTCGTCTATGCACGCCAGGTCCTGATGCCGCAGATCAACGCGGCACGGGACGCCGAACAGGGCGGCGACGCAGCAGCGGGGCGGCGTTTCAGGTACCTGCACCGCTGGTCCGTCACGCTCAACGCCGTTCAGCTTCTGGGCGTTCTGGCCGCACTCGCGCGGGTCGCCGGAAGCTGAGTGCTGGGACTAGGCAGAAAGGTGGATATGTCGCGCATGCAGCCATCTTGCGGACGCGGCGATTTCGGGTCACGCTGACCCGCAATCGGGCCGCCGTTCCGGACGGCCCGCGGCGCGCCGGCGCCCAAGCAACATCGTGCAAGCGAGCCCAACGACTACGGGGCCAATTTTTCAGGTGGGAGGCTTTTAATGCCAAAAGTTACTATGAGTGTGAACGGTCGCCAGGTCTCCGGCGAGTGTGAGGATCGCACTCTGCTGGTGCATTTCCTGCGGGAGAACCTGGGTCTTACCGGCACGCATGTCGGCTGTGACACCTCGCAGTGCGGCGCCTGCGTCGTTCACGTCGACGGGCTCGCGGTCAAGTCCTGCACGATGCTGGCGGCGCAGGCCGACGGCAGCAACGTGACGACCATCGAGGGGCTGGCCAAGGGCGATGAACTGCACCCGATGCAGGCCGCCTTCCGCGAGCATCACGGGCTCCAGTGCGGCTTCTGCACGCCGGGCATGATCATGGCGGGCATCGACATCGTGAACCGCAAGGGCGGGCCGAACCTCGACGAGAAGACCGTCCGCGAGGAGCTTGAGGGCAACATCTGCCGCTGCACGGGCTATCACAACATCGTCAAGGCGATCCTCGACGCGAACGCGAAGATGAGCGGCGCCCAAGCCGCCGAATAATCGCCGACAGGGATCGACAGGGAGGAAGATCATGGGAGCTGACGGACTGGGTCAGCGCGTCCTTCGCAAGGAGGACAGGCGCTTCATCACCGGAAAGAGCCGCTACACCGACGACATCGCCGTGGCGCGCGCCACGCACGCGGTCTTCGTGCGCTCGCCCTACGCGCACGCGCGCATCCGCAACATCGACGCGTCCGAGGCGCTGGCCATGCCGGGCGTCCACGCGGTGCTGACGGGCAAGGACTTCGCCGAGGACAAGCTCGGCAGCCTGATCTGCGGGTGGATGATCCATTCGAAGGACGGCACGCCGATGAAGGTCGGCGCGCATCCCTCCATCGCCGCCGACACGGTGAAGCACGTGGGCGACCAGGTCGCCGTCGTGATCGCCGACACGCGGGAGCAGGCGCGCGACGCCGCCGAGAAGGTGGCCGTCGACTACGAGGAACTGCCCGCCGTCATCGACCCCGTGAAGGCGATGGAGCCCGGCGCACCGCAGATCCATCCGGAGGCGCCGAACAACCACATCTTCACCTGGCCGATCGGCGACGAGGCGGCGACGGATGCCGCCTTCAAGGACGCGGCCCACGTCGTGAAGATCGACGTGGTCAACAACCGCCTGATCCCGAACGCGATCGAGCCGCGTGCCGCACTCGCCGTCTATGACGAGGCGGAGGAGAGCTACACCCTCTACAACACCACGCAGAACCCGCATGTGGCGCGCCTGGTGCTGTCGGCCTTCGTCGGCGTCGCGCCGGAGCACAAGCTGCGCGTGGTCGGCCCCGACGTCGGCGGCGGCTTCGGCTCCAAGATCTACGTCTATCCGGAGGAGACGGTCTGCCTCTGGGCCTCCAAGAAGGTCGGCCGCCCGGTGCGCTGGACGGCGGAGCGGACGGAGTCCTTCCTGACTGACGCGCACGCGCGCGACCATGTCACCCACGCCGAGATGGCCTTCGACGCCGACCACCGCATCATCGGCTTCAAGGTGAACACGATCGCCAACATCGGTGCCTACATGCAGATCTTCTCGTCGGTCACGCCCACCTATCTCTATGGCACGCTGCTCTCCGGGCAGTACGACATGAAGAACATCTATTGCGAGGTGACGGCGGTCTACACCAACACGAACTGCGTCGACGCCTACCGCGGCGCGGGGCGGCCGGAGGCGACCTATCTGCTCGAACGCCTGATCGAGAAGGCGGCGCGCGAGATGGGCGTCGACCGTGTGGAGTTGCGGCGGAAGAACTTCATCAAGTCCTTCCCGCACCAGACGCCGGTGATCATGAACTACGACTCCGGCGATTTCGACGCGCTGATCGAGAAGGCGCTGGAACTGGCGGACTACAAGGGTCTGCCGGCCCGCAAGGAGGAGGCGAAGACGCGCGGCAAGCTGCGCGGCCTCGGCTTCTCGACCTATATCGAGGCGTGCGGTCTCGCCCCATCGGCGGCGGTCGGTTCGCTCGGCGCCGGCGTCGGCCAGTGGGAATCGGCGGAGGTCCGCGTGAACCCCACCGGCAATGTCGAGGTTCTGACCGGCAGCCACAGCCACGGCCAGGGCCATGAGACGGTCTTCGCCCAGCTGATCGCCGACCGTCTCGGCATCGGGGTGGAGAACGTGCAGATCGTGCACGGCGACACCGACAAGGTGCAGTTCGGCATGGGCACCTATGGCTCGCGCTCGGGCCCCGTCGGCCTCAACGCGATCCACAAGGCGCTGGAGAAGGTCGAGGCGAAGGCGAAGAAGATCGCCGCGCACCTGATGGAGGCGGCGGAGGACGACATCGTCATCGAGGGCGGCAAGCTGAAGGTCGCGGGCACCGACAAGGAGCTGAGCTTCGGCGAGGTGTCGCTCGCGGCCTACACCGCCCACAACCTGCCGCAGGGGATCGAGCCGGGGCTGAAGGAAGGCGCCTTCTACGACCCGATCAACTTCACCTTCCCGTCGGGTTGCCACGTCTGCGAGGTCGAGGTCGACCCCGACACCGGCCACACGGAGATCGTGAAGTTCACCGCGGTCGACGACTTCGGCAACATCATGAACCCGATGATCGTCGAGGGGCAGGTCCATGGCGGCCTGACCCAGGGCATAGGCCAGGCGATGTTCGAGGGCTGCATCTATGACAAGGAGACGGGCCAGCTTCTGACCGGCTCCTACATGGACTATTGCATGCCGCGCGCGGCCGACGTGCCGTCCTACACGCTCGGCCATTCGACGACCGTCTGCCCGTCGAACCCGCTGGGGCTGAAAGGCTGCGGCGAGGCGGGCGCGATCGGCTCGCCGCCGTCTGTCATCAACGCGATCATCGACGCCACGGGAAGCGACAACATCGCCATGCCCGCGACGCCGGAGCGTGTCTGGCGCGCGATCCACGGCTGATCCGGGTGCCTCTCTCCGTCCCGCCGCGACCGGCGGGGTGGGGGCGGGCGGCCCGCACGAACATCAGGGAGAAACGAGAACCATGTATTCCTTCACCTATCACCGGCCCACGAGCCTGTCGGAGGCCAAGTCCCTGCTCGGCGGGGCGGAGGACGGCAAGCTGCTGGCCGGCGGGCAGACGCTGCTGCCGACGATGAAGCAACGCCTTGCCATGCCCTCCGACCTGGTCGACCTCGCCCAGGTTGCCGAGCTTCAGGGCATCGAGGTCACGGGCGACGCCGTCGTGATCGGGGCGGCGGTGCGGCACGCCGACGTCGCCTCCTCGGCGGAGGTGCGCAAGGCGATCCCCGCGCTCGCCGATCTCGCCTCGCACATCGGCGACCCGCACGTGCGCCATCGCGGCACGCTCGGCGGCTCGGTCGCGAACAACGACCCGGCTGCGGACTATCCGGGCGCGGTGCTGGGCCTCGGCGCGACCGTGTACACCGACGCCCGCCAGATCGCTGCGGACGACTTCTTCAAGGGCATCTTCGAGACGGCGCTGGAGGATGGGGAGATCATCACGAAGATCTCCTTCCCGATCCCGGCCAAGGCGGCTTACGCCAAGTTCCCGAACCCGGCCTCGCGCTATTCCCTCGTCGGCGCCTTCGTCGCGCAGATGAAGGACGGCTCGGTGCGCGTGGCGATCACCGGCGCTGGCGCGAGCGGCGTCTTTCGTGTAGCCGAGATGGAAAAGGCGCTCGCGGGCAACTTCTCCGCCGATGCCGTCGCCAATGTGAAGGTGTCGCCGGACGACGTGAACGGCGACATCCATGGCTCGCCGGAGTATCGCGCCCATCTCGTCACCGTGATGGCGAAGCGCGCGGTGGCGGCTGCCGGCTGAGGCGGTCCCGGCGCGTTCGGCTGGACGCGCGGCCCCTTCGAACCCATGTCAGGCGGGGGGCGATCCCCGCCTGATGCCGTTCAAGGGAGGCCCGACCGATGACCCTCGCCCGCCTTGCCGCCGCTGCCGCCGCCGCGCTTGCCATCGTGCCTGCCGCGGCATCTGCCGCCACGCCCGAACAGGTCGCGAGCCTGCGCCTGCCCGACGGCTTCAAGGCGGAACTCTTCGCCGAGGTGCCGGGCGCGCGCGAGATGGCCGTGATGGACGACGGACGCACGATCTTCGTCTCCACGCGCGGCGAGACGGTATGGCGGCTGGACGACGTGGACGGCGACGGGCGGCCCGACGCGCGCACCGCCGTCATCACGGACGGCAAGATGCCGCACGGCATCGACATCGGTCCGGACGGCCGCCTCTATGTCGTCGAGACGCACCGGGTCCGGCGCTTCGCCCTCAGCGAGACCTGGCCGCGCGAGCCGGGGCCCGGAGAAATGCTGCACGAGGGGCTGATCGACCGGCGGCACCACGGCTGGCGCGCCGCCGAGTTCGGGCCGGACGGGCTGCTCTACGCGGCTGTCGGCGCGCCCTGCAACATCTGCGCGGTGGAGGGGCTCGCGGCGACCCTCGTCCGCTTCGATCCCCGGACCTGGGAGCCCGAGACGATCGCGCGCGGCGTGCGCAATTCGGTCGGGTTCGACTGGCATCCGGAGACGGGCGTCCTCCATTTCACCGACAATGGCGGCGACAACATGGGCGACCATATCCCGCCGGACGAGCTGAATCGGCTCGACGCGCCGGGCCAGCACTTCGGCTTTCCCTTCGTCTGGGGCAAGGCGGAAAAGCCCTATCCGCAGTTCGCCGATGCGACGCCGCCCGAAGGCACGGTTACGCCGCTCGCCGAGATCGAGGCGCATGCGGGCGCGCTCGGCATGGTGTTCTACACGGGCGCCATGTTCCCGGAGGAGTACCGCAACGACGCCTTCATCGCGCTACAGGGCAGCTGGAACCGCGATCCGATGGACCCCTCCGGCTATCAGCTTCTGCGCGCACGCTTTTCCGCCGATGGCGGCTTCGAGCGGCTGGAGATCTTCGCCGACGGTTTCCTCGCCGGGCAAAGCTCGCGCACGGCCTGGGGCAAGCCCGCGCAACTGGCGCTGCTGCCCGATGGATCGCTGCTGATCGGGGACGACTACGCGGGCGCGATCTACCGCATTTTCCACGAAAACTGAGGACTATGGCGGGCCGAAGGGGCTGGTTTACGCCCTCTTCACCCTTCTGCCCTAAAGTTCGGGAACCGGGAAAAGCGATGCGGAATCGCGCCCGTAAACGAATCACTTGTTGAGTCTCGTTAAGAACGTTGCTTCAATTGTAAAGGGTTTCTTTGGGGCACTTCGGACGCAGCCAGCAAGGGGTCACCATGTCCGTACGTCACCTCGCCATCGCAGAGTTTCGCGATGCCACGCGCGTCTCCGGCGGCACGATGCGCCGCGGCGGCCGCCCCGAACGCGATCCGGACAAGCCGATCGGCGCCGTCCTGCGCGAACGCCGGATCGGCCGCAACGAGGACGCGCACGACACCGCATCCAAGCTCTGCCTGACCAAGACCTATCTCTTCGCGCTGGAAGAAGGCGCCTACGACCGGCTGCCGGCCGCCTGCTACACGGTTGGCTATGCCCGCGCCTATGCCCGCCACCTCGGCCTCGACGCCGACGAGGTCGCGGGCCGCGTGAAGGCCGAACTGGAGCAGGCCGGCCGGACCGAGGAGATGGAACTGCCGAAGGGGGAGGCGGAACGCCGCGCTCCGCGCAAGAGGTTCCGTATCGGGGCGGCGGCCATCGTCGGCCTGTCGCTCGCCGCCGTCGTGGTGCTGGCGAGCGTGGCAGCGCTGGCTGCCGTTACCATCTTCTGAGACGCTTCAGCCGCTGAACGGCGTGAGGAAGGATGAGCCCGCGCGCGGGCCATTTCGCGGCTGTACGCTTGCGTGCCCCGGTGAGCGTGCGGCCTTGGGCATGTGCGCGGCAGGGCGCGCGCGGCGCCTTACGCCGCCGCCCGCCCCGACCTGATCCAGTTCTCGATGTTCTTGCGCGAGACGCGGAAGCCATAGTGGCCGCAGGTCGCGCCCACCTCGTCCTTGAAGAAGGCGACGGCGTCCTTGTCGGTACGGTCGACCGGCCAGTCGATATGCGACCATTTCTGCTTGGCCGCGATGTGGAAGAGGCCGTTCACGAGGTCTTCGGCCAGGCCATCCGCGCCCGCCGCCTCGGTGACATAGATCGTCTGCACCTGCGCCCCGGCCGACATGGTGTAGGGGTCGTAGGTGTGAGAATACATCAGCATGCCCGACGGGCGGGCCCGATGGAATCCGATCAGGCACTCGAACAGGCCCTTTCCGCCGGGTCCGTCCTCCTTCAGGCGCTCGGCGACCTTGTCGCGCTCGATCCCGTCGCCGCCCTCTGTCTCAGACAGCATCTTGAGGACGATATAGGCGAGGGCCTGAGCGTCCTCCGCGCCCGCGGCACGGATCGTTTGACCTGACATGTTCGGTCCCATCCCTGAAAGGCCGTTAGGTCACTTGATAAGACCACGGCGAATCTTAAGGGGAGATTGACGGGGACCGCACCGTCAGCGGTTCAGCAGCCCCCGCAGCAGATCTTTCGGAGATGGTGGCGACGAGGAGGGTGCCGGCTCCTCCTGCGTCGTCGTCGTGCCGGACGGGCTCTCCTGCGCGGGTGCTTGCTGCGTCTGGCTGCCGCCAAGCACCTTGTCGAGCACGCCGCCCAGCGGACTCTTCGTGCCTTCGGTGGTCCCGCCCTCCGACGTTCCGCCGCCGCCGAGCAGGCTGCGGATCGCATCCGTTCCGCCGCCCTTCAGCCCCTCCAGCCCCTGTTGCAGGGCCTGCGGATCGCGCAGCGCACCCGTGATGGCGCCCGTGAGGTCGGGCCGGTAGGAGAGGTTCGACCACGGGCCAGACACGACCACGGGCACGACGATGCCCTTGAGGTCACCCTGGCCGCCCTGCCCCTGAAGGCTCGCCACCGCCTTGGGCTCGATCCGGTAATCGACAGTGCGCGCGGGAAGGTCGACCGTGCCGGCACCCGTAACCCGCAGCAGCGGCCCAACGAGCGCGAGGTCGTTGTTGGTCACGATGCCCTTCGCGATGGTGTAGGTCGCGGTCAGCGCCGCGAAGTCGGTCTTCTGCGTCTCGCGCGCCGAGGAATCGAGGAAGGCGTTCGCGGCATTTCGCACCATCGCCGCCAGGTTGATCCCGACTATGGCGCCGTCGCGCACGTCGATCGCGCCCTTGCCGCCCAGCGCGGACACCATCTGCTTCACGCTGCCGCCCGCCGTCGTCACGTCCATCTCGACATTGCCGGTGCCTTCCAGGCGGGTGAAGTCGGCCGCGTCCTTGAGGAGGGGGCCAAGCTGCACGCCGGCCAGTTTCAGCGCGCTCGCAAGCTGCGGTGCCGCCCCGCCCGCGGCCAGCGTGATGCGCCCGCCGCCGGTCCCGCCATATAGGCCCAGGTCGCTGAGGTCGAGCCGCAGCGTGCCGTCCTTCAACAGCAGGCGCGATGCGGCCTTGTCGAGCTTGAGCCCGCCTGCCCGCACGTTCGCCGCTGTCAGTTTCAGGTCCGCGTCGGCGAGAGACAGGGCCGACAGGTCGATGGGTGCGTCGCTCCATCCGTCCTCAGCGGGCTTTGCCTGTGCCGGCGCGTCTCCGCCGCCAGCCGCACCGGCAAACGCGTCCACGTTGAGATTGGCGAGTGCCAGTGTGCCCTTCACGTCCGGCCGGCCGTTGAGGCCCGCGGCGCGGATGTCGCCCGTGACGCTCGCCTCGTCCAGGTTAAGCGTCAGCGCCTCCAGCGCGACGCGCGCGGGCGTCGCGTCCACGCCCGTCTGCAGCGCGAGCGCACCCAGAGTGCCCTGCGGCGTCTCCACCGGGATCTCGAGCCAGGCGAGAAGATCGCGCACCGACGGGCTGTCGACGGTCAATCGGCCCTTCACCGCCGGGGCGTTGCCCGCCGTGCCCGTGCCCTTGAACGTCGTGGTGACCTTCGGCGAGGCGACGGCCGCGTCGATCGCGATGGGAACGCCCGCCATCGGGTCGCCCGCCGCGTTGGCTGTCAGCGTGATGGCGAACGGCTCCCCACGCCAGGTGAGTGCCCCCTCGCTCGTTGCCTCCAGCGCAGCATCCGTGCGCTTCACGCGGCCCTGGAACGAAATGCCGGACAGCGCGGCGAGCGTCGGGCTGACCGGCTGGCCCAGCCAGGTGCCGAGGTCGGCAGGCGCGGGCACGCCGAGGCTGTAGGTGCCATCGAGAAGCGGCAGGGCGTCGGTCATGGCGACCGTGCCCGCATAGCTCGCGCTCAACAGGTCGGAGGTGACCTTCGCGTCCAGCGCGACCGGCGCGCCGCTGCGCGGATCGCCCTCGCCGCGCGCGGTGACATCCACCGTCATCTGCCGTCCGTTCCAGCCGGCAGCGCCCTTCACCTCGGTGTCGACGCCGTCCGCGTCCGCGCGCAGCCGTCCTGTCACGTCGATGCTTTCGAGCGGGGCCGCGTCGTCCGGCAGGCTCTGACCGGTCCATTCCGCCAGCGCGTCGGTGGACGGGACCTTGAGTTCGAACGTGCCGTCGACGGCGGGCAGGGGCCCGCCCGGCTGCACCGTTCCCGCAAACGCGATGGTCGCAAGCTGCGAGGCGAGGCGCGCCTCGATGCGCGTGCGTTCGCCCGCCTGCGCCGACGCAAGCGTGTCGAGCGTGACGTCGATGTCCGCCTGCTCCCCGTCGAGGCGCAGGCCGCCCTTGGCGGTCAGCGGCTGGTCGATGGCGGGCAGCGACACCGCAAGATTGATTTCGCTCGCCTCGCGCCGCTCTCCGGTGCGCCGGTCCGTGAATGTGACGAGACCGTCCACGATCTCGACGTTTTCCAGCGAGATGTTCCGGGGAAGCTGGCCCGCCCCCTCCGATGCATCGCCGCGGCCCTCGCCAGCGGGTGCCTGACGCCCGGCCGTGCCCCCTTCGCCGCCGGGCTTGCCGAACATCCAGTTGGGGGTGCCGTCCTCGGCCACCTCGAGATGAATGACGGGCTTCACCAGCCGGAAACCCTCAACCTTCACCTCGCCGGTCAGCAGCGGCATGAGCGCGAGCTTTGCGGTGATCTGTTCCGCCGCAATCATGTCGGGATCGCTTGCCCCCTCCGCGTTGGAGAGGGTGATTCCGCCCGCCTCGACCCCGAGACTGGGGAAGACGGACGGCGCGACGTCGCCACTGATCGTCAGGGTGCGGCCGGTGGCGCGTTCGACCGCAGACGCCACTTGCGTCTTGATCGTCTCCGCCGGGATGAGGAAGGGCAGCGCCACCACGCCTGCGATCAGCACCACCACCAGAATGCCGAGGCCGATCAGAATCCGCTTGAGCATGGCTGCGACTCCCCTTCGCGTATCTTGCCGGAAAGCTATGCACAATCGGGATGGCGAAACAACGGCGGGCCGTGTTCTTCCGTAAGCCCGGCCCATGCGCCCCGCCATCCCCCGGGGGCCTTGCGGGCAGCGGGGGCGCGAGGCCATAAAGGAGCGCAAGGGAACCGTCGCGCCAGCAAGAGCCGGGGAGGATGCCGCCGCCATGACCACGCCCATGTGGACGCCCGATGCCCAGCGCATCGCCAATGCCAACATCACGCACTTCCGGGAGCAGGCGGCGCGCGACTGGGCGGTGGACCTGCCGGATTACGACGCGCTGCACGCCTGGTCCGTCGACCGGCCGGAGCAGTTCTGGTCGAGCCTCTGGGACGGCTGCGGCGTCGTTGCCAGCGCCCGCGGCGACACGGTGATCGAGAACGGCAAGGCGATGCCGGGCGCGCGCTTCTTCCCCGGTGCGCAGCTCAATTTCGCGGAGAACCTGCTGCGCCGGCGCGACGGTGGGCCGGCGATCATCGCCCATGCCGAGGACAAGACGAAGCGGACGCTGAGCTGGGCGGAGCTTTACGACGCGGTCTCGCGCATGGCGGCGGCGCTGAAGGCGATGGGACTTGAGCCCGGCGACCGCTGCGCCGGTATCGTGCCGAACGGCCCGGAGGCGGTGGTCGCCATGCTCGCGGTGACGAGCCTCGGCGGCGTGTGGTCCTCGTGCTCGCCCGATTTCGGCGTGCAGGGCGTGCTCGACCGCTTCGGCCAGATCGAGCCCCGCGTGCTCTTTGCCTGCAACGGCTACTGGTACGCGGGCAAGACGTTCGAGCTGGGCGCGAAGGTGAAGGAGATCGCCGCGCAGATGCCCTCGCTGGAGCGCGTCGTCTTCTTCGACCACCTGCAGCACGGCAAGACGCCCGAAGGGATCGACAAGGCCCTGAGCTGGGAGGCGATGGTGGCGGACCATCCGGCGGGCGAGATCGATTTCGTCCAGCTTCCCTTCGACCACCCGCTCTACATCATGTTCTCCAGCGGCACGACCGGGGTTCCGAAGTGCATCGTGCATTGCGCGGGCGGCGCGCTGCTCCAGCACCTCAAGGAGCACCGGCTGCATTGCGACATCCGCAAGGACGACCGCGTCTTCTGGTTCACCACCTGCGGCTGGATGATGTGGAACTGGCTCGTGACCGCGCTCGCGTCCGAGGCGACGCTGCTGCTGTTCGACGGCTCCCCGTTCCATCCCAAGCCCACCGCCGTGCTCGACTTCGCCGACGAGACCGGCATGACCTGGTTCGGCACGTCCGCGAAATACATCGACGCGATCAAGAAGGAGGGCCTGCGCCCCGTCGACACCCATTCGCTGGCGAGCGTGCGGGCGATCGGGTCCACGGGCTCGGTGCTGGTGCCGGAGAGCTTCGACTATGTCTACGAGGCGGTGAAGCCCGACGTGCACCTCGCAAGCGTCTCGGGCGGGACGGACCTGCTCGCCTGCTTCGTCGGCTGCGACCCCACTGCTCCCGTGTACCGCGGCGAGATCCAGGGCAAGGCGCTCGGCATGGCGGTCGAGGTCTGGGACGACGAGGGGCACGCCGTCCTCGGCGAGAAGGGGGAGCTTGTCTGCGTGAAGCCGTTCCCCTCAATGCCCATCGGCTTCTGGAACGACAAGGACGGGCAGAAGTACCACGACGCCTATTTCGCCCGCTTCCCCGGCGTCTGGGCGCATGGCGACTTCGCCGAGATCCGGCCCGACACGGGCGGCATCATCATCTACGGTCGCTCCGACGCGACGCTCAATCCGGGCGGCGTGCGCATCGGCACCGCGGAGATCTATCGCCAGGTCGAGCAGATCCCCGAGGTGATCGAGGCGCTGGCCATCGGGCAGGACTGGGACGGCGACGTGCGGGTGGTGCTGTTCGTGCGTCTGGCGGAGGGCGTCCCGCTCGACGCCGACCTGCAGAAGCGCATACGCACGCGCATCCGGGAGGGCGCCTCTCCCCGCCACATGCCCGCCCGCATCGTCGCGGTCGCCGACATCCCGCGCACCAAGTCCGGCAAGATCACCGAGCTTGCGGTGCGCGACATCGTCCATGGGCGCGAGGTGAAGAACAAGGAGGCGCTCGCCAATCCGGAGGCGCTGGATCTCTACCGGAACATTCCGGAGCTTCAGCGCTAGCGGCGCGGGGCCTCAGGCGCCGGGCGCGCGCCGCACCTCGCGCGTGCGCCCGCTGGCGCGCGCCAGCAGCAGCACAGGCAGGATGCCCGCCGCCACGATCATCAGGGCGGCAGGGGCCGCGCGCTCGATCTGTTCCAGCGAGGCGAAGACATAGACGTGCGTCGCCAGCGTCTCCAGCCCGAACGGGCGGAGCAGCAGGGTCGCCGGCAATTCCTTCATCGCGTCGACGAAGACGATCAGGGCGCCCGTCAGAAGCGACCCGCGAATGAGCGGCAGATGCACCTCGCGCAGCACGCGGAACGGACCGCGGCCGAGCGTGCGCGCCGCCATGTCCATCGAGGCGGTCACGCGCGTCAGGCCCGCTTCCGCAGTGCCGTAGGACAGCGCCATGAACCGCACGGTCAGCGCAAAGACCAGCGCCGCCACGCCGCCCGTCAGCAGCAGTCCCGTGGACAGCCCGAAGGTCGCCCGCATCCAGGCATCGAGCGCGTTGTCGAAGGCCGCGAGCGGGATCAGAACGCCCACCGCCAGCACAGCGCCCGGCACTGCGTAGCCGAGTGTCGCGATCCGCACCGCCCAGCGCAGCGGGCCGCGTGGGCTCAGGCGGCTCGCATAGGCAAGCAGCAGCCCCGCCGCGATGGCTGCCGCCGCGGTCAGAGTCGCGACCGTCAGGCTGGCGCCCGCCAGCGGCACGATGTCGGAGAGCCAGCGCGACGGATCGCCCGCCCGCGACAGCGAAACCAGCATGGCCACCGGCGCGACGAAGCCCAGGGCCACAGGCAGCGCGCAGGCGAGAAACGCGAGCCAGCGGGCGACCGGGCCCAGCGCGCTGCGCGGGATCGCCTGCCGGCGGCCCGTGGTGTGGTGGTACTGGCGGCCGCGCCGCGAGGCCCGCTCGGCCAGCAGCAACACCAGCACGAAAGCGAGCAGCACCAGCGCGATCTGTGCCGCGCCCGCGGCATTGCCCATCCCCATCCACACGTCGAACACGCCGCGCGTCAGCGTCGGCACCGCGAAATGTTCCACCGTGCCATAGTCGTTCAGGCACTCCATGAGCGCGAGCGCCACCCCGACGACGATGGACGGGCGCGCCAGCGGCAGCGCGACCCTCAGGAACCTCCGCCAGGGCCCGAGCCCCAGGGTGCGGGCAACCTCAAGCACGCAGACCGATTGCTCCAGGAAGGCCGAGCGGGCCGCGAGATAGACGTATGGGTAGAGCGTGACGCCCATCACCGCAATCGCACCCCACAGGCTGCGCACCTGCGGGAACCAGTAGTCACGCGCACTCTCCCACCCGAAGAGATCGCGCAGGAGGCTCTGCACCGGACCGGCATAGTCGAACATGCTGACCGCCGCATAGGCGACGATGTAGCTCGGCATGGCGAGCGGCAGCAGCATCGCCACGTCGAACACTCCGCGGCCCGGGAAACGGAACATCGTGACCAGCCACGCCGTCCCGATGCCGAGGACGAGCGTCGTCAGCGCCACGCCCAGCATGAGCGCCAGCGTCGTCGTCACATAGGTGGGAAGAACCGTCGAGGCGAGGTGCGGCCAGATGTTCTCCGCCGGCGTCAGCGCGATCCAGACGACGGCGCCAAGCGGCAGGAGGGCAAGGGCCGTTACCAGCAGGACCGGTCCGAACAGCCCCACGCGCGCCGCCGCACCTGTACCGGCACGCACCGCTGCCCGCCGCCACGCAGGGTCCAGCGTCTCGAGGTTCGGATCGGCGGCAAGCGTCATGGCGCTCCCGGCAGGGGAACCCTGCTGCGTTTGAGAAACATTCGCAAACAGCACTTAGGCCCGCGCACGCGATCTGTCGAGTGCCTTGATACCGCGGGACTGCGTTGCGGAGGGTGCGGGGATCAGACGCCGGCCACGCACTCCGGCCCGAAGATGATATGCACGGCGGTGCCCTTGCCCTTCTCGCTCTCGATCTGGAAGCGCGCCTTCATCGCCTCCGCCAGCGCGCGGGCAAGGGGGAGGCCCAGCCCGGTGCCCGCCTGGTCGCGGCGCACGTCGCTCTTGACCTGTCCATAGGGCTCCAGCGCCTCGCGCAGTTCCTCCGGCGTCATGCCGATGCCGGTGTCGCGCACCACGATCTCGACGCCGCCGCCTTCCGCCCGGCGCACCCACATGGACACGCGGCCGCCTTCGCGGGTGAACTTAACCGCGTTCGAGGCGAGGTTGATGATGATCTGGCGCAGGCTGCGCTCGTCCGCGCGGATCAGCGGCAGGCCGTCGACGACGCGGGTCTCCAGCGCGACCTTGCCGGCCATCGCCTGCGGGCTTACGAAGCGTTCGCTGGCCTTGACCACCTCGCCGACGTCGAGCGGTTCGAGATGCAGGTCGAGGCGGCCCGCCTGCGCCTTCGACAGGTCCAGCAGGTCGTTGACGAGGCTGAGGACGTGCAGGCCGCTGTCGTGCACGTCGTTGAGATACTCCACGTATTTCGCGTTGCCCACCGGGCCGAAGGTTTCCTTCAGCATCAGGTCGGTGAAGCCGATCATGGCGTTGAGCGGGGTGCGGATCTCGTGGCTGACATTGGCGAGGAAATTACCCTGGAAGCCGCCACCCATCACCCGCGCCTGGTCGAGCTGGTCGACAAGCCGCTTCTGCTCCGACATGTCGCGGACGACGGCGACCAGCCGCTCGGCGCCCTTGCCCTCGATCCGCCGCAGGACGAGCGAGAGGGGCAGCGTGGTTCCGTCGAGGCGGACGCCCTGCACTTCGCCGCCGCTTTCGAAATTGGTCGGTGCCATGACCGGACCGAAGCGGAGGAAGCTGTCGAGACGGCGGGCCGAGGGCTCGTTCAGGAAGCTGGCAAAGCGCCGCCCGATCGCATCCTCGGCATCGATGCGGAACAGGTGCGCCGCACCGTGACTGATCGCCACCACGTCGCCCGCGGCATCGAGCGTGAGGATGCCCGTCCCGGCGGCGTCGAGCGCGGACATGATCGCCTGCTGCGTCGCAGCCTCGCCGGTCTCCGCCGCCGGGGCGGGACGTGCGGCGGCCGCCTCTTCCTGCGGGGCCGCGGCTTCCCCCAGGAGGGAGCCCAGCGGCGGCAGGCCGGAACCGGGCGTCAGCGCGCCGAATGGCGAGGCCGGTGCCTCGGCGCGGGTGGCGGAACGGGCGGCCTGCGCTGCCGTGCTGCGGGACAGGACCTCTGTCCCGGCGCCGTCCGCCTCCGCCTCGGCGGCGTCCGGTCCGGCGTCGTCCGGCGCGTCGCCGGCCGTCCGGGCAGTCATGACGGGTGCGGGTGCGCCTGTCTCCGCTGTGCGGAGGGTATCGGTGCCGACGGCATAGGCCGCCGGGGCGGCGCCTGCCTCCTCGAACACCGCGATGATCGACGTCTCGCCGGTCTTGGGATCCGTGAAACGGCGCATGGCGACCCGCATCCGCGCAGGGCCCACCTCGGTCATGACGACGCAGACACGCGCCGCCGAGCCGTTCGACAGTGCGCTGGCGAGCAGCGTGCGCGTCCGCTCCGGGTTCATGATGCGCCGCGTCAGATGCCCGCGGGAGGCCGGGCCGAACAGGCGGTCGGCCTCCTCGGTCTGGAAGCGGGCGCGCCCCTCGGCCGAGTAGACGGTCATCGGGACCGGAGAGAGCCGCACGAGAGCCTCGAGCCGCAGCACTTCCGGGGCGCGGCTCGTATCGGGTTCGGCCAGCACGAAGACCACCTCGCGGCCCGACGAAAGCGTGACCCCCGCCAGTTGCAGGGCGGCGGGAATGGCCTCGCCGTCGCGCAGGATCGTCGCCCGGCGGGCAACGATCTTGCCTTCGGACAAGGCGGCGCGGGACGCCGCGATGAGACGGGCTGCCGGATCTTCGCTGCCGAAGTCCCGTACCCCCAGGTCGGCGGCCGACTCCTCGCGCCAGAAGTCGAGCGCAGGCCTGTTCGCCCAAAGGATGCGTGCGCGCACCGGATCCCAAAGCCATGCAGGCCGGGGGTCGGCCTCGAAGGCGCGGATCGCGTCTTGTGCGGGTTTCAGGCTCACGCGCGCGGTTCTCTCTCTGACGTGCTTCGTGTCTGCGGGCGTCCCATGTCGGGACGTGACGAGGTGCTTCGCCGGAAGGGCTGCAAGCCTCGTACCATTGGCGCAAAGCGCGCGTGCGCGGAAGAGGGCATGCGCGCGCTTGATCGTCGCCGCGCCCTTTGTTATTGCAGTGCAGCAGAGCGCGTGCAGCACGTTGCCGTGCGCCGCGCCATCCGCGGAATCCAGCCATCGGAGCCTGAAACAGATGAGCGACCAGCCGCAGACCGTGAACGAAACCCCCGAAACAGACGCTGCCCCGGCGAACATTGCCGCCGCAGAGGCGCCGCAAGCCGGGCCCGCGGCGGAAGCCGTATCCGAGCCTAAGGCCCGACCGAAGGCTCAGCCCAAGGCGCAGCCGAAGGCTCAGGCCAAGGCGCAACCGAAGGCCAAGTCGCGCACGGCCGCGAAGACATCTGAATCTGCTGCGCCTGCGAAGGCCGCAGCCTCTTCCGGGCCCGCTCCGCGCAAGGCCAAGGCCGCCCGTCCGGCGCCGCGTCCGGCCGTCCGCAGCCCGCGCAAGGCGCCGGCCGCTGTAAAGACTGTAAAGTCCGCTGTTCCCGCCGATGTCCGCGGCGAGGCCGCCCAGGCACTGCCCTTCGATCCGTTTGCCGGCTCCCGGAAAGGGGTCGAGTCGCTGCGCCGCATGGCGGACGCGATGCAGGCGGCAGCCCGCGAGACGCGCGAGAGCCTGGCCGAGGCACAGAGCGCCGCACAGACGGGCGTGCGCGACCTCAATCGCCAGGTTCTGGGCTTTGCGCAGGACCGTGTAAATGCCGGCATCGCCGCCATGCGCGACACGATGACGGCCGGCACGCCGGCCGAAGCGGCGCGGGTGCATGCGGACTTCCTGCAGGACGCAGCGCGCGCCTACCTGGCGCAGGTGCGCACCCTCACCGGCGAGGCCACACGCCTGGCGGAGGAAAGTGCGGCCCCGATCCGTGCCGCGATGACGGCGTCCTACGCGCAAATCGCCGAAACCGTCCGCCGCTGACGGATGCCGCGTCGAGAGACGCTTGAATTCCCGCGGGCCCGGTTATAGTTTCCGGGTCCGCGTTGCCGGGCACCCGTAGCTCAGTTGGTTAGAGCGCCAGATTGTGGATCTGGAGGTCCCCCGTTCGAGCCGGGGCGGGTGTACCATCTCCCAGCGTGACGTTCGGCCGGCACGAAACGCGAAAGGCGCCCCGTGGGGCGCCTTTGCCGTTTCCGGTCTGTGCCGCCTGCGCATGGCGCGGGCAGGGGCGGTGCCGTCAATGGGCGGTCTGCTTTACGGTCGACGGATCCGCCCAGTAACGCATCAGGAATTCCGCCCCCTCCCACTTGATCTGGTCGAACAGGCGGCCGAGGTTGTCGGCGTGCGAGAACGGCTTCGGCGCGCCGCCGCGCACCCGGTCGAGCGCAAGGAAAAGCTGCACGAACTGTGTCTTCTGCATGCCGAGCGATTTCGCAAGCAGGGCAAGTGCCTCGCCGCTCTCGTCATGGGCCATGCGACGCGCCGTCTCGCGCGAGACCCGCGCCGTGCGGGCAACCGCGTCGACGACCGCCTCGATCCGGCCGGAACGGATAGCGGTGGCCAGTGCATCGGCACCCGACTGCCCGTAGACCGGCTGGTCGCGCAACGTGTTGACGGCGGCCGCCGCGACCGGGTCGGCCTGCAATTCATAGAGCGCGTCCTCGGCCCCTTCCTGGAACCGCCGCTTCAGGACTTCGAGGTCGAGGTCGAACCTGTCGAGGATCTTGCGCCGATATTCGCTCGCCACCGCCCAGAACAGGTCCGCCAGCAGGTTGCGCGGCGCGTCCTGGCGGGCGATCATGAGTTTTTGGAGGTCGGCATCTCCCTCGCTCGTGCGGCAGATGCGGCGGAAGGTGCTGCGCGAGATGCGGGCGGAGCGGTTCTCCAGAAGCGTCCGGACGACGGGCGCTTCGCCCTGTTCGACCAGGGCTGCCGAGACGGGGGCGGAGATGTTGCGCCGTTCTGCCACGGCCATCCGATGCTCCACGGTCAGGCGGCGGACGATGTCGACGAGATCGACGTCCGACAGCCCCTGTCCGCGGGACAGCACGGGTTGTGCCACCTCCGCCTCGTCGAAGGCAAGCGCCCGCAGGATCTGCGCCGGCGGCATCTCCATGTCTGCGACCCGTTCCGAAAGCGTCCGGCGCAGCGTTGTCTCCATGTGGCCGATCAGGCGCACGAGAATGTCGTCGAGCAGGCGCCATTCGTCGTCGCTCAACGCGGCATCCGCGGTCGCGAAGCGCACGAGATGTTGCGCGAGTTCGCTGCGCGCGTCCTCGGCACGGTCGCGCGACAGTTCAACGAGCGAGGCCACGTCCGCCCGCGCAAGCGGGGGAAAAAGGGCGGCCGGATCGCGGTCGAGCGGGCTTGGCATTCTGCATACTCCGTCACGCACGAAAGGCCCGAAGGGACTCTGGTTCACAACAAATGTTGGTTTGACACTCTTCTTTGTCAAACTGAAAATACTGAAAACTCTAGAAGATAAAATTACGTGAAATTCTATGTTTAACGAATAATAACCATGCAAGAGGCCTTGCAATTTCTTGCCGGGGTGTGGCGGGTCAGCGCGCTTGTGGCCGCCGACGCGATGGGGTAGGAACGGCGCCGAAACGCCAGCCGTTCTGCGCCATTCACGCGGTTCTGATACACCCATGCCGAAGATCACCGACCAGGAAGAGACCCGGCCGCAGGCCCGCCTGCCGCGCGGATTCCGCGACATTCCCGCTGGCGACGTGCGTGCGCGCGGCGCGATGCTCGCCACCATCCGGGAGGTGTACGAGCGGCACGGCTTCTCCGCGCTTGAAACCCCGGCGATCGAGTATCTCGACGCGCTCGGCAAGTATCTGCCGGATGTGGACCGCCCGATGGGCGGTGTGTTCGGCTTCCAGGACGAGGACGGCGACTGGCTGGCGCTGCGCTACGACCTGACCGCGCCGCTCGCGCGCATGGTGGCGATGGCGGGCGACCGGCTTACCAAGCCTTATCGCCGCTACCAGGTGGGGCCCGTCTATCGGAACGAGAAGCCGGGCCCGGGCCGGTTCTGCGAGTTCTTCCAGTTCGACGCCGACACGGTCGGCACGCCGGTCATGGCCGCCGATGCGGAACTGACCATGATGGTCTCCGCGACGTTCGAGGCGCTGGGCATCCCGCGCGGCGACTATGTCGTCCGTGTCAACAACCGCAAGGTCCTCTCCGGCGTGCTGGAGGCGATCGGCCTCGGCGAGGATGGCGACGCGGCCCAGCGCGGAACGGTGCTGCGCGCCATCGACAAGCTCGACCGACTGGGGGCGGACGGGGTGCGCCTGCTGCTCGGCAAGGGGCGCCGCGACGAGTCGGGCGACTTCACCCAGGGCGCACACCTGGGCGAGGCGCAGATCGGGACGGTCCTGGCCTTCGTCGCGGCGGGGGCGGGCACGAACGCGGAAACGCTGCAAAAACTGCGCGACCTCGTCGGCGGCAGTGCGGTCGGCGCAGAAGGCGTGGCAGAGCTTGAGGAGATCGCGGCCCTCGTCGATGCGGCGGGCTTCGCCGAGGACCGCATCCTGATCGATCCCAGCGTGGTGCGCGGGCTTGCCTACTACACCGGCCCGGTTTTCGAGGGGGCGCTGACCTTCCCCGTCCAGAACGAGCGCGGGGAAACCGTGCAGTTCGGCGCGGTTGCGGGCGGCGGGCGCTACGACGACCTCGTGAAGCGCTTCACAGGCCAGGAGGTGCCGGCGACAGGCATCTCCATCGGCGTCGACCGGCTGCTGACGGCGCTGGTCAGCCGCGGCCTCGTGCGCACCGATTCCGAGGATGGGCCCGTTCTGGTTCTCGTCCTCGACCGGGGCGAGATCGCGCGCGCCCAGGCGATGACGGCGGAACTGCGCGCCGCGGGGATCCGCGCGGAAATGTATCTCGGCACCTCCGGCATGCGCGCCCAGCTGAAGTACGCCGACCGCCGCACCGCGCCGATTGCGGTGATCGAGGGCACGGACGAGCGCGAGAAGGGCGAGATCACGCTGAAGGACCTCAAACTCGGCGCCGAGCTTGCGAAGTCCATCGAAAGCCACGACAAGTGGAAGGAGCATCCGTCGCAGGTGACCGTGCCGCGCGGCGACCTGGTGGCCAGCGTCCGTCAGATGCTGGCGGCGCAGGCCGCGCGCCAGGAGGGATAGCCCAGATGTCGCGCGCACTTTCCGAACGGCTGATCGGCATCGCCGGCGCGGGGGCCTATGTCCGCGTGGACCCGCCCGTGCTGCAGCCGGCCGATGTGTTCCTCGATCTGTCGGGCGAGGACATTCGCCGCCGCCTGTTCCTGCTGGACGACACGGGCGGCGAACGGCTCTGCCTGCGTCCCGACCTGACGATCCCCACCGCGCTCGCCTATCTGGGCGATGCGGACCGCGCGGGGCTGCCTGCGCGCTTCGCCTATGCGGGCAAGGTATTCCGCCAGCAGCTTGCAGGCTCGACCCGCCCGCGCGAGATCGCGCAGGTCGGCTTCGAATGCTTCGGCGAGGTGGACGCGGCCTCGGCGGACGTGGAAATCCTCGGCCTCGCGGTCGAGGGCGTGCGCGCGGGCGGTGTTGCGGACGCGCGTCTCGACCTCGGCGACCTGGGGCTGCTGCACGGGGTGATCGATGGCCTTGACATGCCCGAGCGCTGGCGCGCCGCGCTGAAGCGGACCTTCTGGCAGGGCGGCAAGTTCCGCGCGCTGCTCGACCGGCTGGCGGATGGCGACACCGCGCCCAACGCGGCGGACCGGCGCGCGTTTCTGGCCGCACTTTCCCGTCTCGACCGCGACGCGGCGCAATCCATGATCGAGGGCGTGCTGGAGTTGGCAGGGATCCCGCAGACCGGCGGGCGGACGCCGGGCGAGATCGCGCGCCGGTTCCTCGACCAGGCGGCGGACGCAACGGCCGAGCCGCTGGACGCCCGCGCCCGCGCTACCATCGAGGCAGTGCTGGAGGTCGACGGCGCGCCGCGGCCCGCGCTCGACCGCGTGCTGGAGATCGCGCGCGGCGCCGCTCTCTCGATCGATGCTGCGGCGGACGCCTTTACCCGGCGGCTCGACCGGATGGAGGCGGCGGGACTCGACACGGCCTCCATGCGCTTCTCCGCCGATTTCGGGCGGCGGCTCGAATACTACACGGGCTTCATGTTCGAGGTCGTCGCCGTGCGTGGCGGCGAGGACGTGGCGCTCGCCGGCGGCGGGCGCTACGACCGGCTGCTGCGCGAACTGGGGGCGGAGGTGGAGACGCCAGCGGTCGGCTGCGCCATCCGTATCGACGATCTGGCCCGGCTTGGTCAGGGAGACTGGGCATGAGCGCGCGCCTGACCATCGCGGTGCCGTCGAAGGGGCGGCTTCAGGAGAAGGCCATCGGCTTCTTCGCGCAGATCGGCACGCCCATCGAGACGGCGGGCGGCGCGCGCGACTATGTCGGCCGGCTGGGTGGGCTCGACGGCGTGGAGGTACTGTTCCTGCAGGCCGCCGAGATCGCCGACCGGCTGCGCGACGGGACCGTGCATCTCGGCATCACGGGCGAGGATCTGCTGCACGAGCACGAGGCGACGCCCGGCGAGAAGGTGGAGATCCTGAAGCCGCTGGGCTTCGGGCGTGCCGACCTCGTGGTCGCCGTGCCGAAGACCTGGATCGACGTGGACACCATGGCCGACCTGGACGAGGTCGCGGCGGGCTATCGCGCGCGGCATGGGCGGCGGCTGCGCGTGGCGACCAAGTACCTGAAGCTGACGCACGGCTTCTTCGTGCGCCATGCCGTCTCCGACTACCGGATCGTGGAGAGCCTCGGCGCGACCGAGGGTGCGCCCGCGTCCGGCACTGCGGAGATCGTGGTCGACATCACCTCGACGGGCGCGACGCTCGCCGCGAACAATCTGAAGATCCTGAACGACGGGGTCATCCTGCGCTCGCAGGCCGTGCTCGGCGCGTCGCTGAAGGCGGCGTGGGGGGAGGGGGCGCTGGCCGCGCTCGCCCGCATCCTCGACCTCGTCGCCGCGGACGAGACCGGGCGCCGGGAGCGGATCGTTGAAGCCTGGCCGAAGAGCGCCCCGTCCGCCGATCTTCTGGCGCGGCTCGAAGACGCAGGTCTCTCGGTCATCGCGAGCGGGGAGGGCCGTCTCGTCGGCCTCGCGCGCGCGGATGCGTTGGCTGACATCGCGGACGTGTTGCGCGCGGGCGGCGCCGACCCGGTCGTCGTGCGCGAGGCGGAAGCGGTGTTTCATACTGCTGCGCCTGTGTTAGATCGCTTTCGGGTGTCCCTCGGTCGTTAACTGTCGCGGCGGTTTACCTCACCGTAAGCCGGGTGGCGCAAAGTGCGCTGCAACACGGAGACGGCGAACTGGAGCGAGCAGGTCTTATGGCGCGTACGTGGCGAGTGTGCATTGTCGGGACCGGAAATATCGCCGCGGCTCATGCCGAGGCCCTGAAGGGTATTGATGGCGTCCGGATTGGTGCGGCGGTGGACCCTTCGGAAGCTGCGCGCACAGCCTTTGCTGCCAAGTGGGGCGCAGAGGGGGCGTTTGCGAATGTCGAGCAGGCACTCGCGTCAGGTAGTTTCGATGCCGCACATATTCTCACTCCGCCCGATCATCACAGCGCGCCCGCGCTTGCTACCCTCGCTGCCGGGCTGCCGACGCTCGTGGAGAAGCCGCTCGCGGTCTCGACGGCGGAGTGTGACGCTCTGATCCAGGCAGCTGAAGCGGGTCGCGCAACGCTCGCCGTCAACCAGAATTTCGTGCATCACCCCTCGTTCAGAAAGTTGCGCGCCCTAATGGAGTCGGGGGCGATCGGGCCGATCAGCCATGTTGCGTGTGTCTACCGGGCACCCTTGCGCCAGCTGGCCTCGCGCCAGTTCGGCCACTGGATGTTCCGCAAACCGGTGAACATCCTGTTGGAGCAAGCGGTGCATCCGTTGTCGCAAGTCCGGGCCCTGGTCGGGCCGCTTGGAGGCTTTGTGACGCGCGCAGGCAGGGTCGACAAGATCGGTTCGGACATTCCCCTGCTGAGACAAGCCGACGTGATGTTCGAGGCGGAGCGGTGCCCGGTCAGCCTGCATTTCGAAGTGGGTGCCGACTTTCCCGTGTGGCAGTTGACCGCCTATGGCTCCGACGGGATCGCAATTGCCGACATGTATCGTGGCCAGTGTTACGTCACTGGTCGCACGCGCTGGATGGAACCGGTTGACTTGCCGCTGACGGCGCTGCGGACTGCTTCGAGCATGATCGCCGATACGGTCGGTCGCACAATCCGATATAGCCTCTCGCAGATAAAACTCGTGCGCCGGTCAGATGTGTTCTTTGAATCAATGGCGTCATCCGTCGCGGATTTCTACGATTGTCTTGCCAGTCAGCAGGTGCCGGAAACCAATGGAGCGTTTGGCGCAGAACTCGTCCGGGTATGCGAAGAGATCGCGCACGAGATCGCGCCCGCCCCTGCAGAGGCTACGGCAGTCGCCGCTGAGGGGCCGGAAGCGTGGGATGTGGCCGTGCTCGGCGGTACCGGATTCATTGGGACGCATACGGTGCGTGCGCTGGTCGACCGGGGCTGGCGCGTTGGCGTGATGGCGCGCAACACCGTTAATCTCGACCCCATCTTCTCGCATCCGAACGTTCGGGTCCTTCGAGGCGACGTCAAGAACCCCGACGATATCTCACGTGCCATCGGCCCTGCCCGTTTCGTGGTCAATCTCGCCCATGGCGGCGGTGGCGCCAACCTCGACCAAATCCGTGCGGCGATGCTGGGCAGCGCGCAATCGGTTGCCAATATCTGCCGCGAAAAGAAGGTCGAGCGACTGCTGCACGTTGGGTCGATCGCCTCGCTCTATCTGGGGCCGGACGCCGGGATCGTGCGCGACGACACGCCCTCGGACCCATATCCGGAGGCGCGCAACGACTATGCCCGGGTGAAGGCGGAGACCGATACCTGGCTGCTCGATGCACACAAAACAGATGGGCTTCCTGTCGTCATCCTGCGCCCGGGGCTTGTCGTCGGTGAGGGTACCTCTCCATTCCACGGGGGCCTCGGCATTTTCAACAATGAACAGCACTGTATTGGCTGGAGCAGTGGGCGGCATCCGCTTCCTTGGATCCTCGCCGAGGATGTCGCGAGCGCCATTGTCCAGGCGCTCGAGGCACGCGGTATCGATGGCAAGACCTATAATCTGGTAGGCGATGCCCGCCCTTCGGCGCGCGAGTTCCTGGAGCAATATGCTCGCGTTTCGGGACGTCCGCTCGTCTATCACTCAGGTTCACCTACTCGGTTGTGGCTGACCGATGTGGCAAAGTGGATGATCAAGCGGATTGGTGGCAGGCGTGTGGCATTGCCCTCGCGCCGGGATGTCGTATCCCGTGGCCTCTATGCCATATTTGATTGCGGTGCGGCCAAGGCCGATCTCGATTGGTCGCCTGTGAGTGAGCTAACCGTTTTTTATGAGCGGGCACTTCCGCGTCCGGGCGCCTAATCGCAGGACGTCGAGACATGACAGGCCCACGTCACCTGCTGCACGTATATGCCACATTCGCAGTCGGCGGCCCGCAGGTCCGGTTCCTGAGCCTGGCCAAGGCGATGGGGGCGGGCTTTCGGCATTCGATCCTGGCGATGGACGGGGACTATGCGTGCGCGGCGCGGCTCGATCCGGCGCTCGACGTGACGCTGCTGAAGGACGTGTCCGTCACCAAGGGCGATACGCTCGGCAACCGCAGGCGCTTCCGCGCCGTGCTGAAGGAGATGCGGCCCGACCTGCTGCTGACCTGCAACTGGGGCTCGATCGAATGGGCGCTGGCGAACACGCCGCGCCTCGTGCCGCACCTGCATTTCGAGGACGGGTTCGGGCCGGAGGAGGCGACGGGGCAGATCCCGCGCCGGGTGTGGATGCGGCGGATCGCGCTGCGCGGCAAGACGGTGCTGCTGCCCTCCCACACCCTCTACCGGATCGCCCGGGACATCTGGCGGCTGCCGGAGGACCGCCTGCGCCTCGTCCCCAACGGCGTCGACGTGGCGCGCTTTCCGGGCACGCCTGCGCCCGAGCTTCTGGCGAAGATGGGCGATCCGGCCATGGGGCCGCTGCTCGGCACCATCGCGGCGCTGCGGCCGGAGAAGAACCTGCCGCGCCTGGTCGAGGCGTTCGCGAAGGTCAATGCCGAACGGCCCTGCCGCCTGGCCATCGCGGGGGAGGGCAGGATGCGCGAGGCTGCCGAGGAGACGGCGCGCAAGCTGGGTGTGGGGACCCGCGTCTTCTTCACCGGCTATGTCGCCGACCCGGCGAGCGTCGTGGGGGCGTTCGACCTCTTCCTCTTGTCCTCGGATACCGAGCAGATGCCCGTGAGCGTGCTCGAAGCCATGGCGAGCGGCCTTGCCGTTGCCACCACCGACGTGGGCGACATCGCGCAGATGGTGGCGCCGCAAAACCGGCCCTATCTGGTGGCGAAGGACGCGGGCGCGCTGGCCCGCTCGGCGCTAGCGCTGCTGGCCGACGAGGCCCTTCGCGCGCGCATCGGTGCGGCGAACCGGGAGAAGTGTGAACGCGACTATTCCCTCGACGCGATGGTCGAAAGCTGGCGGACGCTGTGGGAGGGGAACGTCTGAGCGGCGTCCTGCCGCGGGAGCGCGCAATGAGAAAGGGCGGACCCTCGGGTCCGCCCTTTCCGCGTTTCCAGGACGTGTCCGGCCGAACTTAGAAGTCCATGCCGCCCATGCCGCCCATGCCGCCCATGTCGGGAGCGCCAGCGCTCTCCTTCTTGGGCTTCTCGGCGATCATGGCTTCCGTCGTGATGAGCAGGCTGGCGACCGAGCCCGCGTCCTGCAGGGCGGTGCGGACGACCTTGACCGGGTCGATGATGCCGGCCTTCACCATGTCGACGTAGGTCTCCGTCTGGGCGTCGAAGCCGAAGTTGTCGTCCTTCGACTCGAGCACCTTGCCGACCACGACCGAGCCGTCGACACCGGCGTTCGCCGAGATCTGGCGGATCGGGGACTGCAGCGCATGACGGACGATGTCGATGCCGCGCTGCTGGTCCGGGTTGTCGTTCTTGAGGTCGGCGAGCTTGGCGGATGCCTTGAGCAGGGCCACGCCGCCGCCCGGGATGATGCCTTCCTCGACGGCTGCGCGGGTTGCGTTGAGCGCGTCGTCGACGCGGTCCTTTCGCTCCTTCACTTCCGTCTCGGACGCACCGCCGACGCGGATCACCGCGACGCCGCCGGCGAGCTTGGCCAGACGCTCCTGCAGCTTCTCGCGGTCATAGTCGGACGTGGTGTCCTCGATCTGCTGCTTGATCTGCGAGACGCGCGCCTGGATGTCGTCCTTGGAGCCCGCCCCGTCGACGACGGTCGTGTCGTCCTTCGTGATGCGGACCTTCTTGGCCGTGCCGAGCATGTCGAGCGTGACATTCTCGAGCTTGATGCCGAGGTCCTCGGAGATCACCTGGCCGCCCGTCAGGACCGCGATGTCCTGCAGCATGGCCTTGCGGCGGTCACCGAAGCCCGGGGCCTTCACGGCGGCGATCTTCAGGCCGCCGCGCAACTTGTTGACCACCAGCGTGGCGAGCGCCTCGCCTTCCACGTCTTCCGCGATGATGAGGAGCGGACGCGAGGACTGAACCACCGACTCGAGGATCGGCAGCATGGACTGCAGGTTGGAGAGCTTCTTCTCGAAGATGAGGATGTAGGGCTCGTCCAGTTCCGCCACCATCTTGTCGGCGTTGGTGACGAAGTACGGCGAGATGTAGCCGCGGTCGAACTGCATGCCCTCGACGACCTCGAGCTCGGTCTCGAGCGACTTGGCTTCCTCGACCGTGATGACGCCCTCGTTGCCGACCTTCTGCATCGCCTCGGCGATCATCTGGCCGATCGCGGCCTCGCCGTTCGCGGAGATCGTGCCGACCTGCGCCACTTCGCTGTTCGACTTGATCTTGTTGGCGCGGCCCTTGAGGTCCTTGACCACTTCGGTCACGGCAAAGTCGATGCCGCGCTTTAGGTCCATCGGGTTCATGCCGGCGGCAACCGCCTTCATGCCCTCGCGCACGATCGCCTGGGCGAGCACGGTCGCCGTCGTGGTGCCGTCGCCGGCCAGGTCGTTCGTCTTCGAGGCCACTTCGCGCACCATCTGCGCGCCCATGTTCTCGAACTTGTCGGTCAGCTCGATCTCCTTGGCGACGCTAACGCCGTCCTTGGTGATGCGCGGCGAACCGAACGACTTCTCGATGATGACGTTGCGGCCCTTCGGACCGAGCGTCACCTTCACGGCGTTCGCGAGAATGTCCACGCCGCGGATGATCTTTTCACGCGCGTCGGCGTCGAACTTCAGTTCCTTGGCAGCCATGGCCAATACCCTCTATTTCTTTTCGTGTTCCAACAGGATCTCGGCGAAGGATGCGGCGCCCGAAGGCTCAGGCCGCCTTCTTCGCCTTGTCGCCACCTTCGATGATGCCGAGGATGTCGGCTTCCTTCATGATCAGCAGCTCTTCGCCGTCGACCTTCACCTCGGTGCCGGACCACTTGCCGAACAGAACGCGGTCGCCGGCCTTGACGTCGAGCGCGCGCACCGAGCCGTCCTCGCGGACCTGGCCGCTGCCCACGGCGACGATCTCGCCTTCCTGCGGCTTCTCCTTCGCGGTGTCCGGAATGATGATTCCGCCGGCGGTCTTGGTGTCGCTTTCGATGCGCCGGACCAGAACCCGGTCGTGCAACGGACGGAAAGCCATGATGAGCCTCCTTCGAGATGATCGCATTGACTGCGCTTGTTGATGCCCTGTTAGCACTCCCTCACGGTGAGTGCCAACGTCGTCCGCGGAGTTAAGGAGCGCGGCAAAAACCGTCAAGAGGGGATTTGTGAGAAAATCGCTTTCCGGCGCACACGGCAGGGCCGCGCGGGGGCCGGTCTTGCCCGGCGGTGCGGTCACTGGTGAGGCCGCGCGCGCTCTGATAACCTGATCGCAACGAGGATGATACCCCTGCATGCCCGTGCGGGGATGAGAGGGAGACCCAGGGGATGCTGGACAAGGACATGGCGGACGCGCGCAGCGGGGGCGGCACCGTGCCGAACGACCTGGAGGCGCTGTGGCTGCCCTTCACCCCGAACCGGCAGTTCAAGCGCGAGCCGCGCATGATCTCGCGCGCGAAGGACATGCACTTCTACACGCCCGAGGGGCGCGCGATCCTGGACGCGACGGCGGGCCTCTGGTGCTCCAACGCCGGCCATTGCCGCGAGCCGATCGTGCGCGCGATCCAGGAACAGGCGGCGGAACTGGATTTCTCGCCGTCGTTCCAGTTCGCCCATCCGAAGGGGTTCGAGGTTGCGAGCCGGATCGCGCAGCTTGCGCCCGGCGACCTCGACCACGTGTTCTTCGCCAATTCGGGCTCTGAAGCCGCGGACACCGCGCTGAAGATCGCGCTCGCCTACCAGCGGTCGCGCGGCGAAGGGACGCGCGTGCGCCTGATCGGGCGGGAACGGGGCTATCACGGTACGGGCTTCGGCGGCATCAGCGTCGGCGGCATGCCGAACAACCGCAAGTTCTTCGGCCCGCTGCTCGCCGGTGCCGACCATCTGCCGCACACCCACCTGCCCGAGAACCGTTTCACGCGCGGAGAGCCGGAGCATGGCGCGCACCTGGCCGACCGGCTGGAGGACCTGGTGGCGCTGCACGATGCGTCCACCATCGCCGCGGTGATCGTTGAACCGTTCGCGGGCTCGACCGGCGTGCTGCCGCCGCCGAAAGGCTATCTCAAGCGGCTGCGGGAGATCTGCGACAAGCACGGCATCGTGCTGATCTTCGACGAGGTCATCACCGGCTTCGGCCGCATGGGCACGGCGTTCGGCGCGGAATACTGGGGCGTTCAGCCCGACATCATGACGTTCGCCAAGGGCGTGACGAGCGGCACGGTCCCGATGGGCGGCGTCGTGGTGCGCAAGCACATCTACGAGGCGTTCCAGACCGGGGCCGACCACGCCATCGACCTGTTCCACGGCTATACCTACACGGCGCATCCGCTGGCCTGCGCTGCGGCGCTGGCGAGTCTGGACGTCTATCGCGACGAGGGCCTGTTCGAGCGGGCGGGCCAGATGGCGAAGGTGCTGGAGGATGCGATCCACACGCTGAAGGGCCACCCGCTGGTCGCCGACATTCGCAATTGCGGGCTGGCCGCGGCGGTCGACATCGTGCCGCAACCGGGCAGCCCGGGCCTGCGCGGCTTCGAGTCCATGAAGCGCGGCTATTTCGACCACGACATCATGTTGCGCATCACCGCCGACACCATCGCCGTCTCGCCTCCCTTCATCGTGACGGAGGACCAGATCGGCCAGTCGGTCGAAGCGATCCGCGCGATCCTGACGTCGCTCGACGGAGGCTGAGACAAAGGGGGCGATACAAGGACCCCCGGCGCCATGACTTGCCCAGCGTGTTAACCCGGTTGCGCCACCATTGGTTAACCGTATCGCAAGACCTCGCGGCGATGCTGGTGCCGGGACAGGTCTGCCGCCTTCGCGGCGGACCCATGCCCGCCGGTCTCAGAAAGCGGCCGGCCGAGGGTTCGAGCAAGGGGCAGAGTCGAGCGTCATGGTTCCGGTCTCCCACGGAGTATTCATCGTTCTGAACGCCATCATCGCAGGCGCCGTCGCGGCGCTGGCGCACTGGATGGGCGGGTCGGGTGCAGCGGCCTTCGCGGTGTTTCTTGCCGCGTTCGCGCTGGCCTGCCTCGTGCAGTCGGTCCTGAGCGCACGCAGCCAGGTGCGCACCTTGCGCCGGCGCGTCGCCGCGCAGGACGAGCTGCTGACGGCGTTCAAGAAGGAATTCAAGGTCACGCGCACGCTGCTCAACCAACTGGCAGACTCGCTGGAGGACGTGATCCGTCAGCGCGACCTGCCGAGCGCACCCGCCGAGCCGGTCGCCCGCGCCGACGCCGGACCGGCCGCCCAGCCGCGCATGCCCCGGCAGGAGCGTCCCTCCGGCATGGCCGCAGCCGAACCCGCACCCGCCGTGACCCGCGAGACCGCCCGCGCCGAAGTCCCGGTCGGCGGCATGCAGACGCCGACAGCGACGTCGAACCTCGACGCCATGCTCTCGCTCGACGAGGGCGCGGGCTGGTCCAGCCCTGCGCCTGCCGCACCGCAGGCCTTTCATGACGAAGCGGAGGAAGAAACGCGGCTCGTCGCCGGCGGCGGAGCCCGCTATGGCATGACCGCGCCGCGCAGCCGCACGGCGCCGGAGCGCACGGCACCCGCGCAGGCCGCGCCCGCAGTCCCTGCGTTCGACGATGACTTCGACGACGATTTCGGCGGCGATCTGCTCGACGATCCGACCGAGCAGGTGCCGCCGATGGAAACCCCTTCGCTGGCCTCCGCGCTGCGCGAAACCGCCGAGGAACTTCAGGCCGAACGGGGCCAGCCCGACCGTGGCGGCCCGGCCCGTGTCGATCCCTTCGCCTTCCTCGACGAGCCGGAGGCCGCCGCCGCACCCGCGGCCGACCACCGGGCAAGCCGGGATGCGCTGGCCTCCATCCTCGACGAACTGGAGCGCGAGGATGACGCCGTCATCCTGACGCGCACGCCGCCACCGCAGGCGCCTGCGCCGGAGGCCGAGGCTCCGCGAGCGACTGCACCGCAAACGCCCGCACCGCGCGCCCAGGCCCCGCGCGCACCGCAGGCGCCCGCACCCCAGCCGGAAAGGGCGCTTGCGCCGCAGCCCGTGCAACAGCCGCCGCGGCAGGCGGCAAGCCCGGCCCGCGAGGTCCCGGTTGCAGCGCCCGCACCCCAGCCGCCGCTGGAGGGCGAGGCAGCCGGACTGCGCAGCCGCATCGCGTCGGCGCTCAACCGGCCCGCACGCGCCGAGGAATCCGCGCAGAGCTTCGCGGCCGAGCCCGTCCGGTCCGCTGCGTTCGAGTCCGTCGAGGACGAACCGCGCGACAGCACTCTGGGCCTGCCGCTCGATTTCGATGCGGAGGACGACGGCGACTTCGTTGACGTGACCGCCCACTATTCGGGCCGCGAGCTCGATCTCGACATGCTGGCCGCGACACCCGCGGCGGAGGTTCCTGCCGAGGCCGGGCCGCAGGCGGGCACGCCCGCACCGCAGCCGCAGCCGGCCGCGCAGGCGCCCCAGCCCTTCGAGACAACGGCTGACGAGGAGCCTGCATCAGACACGCTGGCGCCGTCCCTCAGCGCATGGATGCAGGGCATCGAGAGCCAGAACGGCGCCGAGAAGCCGGCTCTGCGCTCGGCCACCGAGGAGTGGACCGACACGCCGGACAGTGCGTCTGCCTGGGATGACAGTGCCTGGGATGCGCCGGACTCCGATTCCTATGCCGGCGACGAGACGGTCTATGCGGGCGAACCGCAGCAGACCCCGGCCGCATCCGCCGTGCCCACCCCGGCGCCGGCTGCCCTGCCGAGCCTGGGCGAGGTGCTGGGCGCGCCTGCGGAAGAGAGCGCGACATTCGACGAGGACGACCTGCCGGTCGAAGGCGTGCGCCGGACGGCGAGCGCGTTCGGACGCCGCGGCCGCCCGGCTGCGCCGCCGGCGGCATCCGCACAAGCGCCTGCGCAGAACGCACCCGCTCCCCAGGCGACCGCCCAAGAGCGCGTACCCGCACAGCCGGTATCCGCGCCGCAGCCGCCACGGAAGCAGGTGGAGCCGAAGACGCCGGCTGCGCCGCCGCAGATCCGTCTCGACGTGATCGACACGCTCAACTGGGCGATCAGCCAGAACGCCGTCGACCTGTTCCTGCAGCCGGTCATCAAGGTGCCGGAGCGCAAGGTGCATTATTTCGAAGGCTTCAGCCGCGTGCGTGCGCCCGACGGGCAGTACTTGATGCCCGATCGCTACCTGAAGCCCGCGGCCGAGTCGGGCCTGATCGGCACGATCGACAACCTGATGCTGTCGCGCTGCATGCAGCTCGTGCGCGCGATGAAGCGCGCGGGCCGCGACATCGGCGTGTTCTGCAACATCTCGGGCAACACGCTGAAGGACGAGGTGTTCTTCGAGGAATTCCTGACCTTCATGCGCGAGAACCGCGATCTCGCCCGCTCGGTCATCTTCGAGATGACGCAGGCGACCGTGAAGGAGGCTGGCGAGGAGGAGTGGGAGCGCGTGCGCGAGCTTGTCCGCCTCGGCTTCCCGCTCTCCATGGACAATGTCTCGGACTGGGTGATCGACTTCGGCCTGCTGGCCCGCCGCGGCTTCCGCTTCATCAAGGTGGATGCGGCGACCGCGCTGCGCGGCATGGCCGACAATGGCGCGATGATCCGCCCGAACGAACTGCGCGACAAGCTGCACCAGCGCGGCATCTCGCTCATCGTCGAAAAGATCGAGGACGAGGACACGTTCAAGCGGGTGCTCGCCTGCCACGTGGACTATGCCCAGGGCTATCTGTTCGGTGCGCCCGAGAGGATCGACGAGGGCGAGCTGGGCTGATCCCGGCTTCCGCCCGACACACTTGACGAGGCATGGGGCGCAAGGGTCTATGTGCGCCCCATGACCATTTCCGAACACCCTTCCTCCACCCCATTTGCCGTTCCCGCGCTGACGGGCATCGCCAGCCTTGCGGGTCGCTACGACGCGCTTGTCTGCGATCTCTGGGGCGTCGTGCACGACGGCATCGCGCCCCATGAGAGCGCGGTCGACGCGCTGATCCGCTTCCGTGCCGGCGGGGGACGTGTGGTGCTCCTGTCGAACGCACCGCGGCCGCGCGGCTCGGTGGCGGCGCAGCTTGCCCGCATCGGCGTGGACCGGGGCGCGTGGGACGCCATCGTCTCTTCCGGCGACCTTACCCGCGCCGAGCTTGCAGTGCGGCCGGGCGCGCAGGTTCACCACATCGGACCGGACCGCGACCTCGCGATCTTCGAAGGCCTCGACGTCGCGCTCGTCCGGCTGGAGGAGGCGCAGGCGCTCGTCTGCTCCGGCCTCGACGACGACGAGGCGGAAGGGCCCGAAGACTACCGCGACAGGCTGGAGGCCGCGCTCGCGCGCAAGCTGCCGATGCTGTGCGCGAACCCCGACCGGCGCGTGATGCGCGGCGACCGCGTCGTCTATTGCGCAGGCGCGATCGCCGAGCTTTACGAGCGCATGGGCGGTGAGGTGGCCTGGCTCGGCAAGCCCTATCCCAAGGCTTACGCGATGGTGGAAGAGGTGCTGGCCGAATTGCCCGGGGGGACCGTTCCCCGTGCGCGCCTGCTCGCCATCGGCGACGGCCTGCACACCGACATTGCGGGCGCGCGGGATGCGGGCATCGACGCGGTGCTCGTCACCGGCGGCCTGCATGCCGAGGAGTTCGGCGGCGCGGAGACGCCCGACGCGGCGCGCGTGGCGCGGGCATGCGCGGACATCGGCGCGCGGCCGCTGGGCTTTCTTGCCCGGCTTGCGTGGTAGCGCCTAGCCCAGCAGGGCGTCGACCTGTGCCTGGCTCACCCCGTCGCCGTCAAGCGCGGGGCCGTTCAGGAGGGAAACCCTTGCGGCGGTCCCGGCAGAAGGTGCGGAAGGTACGTGCGGGGCGGGCGCATCCCCGCTCTCGGACGTGACGCGGACCAGATCCGTCAGGCGGCTGTCGATGTGGTCGAGCGTCTCGATGACCTTGGCGATGCGCTGTCCGGTGATGTCCTGGAAGGAGCAGGCCTCGAAGATTTCCGTCACCTTGGCGTCGATCAGGGCGCGGTAGTCGTCCACCGTCTCGGCCCGGGCGTTCATCAGGGCTTCGGCGGCTTCCATGATCGCATGGGTCGCCTGCTCGGTCTGCGACACGATGGCGGTCAGTTCGCGGCCGGCGCGGGGTAGCTGTTCCTCCTTCAGGTCGCGCGGCTGAAGCGCTAGAATTTCCGCCTTCGCGCGCGCCACATAGTCCGCCATGTCCCGGAATTCGGCATAGAGGCGCGTGTCGAGGCCGCCGAGGAAGGCTTGCAGCGAGCCGATCAGTACCTCCGCGATGCCCGCCACCTCGGCCACGGAGACCGGTGCGGCGCGGTTGGCGCGCAGATGGTCCGCCAGCGCCGCGACGTGGTCGCGCAGCACGTGGCCGGTGGCTGTCTCAGCCCTCGCCGAGGACGGCATGGATCTTCGCCTTGAGCGTCGCCGCGTTGAACGGCTTGACGATGTAGTTGGAGACGCCGGCCTGCTTGGCGGCAATGACGTTGTCGGCCTTGCTCTCGGCCGTCACCATGATGAAGGGAAGGCGCGTCAGCGCGGCCTCGGCGCGCACTGCCTTGAGCAGGTCCAGGCCGGTCATGGGCGCCATGTTCCAGTCGGAAATGACGAGGCCGAAGGGACGGGTCTTCAGCTTCTCCAGCGCCTCGGAGCCGTCGGACGCCTCGTCCACGTTCTCGAACCCGATCTGCTTCAGCAGGTTGCGGATGATCCGCACCATCGTGCGGTAATCGTCCACCACCAGGATCGGCAGGGAGGTATCTACGGTCATTCTTGTCCCGTCGCGTCTGGATGCCGGTCAAATCCTGTGCGAAAGGTTACGGAGCGCCGCTTGAAGAAACGGTTAAGCCTGTTGCGGGCTGGCGCTGCGCGAAACGCCAGATCGAAGGGGCAGGGAACATGAGCGGCGGCTGGTTCATCGAGGACATGAAGGTCGGTCAGAGCGCCGACTATGTGCGCACGGTCACGGCGGAGGACATCGAGGCATTCGCCCGCGTCTCCGGCGACACGAACCCGGTGCACCTCGACGAGGAGTACGCCAAGGCGACGCCATTCGGCGGGCGCATCGCGCACGGCATGCTGTCGGGGGCGTTCATCTCCACCATTCTCGGCACGAAGCTGCCCGGGCCGGGCACGATCTACCTCGGCCAGACGCTGAAGTTCCGCGCTCCCATCCGCATCGGCGACGAGGTGACGGCGCGCTGCACGGTGCGCGAGATCGTGGCGGAGAAGCGCCGCGTGGTCATGGACTGCGTCTGCCTTGTCGGCGGCAAGCCGGTGACCGAGGGCGAGGCGACCGTGATGGTGCCCTCGCGCAACGCCTGATCAGGCCGCGCCTGGTACGCCCTTCGTGGTCGAATATTCGAAGTGCAGCGCCTCGCCCGGATGGACGAGCGGATGGATGGCGTGCGCGGCGGACGCCGCCTCGGCGAAGCCCGTGAGGATCAGCTTCAGCTTGTGCGGATAGGTTGCGATGTCGCCGACCGCGAAGATGCCGGGCACATTGGTCTCGGCCGTCGCCTGGTCGATCAGCACGTGGTTGCGCTCGAGCCCGAGACCCCAATCCGCGATCGGTCCCAGCGTCATGGCAAGGCCGTAGAAGGGCAGGAGTACATCGGCCACGAGCCGCCGCTCCTCGCCCGCCAGATCCTTCACGATCACGGTGTCGAGCGTTCCGTTCTCCCCCTCCAGACGGGAAAGCTGGAAGGGCACGACCATCTCCACCTTGCCGGCTTCGGCGAGGCCGCGCAGGCGGCTGACCATTTCCGGCGCGGCGCGGAACTTGTCGCGCCTGTGGACGATGGCGACATGGGCAGCGACCTCGGCCAGCGACACCGCCCAATCGACCGCGGAATCGCCGCCGCCAGCGACGACGACGCGCTTGCCCGCGAAATCCGCCCGGCGGGTGACGAAATAGCGCACCGCACCCGTCGCCTCAAAGGTCTCGAGGTCGTTCAGCGGCGGACGGTTCGGGCCGAACGCGCCCGCGCCCGCCGCGACGATCACAGCCCGCGCTGCAATCCGCGCGCCCGCGTTGGTCGCGGCAAGGAAGCCGCCGCCGGCCTGCTTCTCCAGCGCGACGACCTGCTGGCCGAGATGATAGACGGGCTCGAACGGCGCGGCCTGGGCCACGAGTTCGTCGACCAGCGCACCCGCCTCGATCCGCGGATAGCCCGGAATGTCGTAGATCGGCTTCTCGGGATAGAGCGCTGTGCACTGGCCGCCTGCGGCGTCGAGTGCGTCCACCACATGGCAGCGCATGCCGAGCATGCCGCACTGGAAGATCGCGAACAGGCCCACCGGGCCTGCGCCCACGATCAGCACGTCGGTCGTGTGGGTATCGCTCATGCCGCGCGGGCTCCCTTGCGTTGCCGCCACCTGATGCCTTGGCGGTTATAGGGTTCCGCGCCGTCCTGTCCAAGGGGGCGCGCGCCGGGGCTTACGCAGCGGGGTCCCGATGGGGTAGGTGAGGGCGCATGACCACGAACGAGCCCTTCTGGCGGACGAAGCGCCTCGGCGAGATGACGCGCGCGGAGTGGGAGTCGCTCTGCGACGGCTGCGCCAAGTGCTGCCTCGTCAAGCTGGAGGACGAGGACACGGGCGAGATCGCCTACACGCGCCTTGCCTGCCGCCTGCTCGACATCGCCGCGTGCCGCTGCACGGACTACGCCAACCGTGCCCGCCGGGTGCCGGGGTGCGTGGTGCTGACGCCGGAGAAGATCGGCGACCTCTCCTGGATGCCGTCGACGTGCGCCTACCGGCTGCTGTCGGAGGGCAGGAACCTGCCGGACTGGCACCCGCTGGTGACGGGCGACCCCGAGAGCGTGCATCGCGCCGGCGCGAGCGTGCGCGGGCGCGTGCGCAGCGAACGCGGCGTGCCCGAGCACCGGCTTGCCCGCTATGTCGACGAGAGCCTGGGCTGAGGCGCAGGCGCCTCCCGCATGGCAGGCGCGAACCGGGGCGCGGTTGACACTGGCGCCACCGGTCCTGTGTTCTGAAGCGGCATGGATGCGCATGAGCCGTCATGCCGTGGCTGTTTTCCCGGTCTCCGGAGGGTGCGTCCCCTTGTTCTTTGCGAGCGACAATTCGAGCGGGGTGGCCCCGCAGATCCTCGACGCCATCGTGGCCGCGAACGCGGGCTACACGTCCGGCTATGGCGCCGACGCGCTGACGAAGCGGGTCGAGGCGCGCCTGTCGGAGATGTTCGAGCGCGAGGTGACGGCATTTCTGGTCGCGACGGGGTCGTCCGCGAACGGGCTGGCGCTGTCGGTACTGACGCCGCCCTACGGTGTCGTCTATTGCCACGACCACGCACACATCCAGGTGGACGAGGCGGGCGCGCCGGAGTTCTACACCGGTGGCGCGAAACTCTGGCCGCTGCCGGGTGAGGCGGGGCGGATCGACCCGGCCGCGCTCGACCATGTTCTGACCTATCTGCAGCGCGGCAACGTCCATAATCCGCAGCCGGCGGTACTGTCGCTGACCCAGGTGACGGAGTGGGGCACGGTCTATTCGCTCGACCGGATCCGCGCGCTCACCGACCGGGCGAAAGCCGCCGGCATGGCCGTCCACATGGACGGCGCGCGCTTTGCGAACGCGGTCGCCGCACTCGGCTGCACGCCCGCGGAGATGACGTGGAAGGCGGGTGTCGACGCGGTCGTCGTCGGCGGCACCAAGAACGGCTGCATGGGGGTCGAGGCGGTCGTCTTCTTCGACAAGACGAAGGCGGCGGACTTCGCCTTCCGGCGCAAGCGGGGCGGGCACCTGTTCTCCAAGATGCGGTTCCTGGCGGCGCAGATGGACGCCTATCTCGAAGGCGGCCTGTGGCAGGACCTCGCCACGACGGCGAACGCGCGCGCGGCCCGGCTGGCCCGGGGCCTGGAGGGGGCGGGCGTGCGCTTCGCCGCGCCGGTCGAGGCGAACGAGGTCTTCGCGCTCATGGAGCAGAAGGAGGCCGACGCCCTGCGCGCCGCGGGCGCGGTCTTCTACGACTGGCCGTTCGGGGCGAAGGTGCGCCGCTTCGTCACGTCCTTCGCCACGCGGGAGGAGGATGTGGATGCGCTCGTCGCCGAGGTGCGCAGGATGAGGAAGGCTGCCTGACATGCGCGCGATCGTCATCGGTGCAGGGATCATGGGGCTGTCCGCTGCGCGCGCGCTGATCCAGCGCGGCGCCGAGGTGACTGTGCTGGAGCAGGCGGCCAGCGTGCCGAACGAGGCGGGCTCCTCCGTCGACGAAAGCCGGCTCATCCGCTACCCCTATGGCGCGGAAGCGGGCTACACGGCCATGGTGGAGGACGCCTTCGCCGCCTGGGACCGGGTGTGGCAGGACATCGGCCGCACGCACTACACCGAGCGCGGCACGCTCTGCCTCTCGTTCGAGGACGGGGACTGGACGCACCGCGCCGAGGGCCTCATGTGCGACCGCGGCATCACCTATTCGCGCCGCACGGGGCCGGAGCTGGAGGGGCTCTATCCCCAGTTCGACATGGGCGACATCCACGCCGCCTTCACGACGCCGACCGGCGGCATCCTGGAGGCGCGGGAGATCGTGGCGGACCTCGCGCGCTGGGTGGCCAAGCGCGCCCGCATCCGGATGGGCGCACAGGTGACGGACCTCGATCCGGGCAAGGGCACGGTGACGTTGGCGGGCGAGGGCACGCTCTCCGCCGACTCGCTGGTGATCGCTTGCGGGCCGTGGGCCGCAAAGCTGCTGCCGTCGCTCGCGCCGCGTGCCATCCCCTCCCGCCAGGTCAGCGTCTGGCTGCAGGTACCTGACGCGTGGCGCGACGAGTGGGCGCGCGCGCCGCTGCTGATCGACATCGCCCCGGGCAGGGGTTTCTACGCCGTGCCGCCGAACGCGCAGGGGCAGATCAAGCTCGGCGACCACAGCTTTGCGATGACCGGCGATCCGGACGCCGACCGTGCAGCGGCAGAGGCCGAGGTGGAGGCGATCCTCGCGCTCGCCCGCCAGCGCATCCGCGACTTTGGCAGCTATCGCGTGACGGCGTCGAAGGCATGCTTCTACACGGTCGCGCCGGAGGAACGCTTCGTGGTCGAGCCCCTGGGCGAAAAGGCCTGGGTGATGGCCGGCTTCTCCGGCCACGGCTTCAAGTTCGGCCCGCTGCTGGGCGAGGCGGTTGCCGCCGCGTTCCACGGGGCAGCGGACGCGGACGCCATCCCCCGCTGGGCGGCGGGGGAGGCGGTCGCGATGCCGTTTGCGCCGGGCGCGTGAGGGCGCAGAACCTCACCAGCTTCCGGTGTTCTCCATGCTCGCCCACGGCTCGGCCTTGGGCAGGGCGTCGCCCTTCTGGAGCAGCTCGATCGAGATTCCGTCGGGGGAACGCACGAACGCCATGCGCCCGTCGCGCGGCGGGCGGTTGATCGTGACGCCGCCGTCCATCAGGCGCTGGCAGGCCGCGTAGATGTCGTCGACCTCATAGGCGAGGTGGCCGAAATTGCGCCCGCCGCCATAGGTTTCCGGATCCCAGTTGTAGGTCAGCTCGACCATGGGCGCGCGGTTCTGCTTCGCCGCCTCGACATCCTCGGGCGCGGCAAGGAAGATGAGGGTGAAGCGGCCGGCCTCGGACTCCTTGCGCATCACCTCGGCAAGGCCAAGCTTGTTGCAGAAGAAGTCGAGCGTCTTGTCGACGTCCGACACGCGGATCATGGTGTGCAGGTAGCGCATGAGAACTCCTCCGGTGGATTCGGATGACAAGCTAGGCATGGAGGCGCACGCTGGCCACCCCTGGACAGGCGGAACGGGCATGCGGGCCGCGTTCGCGCAAGCCGAGGCCGCGGGCGCGCGGGGCGAGGTGCCCGTGGGCGCGGCAATCGTCGACCCCGCGACGCGGGAGGTGATCGCCGCCGACGGCAACCGCACGCTCGAACTGAAGGATCCGACGGCGCACGCGGAGATGCTGGCGATCCGCGCGGCCGCCGCGAAACTGGGGTCGGAGCGGCTGGCCGGGCACGACCTCTACGTAACGCTCGAGCCGTGCCCGATGTGCGCGGGCGCGATCTCGTTCGCCCGCATCGCGCGCGTCTATTATGGCGCGGAGGACCCCAAGGGCGGCGGGGTCGACCACGGCCCCCGCGTCTTCTCCCACCCGACCTGCCATCACGTGCCGGAGGTTTATGGCGGCATCGGCGCGCTGCGGGCCGCCGACCTGCTGCGGTCGTTCTTTTCCGGGAAACGCTGAGTTCGAAGTAAAGGGCATTGTTTCCCGATTGCGGGCGGGGCATATGCCAGTTTCACAGTCCGCCGCACAGGGGCCGAACCATGACCGAAACAACAGCGCAGCCCGCCGTCTTCGTCTCGCACGGCAGCCCGATGATCGTCGTGGAGGAGAGCCCCGCAGCCCGTTTCCTCAAGGGCCTGGGCGACGAGATCCCGCGTCCCTCGGCGATCCTCGTCGCCACGGCGCATTGGGAGACGGCGGAGCCCACGGTGGGCGGGAACGCCGCGCCAGAGACGATCCACGATTTTCGCGGCTTTCCGAAGGCGCTCTACGACATGCGCTACCCCGCGCCCGGCGCGCCCGAGGTGGCGGAGCGGGCGCGCGCGCTGCTGACGGAGGGCGGGTTCGCGGCAGGCGTTGATGCGGGCCGCGGCCTCGACCACGGGGTCTGGACGCCCTTGATGCTCGCCTGGCCCGATGCCGGCATTCCCGTCGTGCCCCTGTCGGTGCAGCCGCACCGGGGCGGGGCGTGGCATTACCGCGTGGGCCGGGCGCTGGCCCCGCTGACGGAGGAGGGGGTGCTGATCCTCGGCTCGGGTGCTGCGACGCACGATCTCTCGCGCTGGCGCGGCCAGCCGCTCGACGCCGACCCGCAGGAGGACGTGCAGGCCTTCCACGACTGGCTGATGGTCGAAACGCAGGCCGACGACCGGCTTTCGCTGCTGGGCTGGCAGCAGGAGGCGCCCTTCGGGGCAGAGAACCACCCGACGCCGGAACACTTCATGCCCTTCTTCGTGGCGCTGGGCGCGGCCCACGGGCGCGGACCCGCGCGCGTCCTGCACCACAGCATCGCGCACGGCGTCATCTCGATGGCGGCCTTCGCCTGGGGCTGAGCGGGGGTGCGCCTTCGTCACGGTGACGGCTCGGGCTCCGCGCGCTAAGGTGCCTCGCAAAGACGCGGAAAGAACAGGGCGCGGGGGCGAGCGGGTTCCCTCGTGCCGGATATGCGAGGGACGCCCATGGATTTCGCCTATACCCCCCGTGCGCAGGAGCTGATGACGCGCGTCCAGGATTTCATGGACGCGCACATCTATCCCAACGAGCACCTCTATCACGAGCAGCACGCCGCCTTCGGGCCGGACAACATCTGGCAGGTTCCGCCCATCGTGGACGAGCTGAAGGCCAAGGCGCGCAAGGCGGGGCTGTGGAACCTGTTCCTGCCGGAATCGGAGCGTGGCGCGGGCCTCCTCAACGCCGAGTACGCGCCGATCTGCGAGATCATGGGCCGCGTCCACTGGGCACCGGAAGTGTTCAACTGCAACGCCCCCGACACCGGCAACATGGAGACGCTGGAACGCTACGCGACCGACGCGCAGAAGGAGGAATGGCTCGATCCCCTGCTGGAGGGCAAGATCCGCTCCGCCTTCCTGATGACCGAGCCGGACGTCGCCTCCTCCGACGCGACCAATGTCCAGACCGAGATCCGGCGCGAGGGCGACGAGTACGTCATCAACGGCCGCAAATGGTGGTCGTCCGGCGCGCCCGACCCGCGCTGCAAGCTGCTGATCGTCATGGGCAAGACCGACCCGGGCGCCGACCGCTACCGCCAGCAGTCGATGATCCTCGTGCCGCGCGACGCGCCGGGGGTGAAGATCGTCCGGCACCTCACGGTCTATGGCTACGACCACGCGCCGCACGGCCATGCCGAGGTGCTGCTGGAGAACGTGCGCGTGCCTGCGAGCAACATGCTGCTGGGCGAGGGGCGCGGCTTCGAGATCGCGCAAGGCCGCCTCGGCCCGGGGCGCATCCATCACTGCATGCGCACGATCGGCGCCGCGGAACGCGCGCTGGAGATGATGTGCAAGCGGCTGATGTCGCGGCATGCCTTCGGCAAGCTGATCGGCGAGCATTCGGTCTGGGAGGAGCGGGTGGCCGACGCCCGCATCGAGATCGAGTGCGCGCGGCTCCTCACCCTCAAGGCCGCGTGGATGATGGACACGGTGGGCAACAAGGTCGCCCGCTCCGAAATCGCGATGATCAAGGTGAAGGCGCCGGTGATGGCGCTGAAGGTGATCGACGACGCGATCCAGGCGCACGGCGCGGCCGGTGTGAGCCAGGACCCGGGCCTTGCCGCCATGTGGGCCCACATCCGCACACTGCGCTTTGCCGACGGCCCGGACGAGGTGCACCGCCGCACCATCGCGCGGCTGGAGTTCGGCAAGCACGTCGACATGAAGGCCGCGCGCGGACGCTGAACAGCCATCGATGGGCAAGAAAAAGGGCCGGCGGGAGCGATCCTGCCGGCCCGTCGTGTTTCTTGGGGAGAGGGGGCTACTTCGCCCCGGCGGCGCGTGCGAACTCCCACGCGAGTTTCGCAAGGCCGGGGATGCCCTTCACGGTCTGTTTCGCCGCGTCGCTCGTCGCCGTGCCGTCGCGGACGCGCCCTGCGATGCCTTGCAGGATCGCCGCGATCCGGAAGGCGTTGTAGGCCATGAAATAATCCATGTTGCGGATCATCGGGCGCTTCGTGCGCGCGCAATAGGCCTCGGCATATTCGGCCTCGGTCGGGATGCCGAGCGCCGTCAGGTCCGCGCCCGCCATGCCGGGAAAGGCGCCCTCCGCCGGCAGCCGCCAGAGCATCAGATGATAGGTGAAATCGGCCAGCGGATGGCCGAGCGTCGACAGTTCCCAGTCGAGGATGGCCAGCGCCTCGGCGCTGTCCTTCGCAAAGACCACGTTGTCGATGCGGTAGTCGCCGTGGACGATGCAGGTTTCCTCCGTGCGCGCCTCGTCGGGAAGTGCGCCGGGCAGCCAGTCGATCAGGCGGTCCATCTCCGGGAGCGGGTCGGTCTCGGACGCCTTGTACTGCTTCGACCAGCGGCCGATCTGGCGCTCGAAATAATTGCCGGGCTTGCCGAAGTCCGCGAGGCCGACCGCCGCCGGATCGACCGTGTGCAGGGCGGCAATGGCGGCGTTCATGGAATCGTAGACCGCCGCGCGCTCCTCTCCCGACGAGGCGGGCATCAGCGGCTCCCAGAAGATGCGGCCCTCGGCGAAGGACATCACGTAGAACATGGTGCCGGCGATGCTCTCGTCCTCGCACAGGTGCAGGGCCTGCGGGACGGGCACGGGCGTCGGGCCCAGCGCCTTCATCACGCGGTATTCGCGGTCGACGGCGTGGGCCGAGGGCAAAAGCTTGCCCGGCGGCTTGCGGCGCAGGACATATTTGCGCGAGGGCGTTTCCAGCAGATAGGTCGGGTTCGACTGGCCGCCCTTGAACTGGCGGATCGTCAGGGGGCCGGAAAAGCCCGCGATGTGCCGCGCCAGATAGGCCTCGAGCCGGGCGGCATCTATCGCCAGGTTCTCCGAAACCTCCTTGGTGCCGCTGAATGTTTCCTGCCTGGACGTCGCCATCCCGTGTTCATCCTCCCCGTCTGGCGCGGTGATTGCCTATCGCGGGCGACAGGATGCGACGGCGGGGCGGGCGAGGGCAAGGCGCGACGCACGCCGGGCCGGGTTGCGGGTGGGGCGCGCTAGCTCTCCCCACGCTCCCGCGCGACCGCGCGCCAGCCGATGTCGCGGCGGCAAAAGCCTTCCGGCCAGTCGATCCGGTCGACGGCGGCATAGGCGCGGGCCTGGGCGTCCGCGACGCACTGCCCCCGCGCGGTGACGTTGAGCACGCGGCCCCCCGTCGCGACCAGCCGGCCGTCTTTCAGCGCGGTGCCCGCGTGGAAGACGCGCACGCCCTCCATCTCCTTCAGCGCGTCGAGGCCGCGGATCTCGCTCCCCTTGTCATAGGCGCCGGGGTAGCCCTTCGCCGCCATCACCACGGTCAGCGCCGCCTCGTCGAACCAGCGTACGCTCACCCGGTCGAGCGTGCCGTCGCAGGCCGCGAGCATTAGTGTCAGGATGTCGTCCTTCAGCCGCATCATCAGCACCTGCGCCTCCGGATCGCCGAAGCGGGCGTTGTATTCGACGAGCTTCGGCCCGTCCTTCGTGATCATCAGGCCGGCATAGAGCACGCCGACATAGGGCGTGCCGCGCGCCTTGAGCGTTGCGACCGTCGGGCGGACGATCCGCTCCATCGTCTCGGCGACGAGGGCGTCCGTCAGCACCGGCGCGGGCGAGTAGGCGCCCATGCCGCCCGTGTTGGGGCCGGTGTCGCCGTCGCCCACGCGCTTGTGGTCCTGCGCGGTGCCGAAGGGCACGACCGTCTCCCCGTCGCAGAGCGCGAAGAAGGAGGCTTCCTCCCCCTCCATGAATTCCTCGATCACGACCTCCGCACCCGCCGCGCCGAACGCGCCCTCAAAGCAGGCGTCGACGGCGGCGAGCGCCTCCTCGACGGTCATGGCGACGGTCACGCCCTTGCCCGCGGCAAGCCCGTCGGCCTTCACGACGATGGGCGCGCCCCGTGCCTCGACATAGGTGCGGGCGGCGGCGGCGTCGGCGAAGCGGGCGTACGCCGCGGTCGGGATGCCCGCCTCGTCGCAAAGCGCCTTGGTGAAGCCCTTGGACGCCTCGAGCTGCGCGGCCTCCCGCCCCGGTCCGAAGGCGCGGATGCCCGCGCCCGCGAGATCGTCGGCGAGGCCCGCGACCAGCGGTGCCTCAGGCCCGATCACCACCAGTTCCACCGCGTGCGCGCGGGCGAAGCCGATGACGGCGGCGTGGTCGGCGACGTCGAGCGCGACGCACGTCGCCACCTCGGCGATCCCGGCGTTGCCGGGCGCGGCGTAGAGCGTGCCGAGCAGCGGGCTCTTCGAGATGGCCCAGGCCAGCGCGTGCTCGCGTCCGCCCGATCCGATGATGAGTACGTTCATGGCTGCCCGTCCCTGCCCTTACCGTTGCGCCCGCCCTCCTATATGATCGCGGGCATGAGCGCACAACCGCCCGATCCCATTGCCGAACCCACGTCTTCCTCCAACGCGCCCGAATGGAGCGTGTCGGAGCTGTCGTTCGCCCTGAAGCGCACGCTGGAGGATGCCTTCGGCTTCGTGCGTCTGCGTGGGGAGATCTCGGGCTTCAAGCGGCATTCGTCCGGCCATTGCTATTTCACGCTGAAGGACGAGAACGCCAACATCGACGCCGTGATGTGGCGGGGAAACGCCGCACGCCTGCGCTTCCGGCCCGAGGACGGGCTGGAGGTGATCGCGCAGGGCAAGATCACGACCTATCCGGGCCGGTCGAAATACCAGATCGTCGTCGACAGCCTGGAGCCCGCAGGCGTCGGTGCACTGATGGCGCTGCTGGAGGAGCGGCGCAAGGCGCTCGCCGCGGAAGGCCTGTTCGATGCCGACCGCAAGCGCGCGATCCCCTTTCTGCCGCGCGTGATCGGGGTGGTGACCTCCCCCACGGGCGCGGTGATTCGCGACATTCTCCACCGGCTCGACGACCGGTTCCCGCGCCGGGTGCTGGTCTGGCCCGTCGCTGTGCAGGGGGAGGGCGCGGCGGCGCAGGTGGCCGCCGCCATCCGCGGGTTCAACGCGCTCGCGCCCGCCGGGCCCGTGCCCCGTCCCGACGTGCTGATCGTCGCGCGCGGCGGCGGCAGCCTGGAGGATCTCTGGGCCTTCAACGAGGAGGTCGTGGTCCGCGCTGCGGCGGAGAGCGCGATCCCGCTCATCTCGGCGGTCGGGCACGAGACGGATACGACGCTGATCGACTTCGCCTCCGACCGGCGCGCACCGACGCCGACGGCGGCGGCGGAAATGGCGGTGCCGGTGCGCGCGGACCTGCTGGCGACGGTCGCCGACTTCGCGCGGCGCCAGCATGCGGCAGCGGCGCGCCTGATGACGGAACGGCGGGAGAAGGTGCGGGGCCTCGCCCGCGCCTTGCCGCGCCCTGACGACCTGCTGGCGCTGGCGAGCCAGCGTCTGGACACCGCACGCGACCGGTTGCCCCGGGCGCTCAAGGGGTTGCTCGACAAGGGCAGGGCGGACCTCGGCGTGCGCGGGGCTTTGCGGCCCGCGGTGCTGTCGCGCATGGCGGAGGATCGGCGGGCGCGCCTCGACGACGTGGCGGCGCGTCTGGCGCGCGCGCGCGGGCGCGCGGCGGCGGACACGCGCGAGGCGCTGGCCCGCGACCGGCAGCGGCTCGTCGAGCTTCAGGCGCGCAGCACCCGCGCCGTGCGGCAGCGGATCGCGGTATCGGCCGAGCGGCTGACCGCGACGGCGAAGCTGCTCGACACGCTGAGCTATCGCGCGACGCTCGCACGAGGGTTCGCGCTGGTGCGCGACGCGGACGGGCGGCCCGTGCACGCGGCGGCAGGGATCGCCGGCGGTGTCGCGCTCGACATCGAGTTCGCCGACGGACACGTCCGGGCGACGGCGGAGGGCGGCGGCGGACCAACACTCCCGAAGCAGAAGGCGCAACCGAAACCACCGACGCCCGCAAAGCAACAGGGCAGCCTCTTCTAATTGCTGCCCGGAATGATTACAGAGAGCACATGAACGACACACCGATCCTGCATGGCCAGGCTGCCGAACTGATCTACGACGACGGGCAATTCCATGTGCGCACGGCGGGAACGCATGTGTTGTGCGCCGTCACAGGGCGGCCCATCTCGCTGACCGAGCTGAAATACTGGAGCGTGGAGCGGCAGGAGCCCTATGCCACGGCGGCGATCGGTCTGAAGCGCATGCAGGAGCTTTCGGCGGCGCGCAAGCGCGAGGGCTGAAGCGGCCTGGGCCTACGCGCCCGTCCGGTGCCGGGCGGGCAGCATGTCGAGCAGCGCCTCGACCTGGTCGTCGCTGTCGAAGCGCAGCTCCACCGTCACGATCCGCACTTCGCCGCGCAGGTGCGCAGGGATGCGGACCATGTCCTTCTCCGTCGTCACCGGCATGGCGCCCAGGTCCTGGGCCTCGCGCACCAGGCGTTCCACGATCAGGCGGCTGTAGGGATGGTGGTCGGGGAAGGGGATCGTGCGGACAAGGCGCGCGCCCATCGCCTTCAGCGTCGCGAAGAACTTCTCCGGCCGCCCGATCCCGGCGAAGGCGAGGACGGACACGCCTGTCAACGACATGCCCTGGGCGAGCGGGGCGAGGCGCCCACGCATGAGGCGCGGGTCGCGCGGATCGAGCGGGGGCGGCACATGCCCAGCGCCGATCAGCACGATCCCGTGCGCCTTGGCGAGCGCGGCGGCGGCCGGTTCCCGCAAGGGCCCCGACGGCATCACGCGGCCATTTCCGAAGCCCTGGGCCGCGTCCACCACGAGGATCGCGAGGTCGCGGCGCAGGCTCGGATGGTTCTGCAGCCCGTCGTCCATGACGATGACGTCTGCCCCGGCTGCATCGGCGGCCTTCGCGCCCGCGACCCTGTCCTTCGCGATCCAGGTGGGGGCGTAGGCGGCGAGCAGCAGCGGTTCGTCGCCCACCTCTGCGGCGGTGTGCGCGATGGGGTCGACCTGCAGCGGTCCCGTTTCCGAGCCGCCATGCCCGCGGGAGAGGAAATGCACGGCGTGCCCGCGCTCCATCAGCCGGCGGCCGATGGCGATGGCCGTGGGCGTCTTGCCAGCGCCGCCCGCGACCGCATTGCCGATGCAGACGACAGGCGCGCGGCCCTCGTATCCGCCTGCACCACGGAACCGGAGCCTGCCCGCGAGCGACCAGAGCGCCGAGACAGGCGCCAGCAGCCGCGCGGCCAGCGGCATGCCGGCTTCCTCCGGCGGATACCAGAAGCCCGGGGCCTTCATGGGCCCGGTTCCGGTGCGGGCAGGAGCGGAGCCAGCGCCGAAACGATCCGGTCCACGACGCTGCTTTCGTCGACGGCCAGCGCGCGGGCCGCGTCGCCCATGCGCGCCAAGATGTCGGGCGCTGCGGCGAACTCCGCGATCCGTGTCGCGAGCGCATCGGCGTCCGCCACCGTCGCGGCCCCGCCCGCTTCATCGAGACGGGCGTAGATCTCGGCGAAATTGCCGACGTGGGGGCCGTGCAGGATGGCACAGCCGAGGCGCGCTGCCTCCAGCGCGTTCTGCCCGCCGTGCGGCACCAGCGAGCCGCCCAGGAAGGCGAGTGCCGCCGTGCGGTAGAAAAGCCCAAGCTCGCCCAGCGTGTCGGCGACATGGACGGCAGTTGCGGGGCCGATCGCCTCGCCCGCCGACCGCAGCGTCACGGCGAGGCCCTGGCCGCGCGCGAGTGCCGCGACCTCCGCCCCCCGTTCGGGGTGCCGGGGCACGAGGATCAGCAGCGCGTCCGGCGCAGTCCTGCGCAGGTGCGCGTGGGCGCCGAGCACTTGCGTCTCCTCGCCCGGGTGCGTGCTGGCCGCCACCCAGCGCGGCCGGCTTCCAAGCTGGATGTCGAGGGCGGCCACCTCTTCCGCGTCGGCAGGCAGGGGCGGGGCGGCGTACTTCAGGTTGCCCGGTACGGCGACGTCGCGTGCACCGAGCGCCCGCAGCCGTTCGGCAGTCGTCGCGTCCTGGGCGAGGATGCGGGAAAAGGCGGCGAAGAGCCCGCGCGGCGCGCCGGGCCATGTCCAGCGGGCGGCGGACCGGGCCGACAGCCGCGCATTGACGAGCGCGAGCGGCACACCCCGCGCCCGTGCCATGGCGATCAGGTTCGGCCAAAGCTCCGATTCGAGCAGCAGCCCCGCATCGGGCCGCCAATGACCGAGGAAACGCGCCACGGGGGCTGGCGCGTCGAGCGGCGCAAACTGGTGCAGCGCGCGCGGCGGCAAGCGGCGGGCCATCATCTCGGCGGACGTGCGCGTTCCCGTCGTCAGCAGCACGTGCAGGCGCGGATCGCGGGCGAGCAGCGCCTCGATCAGGGGCAGCGCGCTCACCGCCTCGCCCACGCTCGCGCCATGCAGCCAGACGAGCGGTCCCGCAGGGCGGGCCTGCGTGTAGCGGCCGAGCTTCTCGCCCATGCGCGCGCGGTCTTCCTTGCCGCGGGCGGCGCGCCGCTCCAGCAGCCCGGGCAGGAAGGGCAGCGCGGCCCGCGTCGCCAGCCGGTAGAGCGGCAGCAGCGCCGTTCCGGGCAGGGCGCTTGCGCTTTCGGGTCGCCTGCTCATGGCCGGTCACGCGGCGCCGCGGGTGGGATGGGCGCGCGGCCCATCTCCCGGTCGGCGGCTTCGGAGAGCGCATTGAGCCTCGTCTCGACGAGCAGGCGCATCTCCTCCGGGTCGCCGTCGCGCGGAAGGACGATCGGCGCGTCCCAAAGGATCAGCCCGCGTCCGAAGGGCAGTGGCATCACGAAGCGGTCCCAGCTTCCGAACCTGATGCCGCGCCGGACGGCGCCGGTGACCGGAACGATGGGTGCGCCCGACATGCGGGCGAGCGTGACGACCCCGTCCTGCGCGCGCTGGCGCGGTCCGCGGGGACCGTCCGGCGTGATCGCGACGACCGCACCCCGTTCGAGCCGCGCCAGCATCGTTTTCAGCGCCTCGCGCCCGCCCTTGTGCTTCTGGGGCTTGCGCGGATCGCGCGAGGAGCCGCGGATCGCGCCGATGTTGAGAGGGGCGACCGTCTCGGCGATCAGGCTGCCGTCGAGATTGTTGGAGATCATGACCTCGACGGGGAAGGGATGCGGGCGGCAGTGCACCAGCATCATGATCCGCCCGTGCCAGAAGGGAATTATGAAGGGCTTTCCCGCCGCGATCAGGGCCTGTGCCTCCGGGTGGATGCGCCGCTCCCAGCGTACCGCCCAGCCGGTCAGGCGGATGTACTGCCGCGCTGCCCAGGTGAGCAGCCGCCAGCCCGGTCCGAGCGGGCGCGGCGCCACCGGCAACGGCTGTGCCTCCGCCGCAGCGGTGCCGGGCCGATCATCCGCGCGCGGCTGCACGGGGCTCCTCCGGTGCGGGCGTCCCGGCCGTGTCGGTGTCGTCCGACAATTGCGTCTGGTAAAGGCGCGCGTATAGGCCGTCGAGAGCCAGAAGCTCAGCGTGCGTACCCTGTTCGGCCACCCGGCCGCCGTCGAGCACGAAGATCCGGTCGGCGTCGATCACGGTGGAGAGGCGGTGCGCGATGACGAGCGTCGTGCGCCCGCGCATCAGGCGGCGCAGGGCGGCCTGCACCTGGCGTTCGGATTCGGTGTCGAGCGCGCTCGTCGCCTCGTCGAGCAACAGGATCGGCGCGTTCTTCAGCATGGCGCGCGCGATCGCGATGCGCTGGCGCTGTCCGCCGGAGAGCTTCAGCCCCGCCTCGCCCACGCGGGTGTCATAGCCCTGCGGCAGGCCCTCGATGAAGTCGTGAGCGGCGGCGTCGCGGGCGGCTTGCACGATCTCCGCCTCGCTGGCGCCGGGGCGGCCATAGGCAATGTTGGCGCGGATCGTGTCGTCGAACAGGAACGGCTCCTGCGCGACCAGCGCGATGGCCCCGCGCAGGGAGGCAAGCGTCGCCGCGCGCACGTCGGTGCCGTCGATCCGCACCGCGCCCGCCGTCGCGTCGTAGAAGCGGGGGACGAGGTTCAGCACCGTGCTCTTGCCCGCGCCGGACGGGCCGACGAGCGCCGCCGTCGTGCCCGCGGGGATGTCGAGCGTCACCTCGGCCAGCGCAGGCGGTCCCTCCCCGCCATAGGAGAAGGAGACGCCGTCGAACCGGATCTGCCCCTGCACGGCCTCCAGCGGACTGGCATCCGGTGCGTCCTTGATGGTCGGCGCGAGGTCGATGATCGCATAGAGACGTTCGGCTGCTGCAAGGCCTTCCTGAAGCTGCGTCTGAAGACCGGCGAGCGCGCGCACCGGCTGATAGGCCATCATCATGGCGGCGATGAAGGAAACGAACTCGTTCAGTTCCATCGCGCCCGACTGGCCCTTCCAGCCCGCATAGGCGATGGCCGCCGCGATGCCGATGCCGGTCAGTGCCTCGGTAAAGGGCGTGCTGGCCGTGCGCGCGCGGATCGCCTTGACGAGGTGGGCGAGGCGCCGTTCGATCGAGGCGGTCGCCTTCTCCGTCTCGTGCGCCTCCTGCCCGTAGGCGCGGACGATGCGCATGCCGGTCAGCGCCTCCGACACGAGCGTCGAGAGCGTGCCCGTCTCCTCGAACGTGCGCTGGGAGGCCTTGCGGGTGCGCCGCGACAGCCGCTTGACCATGCCGACTGCCGGCACCAGCACGAAGAGCGCGATGCAGGCAAGCTGCCAGTCCTGGTAGAACATGACGCCCGCCAGCACGACGACCGTCAACGCCTCCTTCACCAGTCCGGCGATGATGCGGGAGGCGGCGTCCCGCACGTGGATCGCGTCGTTGACGAAGCTGGACACGACCCGGCCCGAGTGATTGGCGTTCAGCCAGGCGAGGTCGGCGCGCATGATCGCCTCGAACATGCGGATCTGCAGGTTCGAGACGATCCGCTGGCCGAGCGAGGACATCAGCATCGCCTGGCCGTAGGACGCCACCGCCTTGACCATCGACACGACGATGACCGCCGCCGGGATCAGGATCAGCATGTCCGGATCGCGGTCGAGGAAGATGCTCTTGATCGCCGGGTCGAGCAGCCAGGCCGTCGCGCCCGTGGTCAGCGCGACCACCACCATGCACGTGATCGCCACCGCCAGGACGCGCCAGGCGGGTCTCAGTTCCTCGCGCGCGAGCCGGGCGACAAGCTCCCGGCCGGTGCGGGGACGTTCGGTCGGGGTGCCGGTCACGCGCTCTCCGGTGTCTTGGCCGGGTCGTCGGCCGTGCGCAGGCGCGTCAGGTCGGCAACGAAATAGCGCACCATCGCGTTGTCGACTGTCGCCTGCGCAGCCGCACGCCAGGCCGACAGCGCCTTGGCATAGCTCGAATAGATGCCCACGACCTCGATCTCGTCGGGATTCACGAAGTCGGTCCCGTCGAGCGATTTCAGTTCGCCGCCGAACACGAGGTGCAGTCCGCTTTGGGCCATGATGCTCTCAACTCCCGCTGACAGGGCGGCCGGGCCGGAGGAGCCCGCACGCCGCCAAAGAGTACCGGAACACGGTGACGCTGGGGAGAAGCGCCCAAGCGCCGCTCCCTGTCAACACCCGCGAGATGGCAAACCGCACAAGGGGTGCGGGGGCTCAGGCGCCCGCGACCGTCATTCCCTCGATCGCCAGGGTCGGTGCGTTGGTCGCGTTGCGGAACACGAGGTCGTCCGCAGGCGTCAGGCTGGCGAACATGTCGACCAGGTTTCCGGCCACGGTAATCTCGCTGACAGGGTATGCGATCTCGCCGTTCTCGATCCAGAAGCCCGCCGCCCCGCGGCTGTAGTCGCCGGTGACCCCATTGACGCCCATGCCGATGAGTTCCGTGACATAGAGACCGGAGGCGATACCGGACATCAGCTCCTTCGGCGTGACGGCGCCGGGGTGCAGGTAAAGCTCGCTCGCGCCGGGCGAGGGCGGGCTGCCCACGCCGCGCCGGGCGCGCCCGTTGGTCGCGAGCCCGAGCTGGCGCGCGCTCGCGGTGTCCAGAAGCCATGTCTCCAGCACGCCGTCGGCCACAAGGTCGAGCGGGCCGGTCACCACGCCCTCGCTGTCGAAGGGATGGGCGCCGAGGCCGCGCACGCGGTGCGGATTGTCGGTAATGCGGATGCCGTCGCGGAAGATCTTCTGGCCGAGGCGGGCACGCAGGAAGCTGGTCTTGCGGGCGACCGACGTGCCGTTGACCGCGCCCGCGAGGTGGCCTACCAGGCTGCTCGCCACGCGCGGGTCGTAGACGACGGGTACGCGGGCCGACTTCGCCTTGCGCGGGTTGAGGCGGCGCACGGCCCGCATGGCGGCCTCTCTCCCGACTTCCTCCGGGCTGCGCAGGTCGCCCGCGTGGCGGGCGCGGCTGACGTCGTAGTCCCGCTCCATGCCCGTGCCCTTGCCGGCGACGAGCGAGGCGTGCAGCGCGTGTCCCGTCGCACGGTAGGCGCCTGCGAAGCCTCCGGAGGTGACGAGCGCCATGCCGCCCAGCGTGAAGCTCGCGCCCGCGCCGTCGCTGTTGGTGACGCCCTCGACCGCGCGGCCGGCGTCCTCGGCTGCACGCGCAGCCTCGATCAGCGTCTCGGGCGCTGGCTCCACCGGGTCGAACAGGTCGAGATCGGGCCAGGAGGTCGCGAGCCGGTCCGGGTCGGCAAGTCCGGTGTAAGGGTCGGGCGGGGCGGCACGCGCCATCGCGACGGCGCGGTCCACCAGCTCGCCGAAGCTGCCGGACGTGAAGTCGGTCGTCGACACGGTCGCCTGCTGCTGGCCGATGAAGACGCGCAGGCCCATGTCGCGGCTTTCTTCCCGCTCGATGTCCTCGACCTTGCCGAGGCGGACGGAGGCCCCCAGCGCGCGGCTTTCGATCACCACGGCCTCCGCGGCGTCGGCGCCGGCGGCCTTCGCCCGCGCCACCAGGTCGGCGCCGAGGTCGAGGAACGGGCTCATCGCGTCGGCGGCGAGGTCTGTCATGGGCAATCGGGTCCTCTCGTGGTCCTGGCCCGATGCACCGGGCCGGTCAGGGTCGGCGGGGCCGGACGAGCCGGCGCAGGCGGGCGAGCGCCCCATGCTCGGCGATCCAGTCCGCATAGGCGACATAGACCGGGTCGCGCCGCAGGTGCCGCTCCTCCGTCCTGGCACGGAGGTAATAGATCAGGTTGACCCCGGCAAGGAGAAGCGACAGGCGCAGCGCTTCCGCCGGTCCCTCCGCCGAAAGGAACGGCACCGCCAGCAGCCACCAGGAAATGTTCTTGGAGATGTAGGCCGGGTGCTTCGTCCAGCGGAACGGGCCGTTGGTGAGGACGCCCCGGTGCGTCAGGTTCGAGAAGCGGATGCCGAACTGCACGGTCGCCCAGGCGTAGATGCCCACGCAGGCGAGGATCATCAGAGACCAGGCGAACCGGATCCACTCATGGTTCCAGAACCAGGCGCCCCAGGCGAGATTGTCGGCGTCGTAGGCAAGGTATTGCCCCGACACGACACCCCAGAAAGGCGGGTAGCAGACGAGGCACACGAGCCAGCCGAGCAGTGTCGGCTCGGTGGAGCGGATCTGCGCGTCGAACAGGCGCAGCGTCAGCAGATAGCCAACGGTCGCAAACGCGACGTCGACCATGAACATCGACCGGTAGAGCCATTCATAGAACGCCATCCACTCCGCCGCGCCCGCGCCCGGCTGGAACAGGGCGAACACGTCGCGGCTCCACCAGACGTCCAGAAACCATTGCAGGTCATTGGCATAGAAGGACAACATGAGAGGCAGGAAGAAGCCCTTCACGAGCCAGCCGAGCGCATGCTGGCGCAGCACGTCGCCGTCCGTATCCGCCCATCGGCCCGTGACCAGAAGCCCTGTGTGCAGGTAGCCGTCCTCCGGCCGCTGCATCCGCGCATCGGTCACCCAGACATAGAGTGGCGCGATCAGCAGGAAGGGCAGCCAGAGAAGCTCCACCAGCCGCAAGAGGAGCGCGGCCTGACCGTCGCGGTAGACGGGAAACGCCCAATAGACGGCAAGCACGGCGGCAAGCGTTGCGCCGAGGCCCAGAAGCTTCAGCCCCACGCGCGCCGTGCGGTCGCCGACGCGCACCGCGTTCACCGGTGGGTCGACCGGGCGGAAGGGGATGCGCATGACGCCGGTCGCCCATTCCAGCACCACGATGGGAACGGCAATCCCGGCGAATGTGAGCAGCAGCGCCCATTCGGGCTGCGGCCGCCAGGTATTGACGGCCCAGAGCGCGAGCGCAAAGCCGGCGAGCCCGGTGAAATTGATCCAGGAAACCGTCGCCGAGGGCGGCGGCGCGGGCCGGTCCCGCGCAGGCGTGCCCGCGATCGTTTCTGCGGGGGCGGTGGCTGGGGTGGGGCTTGTCGTCTCGCTCATCGGCGGCACTCTAGCGCGCAATCGCAAAAAAAGCGCAACCGAAGGGAGAGCCCTCGCCTGTCATTTTCGCCAGATCGACTTGCCCGATCCGGGCAGGCCGAGACGGTCCCACATGGCGTCGACCTTTTCGACCACGGCCTCGTCCATGGCGAGTTTCTTGCCCCACTCCCGATGCGTCTCGGGCGGCAACTTGTTGGTGGCGTCGAGACCGATCTTGCCGCCGAGCCCCGACTCCGGCGAGGCGAAGTCGAGATAGTCGATGGGCGTGCCCTCCACGACCGTGATGTCGCGCGCGGGGTCCATGCGGGTCGAGAGTGCCCACATCACGTCCTTCCAGTCGCGCGCGTCGATGTCGTCGTCCACCACGATGACGAATTTCGTGTACATGAATTGCCGCAGGAAGGACCACACGGCCATCATCACGCGCTTGGCGTGACCGGGATAGGCCTTCTTCATGGAGACGACGGCGATCCGGTAGGAGCAGCCCTCCGGCGGCAGCCAGAAATCAACGATCTCCGGGAACTGCTGGCGCAGCAGGGGGATGAACACCTCGTTCAGCGCCTCGCCCAGCACCGACGGCTCGTCCGGCGGACGGCCGGTGAAGGTCGAGAGATAGATCGGGGCCTTCCGCATCGTGATCGCCGAGACGCGGAAGACCGGGAACGGCTCCACGGAATTGTAGTAGCCCGTGTGGTCGCCATAGGGTCCCTCGTCGCCATACTCGTCGAGCATGACGTGCCCCTCGATCACGATCTCGGCCTCCGCCGGGACCTTCAGCGGCACGGTCTTGCAGTCGACAAGCTCCACCTTGCGGCCGCGCAGGAGCCCTGCGAACTGGTACTCGCTCAGCGTGTCCGGCACGGGCGTCACGGCGGCGAGAATGGTGCCCGGATCGGCGCCCAGAACCGCGGCGGCGGGCAGCGGTTCGGGCCGTTCCTTCTTCCAGCGCTGCCAGTGCTGCGCCCCGCCGCGGTGCTTAAGCCAGCGCATCAGCGTCGTGTCGCGGCCTGTCACCTGCATCCGGTAGATGCCGAGGTTGAAGTCGTCCTCCTTCGCCTCCGACGGCCCCTTCGTGACCACGAGCGGCCAGGTGATGAGGGGTGCGGGCTCCCCCGGCCAGCAGCCCTGCACCGGAAGGCGCGACAGGTCGATGTCGTCGCCGGTCAGCACGACTTCGTGCACGGGCGCGCGGCGCACGGTCGCGGGCCGCATCGCCATGACGGTGCGGGCGAGCGGCAGCAGATCGAGCGCCTGGCGTAGGCCGCGCGGCGGTTCCGGCTGGCGCAGGAAGGCCAGCGTCTCGCCCACCTCGCGCAGCGCCTCGCCGGTGCGCCGCTCGGTCCCGCCCATGGTGACGCCGAGGGCGACCCGCTCCACCGTGCCGAAGAGATTGACCAGCACCGGCATCTCCGCGCGGGATCCGTCGGGGTTCAGCGGATGCTCGAACAGGACCGCAGGCCCGCCCTCCGCGAGCAGCCGGGTCTGGATCTCCGTCATTTCCAAGTGGGTCGAGACGGGCTCCGTCACGCGGACGAGCAGCCCCTGGTCCTCGAGGATCCTCAGGAACTCCCGCAAGCTCGCATAGGCCATGACGCTTTCCCCCGTTCGGCGCCCCGCGAAGGTAAGCGCCCCCGCCCGCCGGTCAAGCCGCCGTTCGCCCGCACGGCAATCATTCCTGGAGACGTTAACGGGTTCTTAGGCGGCGATGATGTTTCTGAGATGCGGTGAGTTGTGTGAGGCGAGTTCAATCATGCCCAATGTCGGTGCGTTCCTTCAGGATCGCGGTGCCGCAGTTGCGGTGATCTTTGCGCTTTCGCTCGTGCCCGTGGCGGGCGTGGCAGGCATTGCGCTGGATTACGCGACGGCGCGGTCGGCCCAGCGCCATCTCCAGGCCGCCGTCGATGCCGCAGCCCTTGCCGGCGCGGCCCGCCTCGGCGCACCGGCCGGCCAGGTCAAGAAGACGGCCGAAGACTCCTTCTCCACGAACATGTCGGCCTTTCCCTATGCCGGCGAGATCAAGACGCCCAAGGTCGAGGTGAGATCCGATCGCGTCGAGGTCTCTGCCGCGGTCGACGTTCCGACGAGCCTGTCGGGCATCCTCGGCATCTCGCAGATGAACGTCGCCGCCGATGCGATCGCGTCCACGGTCTCCGGCCAGCCACTGGAGATCGTGTTCGTCGTCGACGTTACCCAGTCCATGGGCTGGAACGGCTCGTTCGACACCGCGCGAACCGAAATCGGCAACATGCTCGACGGCCTGCAGGCCCGCATGGCCGGCGGGGACGACATCGTCATGTCCTTCATCCCCATGTCGGACCGGATCAATGTCGGCACGGCGCGGGGGGCTGCCTGGCTTAGCGCCCCGGCCCCCGGCAACTGGCAAGGCTGCGTCGAGCCGCGTGTCGAGGCGGAGACGGGGTATCCCTTCATGGAATCCGCGCGCGCGCCGTCCGAACTGGGCTTTGTTCCCACGCCGGGACAGTTCAGCATCCTGCGTGCCGCGGGCATCCCGCAGGAAATGCATACGCGCGGGTGCAAGACGGCGATCATTGGTCCGACCACCAGCATAAACGACCTGCGCACGGCCATGAACAGCATCCAGAAGGATGGCACCGGCCGGATCGACCAGGGCATCGTCTGGGCGTGGCGGATGCTGTCGCCCGCATGGCGGGGGGAGTGGGGGCGCTCCGGATATCCCGCCAACACCGGCGAGCGGCGCAAGATCGCCGTGCTGATCGGCGACGGACATTCCCACGGTTACTACTATGAAATGGGCGGAACGAACGGCAATCCGCCCGCCGGCGAACCCTATCTTGGCAATGTCCCCACCTTTCTTGCGCTGGAGCACATGCAGGAACTCTGCAGCCGCATGAAGGCCGACGGGATCGAGATCTTCGTTCTCTACCTGAACGGGACCGAGCGGGCGCGTCCCTACATGCAGGCCTGCGCCAGCGATCCGAACGCAATGTATTCGGTGAGCGATACCAGCGGGTTGGAGCAGGCATTCCAAGATATCGGGAGCTCGCTTGTCGCGCAGGGGGGGCCCCGCCTCGTCCGTTAACCGGAGGCTGCGGGTCCGCCGCACTTCCCATCCGTGGAGTTGAGACATGAAATCGGTCCGCAGCTTTCTTTCGGATAGCAATGCCGCAGTCGCCTTGCTGTTCGGTGTGGCCCTGCTGCCCGTGATGGGGCTTGCGGGGGTTGCCGTGGACTATGCCACCGCGCGCGACGTGCAGCGCTATCTCCAGGCGACGGTCGACAGCGCGGCACTGGCCGGCGCAGCCGCGATCAAGGAGCCGGAGGGGCAGATCAAGAAGATCGTGAAGGACAGCTTCGGCACCAATGTCGCGGGCATCCCCTTCGAACTGACGCCATCAAACCCGAAAATCGTGCCGACAGGGAGCCAGGTCGAGGTCGAGGCGAGCGTGGCCGTGCCGACGACGCTCAGCAAGCTGCTCGGCATCAACGAAATGTCGGTTTCGGCGCGTGCCGTCGCGGGCAACGCCGGCGTCGACCCGGTCGAGATCGTCTTCGTCATCGACATCACCGAATCCATGGGCTTCAACGGTGCCTGGGAAAAGGCCCGCACCGAAATGGACAAGATGCTCGACGAGATCAAGAAGGCTGCGGAGGATGGTGACGACGTCATCATGGGCCTCGTGCCTTTCTCCGACCGCGTGAACGTCGGCGTGGCACGGGCCGAGAACTGGATTACGGGAAAGGCTCCCAAGGATTTTCAGGGATGTCTGGAGCCGCGCGTGGAATCGGAAATCGATTTTCCGCACATGGAGAGCGCGGCTTCTCCCTCGGACATCGTATTTACGCCGACGACCCCGAAGAATTTCGGTATCTTCAGAACCGTGCGCGGATGGAATTGGGCAACCGCAGGCTGCCTCGACAGCCCGATCGTCGGTCCCACCACCGATGTCAAGGACCTGCGAACCGCTTTCCAGAAGATCAAGAAGGGCGGGACGGGGCGCGCCGAACAAGGGCTTCTTTGGGCCTGGCGGATGCTGTCGCCGGACTGGGCAGGCCAATGGGGCATGGCCAATTTCCCGGCGGCCAAGGGCGAGAAGCGCAAGGTCGTGGGGCTGATCGTCGATGGCCGAAGCGAGGGCTATTATTGGGAAATGGGCGGGAGCAAAGGAAATCCGCCCGCGGGAGAGAAGTACGTCAACAACTCCCCAACCGCCTATGCAATGAAGCACTTTCAGGAAATCTGCAAGCGCATGAAGGGCGATGGGGTCGAGATCCATGTTTTCTATGTCAACGGGGAGGCGCGCGGCAAAGATTACTACAAGGCCTGTGCGAGCGACGAGAACACGATGTATTCCGCGGACAACATGCAGTCGCTGACCGACGCCTTCTCCAGCATGAAGCTGTCGTTGAGCGGCGGTTCCGGACCGCGTCTGGTCGAGTAGTCTTCAATGCACGATGGCTGATTCCGGCGCTGCATCCTTGTCTGCGAACCTCGGCCCGCTGCCTTCGGGTGTGCGGGTCGAGCGCGTTGCGGAGGACGGGTCCATACGTCTCGCCATCGGGCTTTCGGGGCGGCGCGCGGGCGGCGTGATCGGGCTTGCCGCGGCGCTGCCGCTGGCGGTGCTCGGCTCCGGCCTGTGGCTCGCGCCCGATCTCTGGCGGCCCGTGCTGACGCTCTCGCTGATCCTGGCCGCGCTGGTGGCTGTGCTTGGCCTGGTGCTGCGCCTGAGCGGGCGGCGCGGGCTCCTGCTGACGGCCGATGGGGTGTGCCTCGACCAGCCGGTTGCACGGGTGGGTGCGCGTGCGGCGTCCATCCTGCCGGTTGCGCGGAAAGGTTTCCTGCCGCCGGTCGCGGAACTTTCGCGTGCCGAGGTGCGCCGCGTGCGCCGGGCAGCGGTGCCGGGCGCGCCTGGCGAGGCGCTGATGATCGAGGGGGAGGGGGCCGCGATCTACGTGCCCTCCGGGCTTGCCGGTCCGCGCCAGCTCGGCTGGGCTGAGCGCTTCCTCAAGGCCGAGCTTCTGCCCGGCGGTCAGGCGGATGCGGGGGCAAGCCGGTAGACGCGGGCGTTGCGAACGTCGGTGTCCTCCAGTTCGCGCGAGGTTTGCACCGCATAGGCCGCCACCTCCGCCAGGTGCGCGCGCGGCAGGTAGGTCCGGCCCGGATCGCCCACCAGCACGTCCGCGCCGCGGTGCGCAAGGTCCGTCAGCCACGCGAGCAGGCGGTCGGCGAGCGGCTTCTCGTAGCAGACGTCGCCGCACAGCACCACGTCCCAGCCGCCGTCCGTGCCGATCAGGTCTTGCGTCGTCACGGCGATCTCCACGCCGTTCAGGCGCGCATTGAGGCGCATGGCGGCCGCCGCGAAGGGGTCGATGTCGGCGGCTGTCGCCTCGCCCGCGCCGGCCATCATCGCTGCGATGGCGACGAGGCCGGAGCCCGCGCCGAAGTCGAGCACGCGCTTGCCCCTGACCGTCTCCGGCTCATCGAGGATGTGACGCGCGAGCCCCTGTCCCCCCGCCCAGGCGAAGGCCCAGTAGGGCGGCGGCAGACCGGTCTCTTCAAGCTCGGCTTCCGTCATCTGCCAGAGGGCGATGACCTCGCTCGCCAGGTGCAGCCGAACCTCCGGGATGAGCGGCGGCGTCAGGATCTGCGTCTGGGTGCGGACGAAGGTTTCGGGATCGCGTGCGGCGGAGGCGAGCGGGGCGGGCTCCATCGCCGTCCTCAGGCGGGGGCGGTGGCGCGCGACGTCGCCATGCGCAAGACCGCGAGATAGCCCGGCTTCGTCTCCATCCTTGCATGCATGCCCGCCTCGCCCAGCGCCTTGTGCAGCCTCGGAAGCTGCCAGCACGGCACGTACATGTAGAGGTGGTGGTCCACGTGATAGTTCACCCAATAGGGCGCGAAGAACACGCGCTCCAGCAGGTTCGCGTGGGTCGTGCGGGCGTTGCGGAAGGGGTCGTCGTCGTCCGGCACCATGGCATGTTCGGCGATGTTCCGGATACGCAGCACGAACTGGTACCAGGTCGCAAGCGGCACGATCCAGAAGGCGAGATAGACCCACCAGTAACCGCTGAGCGCGAGGGCGGCGAACAGCCCCGCGTTGACGGCGAGCGGTCCCCACAGCGACGGCGTGCCGAACGCCTGAACCGCGCCGGTTGTCTCGTCGGCGTTCTTCTGCGCGTCGAGCGTCATGCGCACCTGCGCGGCGCGCTGCTTGAAGGCGGTCTGTCCGGTCAGGTCGCGGACCGCCTTGCGCCAGAAGCTGGTCCGCGTCACGGGGAAGGGCTTCGACAGCACGAGGTCGGGGTCTTCTGGCTGCTGCGTGTAGCGGTGGTGCTTCAGATGGTAATGGCGGTAGGCGGCCATGTCCGCGAACACGGGGTAGGCGCAGGCCCAGGTCCCCACCGTCTCGTTCAGCGCCTTGGTCCGGAACAGCGCGCCGTGGGCCGCGTCGTGCATCAGGATGGCGAGCCCCATCTGGCGCGAGCCGATCACCATGATGGCGAGCACGACAGTCACCGGATTCGGCCAGATCGCCGCGACCGCCGCCGCGCCCGCGATCACAGCCCAGGCGTGAAGGACGAGCCAGGCCCCGCGCGCGTCAGAGCGTTCGGAAAGCGCCCGCACCAGCGGTTTCGGCAGGATGTCGCGGCCCGTTGTCATGCCCTCTAAGGTGACGCTTGCGTCAACCCATTTCAAGCGATCAGAAGCGCCGCCGCGATCAGCAGGCCCGCATCGCGGTTCGCGCGGAAGCGGGCGAGGCAATTGTCGCCGTCGTCGATGTCGAGCGTGCGCTGCTGCCACGTGAAATGCGCGGCCGCGGGCGCGAGCAGCAACGGCGTCCAGGCCGCGCCCGCGCTTGCGATCATGGCCGCCGCCACGAGGGCCAGGGTAGCGGCGTAAAACACCGCGATGGCCGCGGGCGTCGCGTTGCCGAGTTTCAGCGCGGAGGACTTCACGCCGACGAGCACGTCGTCCTCCTTGTCCTGGTGGGCGTAGATCGTGTCGTAGCCGAGCGTCCAGAAGATCCCCGCCACGTAGAGCAGGACCGCCGGCGCCTCCAGCGCGCGCGTCACCGCGACCCAGCCCACCAGCGCCCCCCAGTTGAACGCGAGGCCGAGGAAAATCTGCGGCCAGTAGGTCACGCGCTTCATGAACGGATAGATCGCGACGAGGCCCAGCGACGCGATTCCCGTCCACACTGCCGCCCAGTTGAGCTGCAGCAGGACCGCGAGGCCGATCAGGCACAAGCCCGCCATGAACGCCGCCGCGCCCGTCACGCTCACGTCGCCCGACGGGATCGGGCGCTTGGCCGTGCGCGCGACGCGCCCGTCGATGTTGCGGTCGACGATGTCGTTGAAGACGCAGCCCGCCGCCCGCATCACCACGCTGCCCACGGCGAACAGGATGTAGAGACCGGGCCGCTCCCACGGCATCGCGCCCGCCAGCGCCAGGCCCCACCAGCACGGCAGCAGCAGCAGCCAGGTGCCGATGGGACGCTCGATCCGGGCGAGACGCAGCCATGGCCGCGACCACGCGGGCGCGCGATGGTCGACCCAGTTGCCCTTCACGGCGTCGGCGATGTGCGTGCGGTCTGTCATGGCCCGCGAGGGGTAGCACGTCGCGGGCGTCTTGTGGATTCCCTCGCGCGGGCGATTCTGGCCGCTACGGGTCGCCCTCGGGCCTGTCCCGAGGGCCCATGCCCGGGGTCTGTGCAACAGGGGCAGGGCGGTGGCCGCCGCTTCGCTTTGGCACGCAGACGGCAGTGTTCATGGATCCCCGGGGCAAGCCCCGGGGATGACGGTTTCTCATGGGGCGTCGTCCCCGGCCCCCGTGCCGGGGACCCATGCGCGGGGCGGTGGCGGGTTTGTCGAAGGCCCTGCAAACACGCCCTCTCCCCCCTCGCGCGGCGGGGAGGGAGCGCGCTATAAGCACCCCATGAGCACTCCCACGACGCCCCGCGCGAAGATCCGCCTGTACGTGCCCGCGCCCTATGCGCCGGGTGCAGAGGTGCCGCTCGCGCCCGAGCAGGCGCATTATCTCGCCAATGTGATGCGGCAGAAGCCGGGCGACACGGTCGGCGTGTTCAACGGAGCGGACGGCGAGTGGTCGGCGGAGATCGCCACCCTCACCCGGAAGGGCGGTACGGTGCGCCTCCTCGCGCAGACGGGGCCCCACCGCGCGCCGCCCGACGTGTGGCTGCTGTTCGCGCCGCTGAAGAAGGCGCGCACGGACTTCGTCGCACAGAAGGCGACGGAGATGGGCGCGGGGCTCATCCAGCCCGTGATGACGAAGCGCACCATCGCCGACCGGCTGAAGCTCGACCGGCTCGCCGCCAACACGGTCGAGGCGGCGGAGCAATGCGGCCTCACGGCTCTGCCGCAGGTGCGGGAGCCGGAAACGCTCGACCGCCTGCTGGACGGCTGGGATGCCTCCCGCAAGCTCCTGTTCTGCGACGAGGCGGGGCAGGGGGCCGCGCCCATCCTCACGGCACTTGCGGGCCGCCCGCGCGGGGAGCCGTGGGCCATCCTGATCGGGCCGGAGGGCGGCTTCGACCCGGCGGAGGCGGCGCGGCTGCGCGCCCTGCCCTTCGTCGTGCCCGTGACGCTCGGCCCCCGGATCATGCGGGCCGACACGGCGGCCATCGCCGCGCTGGGCGTCTGGCAGGCGGTTCTCGGCGACTGGGAGGGCTGAGCGCGCGCCGTCGCACGGCTGTCATGTCGCCGCAGGAAACAGTCACTGGGCAGCTTTGCCGGATTTGTGACTTGCCGGATGAGGTCGAGCCCCGATATTCCGCCAACGGAAACGCTTTCGCGCGAGGGATACATGTCGGGACCACAATCGGCGGCCGGGGAAATCGGCGACAAGACCGATCTCATTGCCTATCTGGCCGCGGGCGCCAAGCCGCGCGCCGACTGGCGCATCGGGACCGAGCACGAGAAGTTCGGCTTCTGCCGGGAGCGGCTGACCCCGCTGCCCTATGAGGGCGATTGCTCCGTGCGCGCCATGCTGGAGGGGCTGACCCGCTTCGGCTGGCAGCCGGTCTACGAGGGCGAGACGCTGATCGCGCTGACCGACGGCACGGGCGCGTCCGTCACGCTGGAGCCAGGCGGCCAGTTCGAGCTGTCGGGCGCACCGCTCGAACATCTCCACCAGACATGCGCGGAGGTGAACACCCACCTCGCCCAGGTGCGCGAGGTCGGCGACGAGATCGGCGTGGGCTTCCTCGGCATGGGCTACCAGCCGACATGGACCATGGACGAGACGCCCATGATGCCCAAGGGCCGCTACCGCATCATGAAGCGGTACATGCCCACGGTCGGCCAGTACGGCCTCGACATGATGTTCCGCACCTGCACCGTGCAGGTGAACTTGGATTTCGCGGACGAGGCCGACATGGTGCGCAAGATGCGCGCCTCGATCGCGCTGCAGCCGCTGGCGACGGCTCTCTTCGCCAATTCGCCGTTCCGCGAGGGCAAGCCCAACGGCTTCAAGTCCTTCCGGTCGGAGTGCTGGCGCGACACCGACCCCGCGCGCTCCGGCATGATCCCCTTCGTGTTCGAGGAGGGTTTCGGGTTCGAACGCTATGTGGACTATGTCCTCGACGTGCCGATGTACTTCGTCTACCGCGACGGCAAGTACATCGACGCGGCGGGCCAGTCGTTCCGCGCCTTCCTCGACGGGAAACTCCCCGCCCTGCCGGGCGAGCGGCCGACCATGTCGGACTGGGCCGATCACCTGACGACCGTGTTCCCTGAGGTGCGGCTCAAGCGCTACATCGAGATGCGCGGGGCGGACGGCGGGCCGTGGCGCAGGCTTTGCGCGCTCCCGGCGTTCTGGGTGGGGCTGCTCTACGACGACGCGGCCCTCGACGCCGCCCTCGACCTGACGAAGGACTGGACGGCAGAGGACCGGCAATCCTTGCGCGACCAGGTGCCTGCGAAGGCGCTGGAGGCGAGCGTGCGCGGTCGTTCCCTGCGCGATGTCGCGGCGGACGCGCTGGCCATCGCGCACGGTGGCCTGAAGGCGCGCGCGAAGCTCTCCGCCTTCGGGGAGAACGAGACGCACTTCCTCAACACGCTCCACGAGATGGTTGAGGAGGGGCGCACGCTCGCCGACGAGATGCTGGAGAAGTACCATGGAGAATGGGGCGGCGACGCCTCGCGCGCGTTCCGCGAATACGCCTACTGAGGCGGGGCGGCGGCAACCGCCTCCATCGGGACAAGATCGCCCCGCGCATGGGCCCTCGGGACGAGCCCGAGGGCGACCCTGAAAGTTCAGGCGAAGGCCTTGAAGGTGATGATGGTGAAGGTGTCCCGCACACCCGGAATCGGATGCACCTTCTCGTTCACGAAGCGGCCGATATCCTCGTCCGCGCCGAGGTAGAACTTGGCCAGAAGGTCATAATGGCCGGACGTGGAATAGACCTCGCTGGTCTGCTCCACCTCCTGGACGAGCTGGTCGGCGACGGCATAGGCCCGCCCCAGCTCGCACTTGATCTGAACGAATACCGGTTTCATGGGGCGAGAGCGTTGCGCGCGAGAGGCGCGCCCGTCAAGCGCCTGTTGCCCGTCGTCCCCGGCCCCCGTGCCGGGGACCCATGCGCGGGCATGCATGCCTTGATGGAGGCGGTTGCCACCGCTTCCCTTCTGCACGCGTCCGTCAATGTTCATGGATCCCCGGGACAAGCCCGGGGATGACGGTCTTTTGGCTGTGTCGTCCCCGGCCTTTGTGCCGGGGACCCATGCGCGGAGCCTTGGCGTGATGCGGGGCGGTGTCTACGCCGCTTCCGCCGTGCCGCCGACGGTCATGCCGTCGAGCTTGATGGTCGGCTGGCCGACGCCGACGGGCACGCCCTGACCCGCCTTGCCGCAAGTCCCGATGCCGGGGTCGAGCGCCATGTCGTTGCCGATCATCGAGATGTGCTTGAGGCTTTCCGGGCCGGAGCCGATCAGCGTCGCACCCTTCACCGGCGCGGTGATCTTCCCTTCCTCAACCATGTACGCCTCGGTGCAGGAGAAGACGAACTTGCCAGACGTGATGTCGACCTGCCCGCCGCCGAAATTGACCGCGTAGAGGCCCTTCTTCACGCTCGCCAGGATCTCCGCCGGGTCATGCTGGCCGCCCAGCATGTAGGTGTTTGTCATGCGCGGCATCGGCATGTGCGCGAAGGATTCGCGCCGTCCGTTGCCGGTGGGCGTCATGCCCATGAGGCGGGCGTTGAGCCGGTCCTGCATGTAGCCGCGCAGGATGCCGTCCTCGATCAGCACGGTGCGCGACGACGGCGTGCCCTCGTCGTCCACCGTCAGGGAGCCGCGGCGGCCGGGAATCGTCCCGTCGTCCACGACGGTGACGCCGGGGGCGGCTACCCGCTCGCCCATCAGTCCGGCGAAGGCCGATGTCTGCTTCCGGTTGAAGTCGCCCTCGAGGCCGTGCCCCACCGCCTCGTGCAGCAGGATGCCGGGCCAGCCGGGGCCGAGAACCACGGTCATCTCGCCCGCGGGCGCAGGCACGGCTTCGAGGTTCACCAGCGCCTGCCGGATCGCCTCGTCGACCGCGCCGCGCCACGTTTCCTCCTTCAGGAACTCCCCGAAGCCCGTGCGCCCGCCGGTCCCGTAGCTGCCGGTTTCCTGCCGGTCGCCCTCGCCGACCATGACGGAGACGTTGAGGCGGACGAGCGGCCGGATGTCGCGCACGATCTGCCCGCCGGCGCGCACGATCTCGACCGCCTGCCAGGTGCCCGCGAGCGAGGCGGAGACCTGCCGCACCCGCGAATCGGCCCCGCGGGCGTAGGCGTCGATCTGCTGCAGGACCTTCAGCTTCTGCGCGAAGTCATGCTCGCCCAGCGGATTGAAGTCCTCGTAGAGGCGCAAATTGGTGCCTGTCGGCCCGTCGGCGACCTTGCCGGCATGGCCCGACTTGACGGCCTGCACGGCCTCCGCGGCGCGGCCGATGGCGGCTTCCGACAGCTCGGACGCGTGGGCATAGCCCGTCGCCTCGTCCGCGACCGCGCGCAGCCCGAAGCCCTGGCCCACGTCGAAGTTCGCGGTCTTCAGGCGCCCGTCGTCGAAGCCCAGCACCTCGGACTGGGTGTATTCGAGGAACAGTTCGCCGTCGTCGGCACCCTTCAGCGCCTCGTCGACCGTCCGCTGCACGCGGGCGCGGTCCATCCCCGTACGCTCGAAGAACAGGTGATCGGGGGTGTGGGTCATGTCGCGCGCGCCTCCGTCGTTGTGTCGCATCGTCAAACTTATCCTCGTTGGGCATATTGTGCGTTAAAAGGCGCTTGTCACGGTCTGGTTCGCCATGACCGGAAGGCATTGCGACAGTGTGTCCGAAACAGGGGCGGCGGGCGTGTGGCGCTTGCGGGCGTTCGCCATTTGTGGTTTCTGATCAGGCGCGGGCTATTATACCGCGGCGATATGTAAATAAGGGGCGTCTCCGGCGCGGCCGGCGGCAGGATTGAATGGCGGGTCTTGCGGGGCCCGCGACTCAGGGACGACAAGGACGGGTCTGATGGATCGGTTTGGTAGGCGACTTTTCGCGGGGTTCCTTGCGGGCGCGTCGGCGCTGGCGGCGGGGGCCGCCTCCGCGGCAGAGCCGAAGGACTGGCAGCTCGGGTTTCAGGACGCCGCGACGCCGGTGATGGAGCACATCGACGCCCTGCACAACCTCCTTCTGCCGATCATCACGGTGGTGTGCATCCTCGTCCTGGGGCTGCTGATCTACGTGATGGTGCGCTTCAACAGCCGCGCCAACCCGACGCCGTCGCGGACCAGCCACAACACGGCGATCGAGGTGATCTGGACGGTCGTGCCGATCCTGATCCTCGTCGTGATCGCGGTTCCGTCGCTGCGGCTGCTCTATTTCCAGGACGTCATTCCGGAGCCGGAACTGACGATCAAGACCACGGGCTACCAGTGGTACTGGGGGTATGAGTATCCGGACAACGGCGGCTTCGACTTCCTGTCGATCATGCTGACGGACGACGAGGCGGTGGAAAAGGGTCTGCCGCGCAAGCTCGCGACCGACACGCAGGTCGTCGTTCCGGTCGACACGGTCGTGAAGCTGCAGGTGACGGCCGCCGACGTGATTCACAACTGGGCGATGCCGGCGTTCGGGATCAAGATGGACGCGGTTCCCGGCCGCCTGAACGAGACCTGGTTCAAGGCGCAGCGCGAAGGCACCTTCTACGGCCAGTGCTCGGAGCTGTGCGGCGTGAATCACGCCTTCATGCCGATCATGGTGAAGGTCGTCTCGAAGGAGAACTTCGAGAAGTGGGCCGCCGCCGCGCAGGACGATCTGGAGGCGGCGAACAAGCTCCTGGCGGAGCTTGAGGCTGCCCAGCCGCAGAAGGTTGCGGCTGCAGGGAAGGCAGACTGACGCGCGGGACAGGGTTTGCGGGCAGGCTCCGGTTCGGGCCGCCCGCCGCAGAACAGGTAAAGCGGGACGATAACGATGGTCTACTCCACGCACGCGAGCCACGATGAACATGTGCCGACCGGGTGGCGCAGGTGGGTCTATTCCACCAACCACAAGGACATCGGCACGATGTACCTGATCTTCGCCATCGTCATGGGGCTCGTCAGCTTCGTGATGTCCGGCCTGATCCGGATCGAGCTGGGTGCCCCCGGCGACGGCATCCTCGGCGGCGACCATCACCTCTACAACGTGCTGGTGACCAACCACGCGCTGCTGATGATCTTCTTCATGGTCATGCCGGCCATGATCGGGGGCTTCGGCAACTGGTTCGTGCCGCTGATGATCGGCGCGCCGGACATGGCGTTCCCGCGGATGAACAACATCTCGTTCTGGCTTCTGCCGGCGTCTGTGTCGCTCCTCTTCCTCTCGATGTTCGTCGAGGGTGACGGCGGCCTCGGCCATGGTGGCGGCTGGACGCTCTACGCGCCGCTGTCGACCTCCGGCTCGCCCGGCCCGGCGATGGACCTGCTGATCCTGTCGATGCACATCGCGGGTGCGTCCTCGATCCTCGGCGCGATCAACTTCATCACCACGATCCTGAACATGCGCGCGCCGGGCATGACCCTGCACAAGATGCCGCTGTTCGTTTGGTCGGTGCTGGTGACGGCATTCCTCCTGCTGCTGTCGCTGCCGGTCCTGGCAGGCGCGATCACCATGCTGCTGACGGACCGCAACTTCGGCACGACCTTCTTCGACCCGGCCGGCGGCGGCGACCCGATCCTCTACCAGCACCTGTTCTGGTTCTTCGGCCACCCGGAAGTGTACATCCTGATCCTGCCGGGCTTCGGGATGATCAGCCACATCGTCGCGACCTTCTCGCGCAAGCCGGTGTTCGGCTACCTCGGCATGGCTTACGCGATGGTCGCGATCGGCGTGGTCGGCTTCATCGTCTGGGCGCACCACATGTACACGGTTGGCCTCGACGTCGACACGAAGGCGTATTTCGTGGTGGCGACCATGGTCATCGCGGTTCCGACGGGCGTGAAGGTGTTCTCGTGGATCGCGACCATGTGGGGCGGCTCGATCGAGTTCCGCACCCCAATGATCTGGGCGATCGGCTTCATCTTCCTGTTCACCGTCGGCGGCGTGACGGGCGTCGTGCTCGCGAACGCCGGCGTGGACCAGTCGCTGCACGACACCTACTACGTGGTGGCGCACTTCCACTACGTGCTGTCGATGGGTGCGGTATTCGCGATCTTCGCGGGCTGGTACTACTGGCAGGGCAAGATGTTCGGCGTGCAGTACAGCGAGTTCCTGGGCAAGCTGCACTTCTGGCTGACGTTCATCGGTGTGAACCTGATCTTCTTCCCGATGCACTTCCTGGGCCTCGCCGGCATGCCGCGCCGTTACGTGGACTATCCGGACGGCTTTGCCGGGTGGAATTACGTGGCGACGATCGGCTACTACATCACGGCCGTGAGCGTGCTGCTCTTTGTCTACATCCTCTACGATTCCTTCGCGAAGAAGCGGAAGGTCGAGGCGAATCCCTGGGGCGAAGGCGCGACGACGCTGGAATGGACGCTCTCCTCGCCGCCGCCGTTCCACCAGTTCAACGAGCTGCCGCGCATCAAGTAGGCGCGCGCGACCGGAACGAAGGATACGGGGCCGGGCGGCTTGCCTGGCCCCGTGCCATGACAGGCGAAGCAATCCGGGCATACAGCCCGCAACGTGACACGGACGCCAGGGAAACCAGACGAGGTGACATGAGCGACACCGCCCTCGACATTGGCAGCGAGCAGGCACACGACGGCTTTTCCAGCGCGTCGGATCTGTTCCAGCTTCTGAAGCCGCGCGTCATGTCGCTCGTGGTGTTCACGGCGCTGGTGGGCATCGTGCTGGCGCCGGGCGATCTGCATCCGATCCTGGGCTTCACGGCGCTGCTTTGCATCGCGGTGGGCGCTGGCGCATCGGGCGCACTCAACATGTGGTACGACGCCGACATCGACGCGGTCATGCGCCGCACGCAAACGCGGCCGATCCCGCGCGGGGCCGTGACGGCGCGGGAGGCGCTGGCGCTCGGGATCGCGCTGTCTGGCGCCTCGGTGCTTCTGCTCGGGCTTGCGGTCAACTGGCTCGCTGCCGGGCTGCTGGCCTTCACGATCTTCTTCTATGCCGTGATCTACACGATGTGGCTGAAGCGCTGGACGCCGCAGAACATCGTGATCGGCGGCGCGGCGGGTGCGCTGCCGCCGATGATCGGCTGGGCGGCCGTGACCGGAACCGTGACGGTCGAGCCGGTGGTGCTTTTCGCCATCATCTTCCTGTGGACGCCGCCGCATTTCTGGGCGCTCTCGCTTTACAAGGCGGAGGAGTACGCGGGTGTCGGCGTGCCGATGCTCCCGGTCGTGGCAGGCAAGGCCGCGACGCGCCGGCAGATCCTGCTCTACAGCCTCGTGATGGCGCCGGTCACGCTGTTGCCGTGGGGGCTGGGTTTCGCGGGACCGGTCTATGGCGTTCCCGCGCTCGTTCTCAATGCGATCTTCATCGGGCTCGCGGCGAAGCTGTGGCGCGGCGGCGACGCGGGCGAGGAGCCTGCGGCGAAGCGTCTCTTCGCCTTTTCGATCCTTTACCTGTTTATTCTCTATGCGCTCCTGCTCGTCGAGGGCATGACGCCGTCGTTGGGCTGAGGAACACCGGATGCCGCTGCACCGTGAGCACAAGCGCCGCAAGGGCCGCAACATCGCGGTGGCCCTCGTTCTTGGCGCGCTGGTCGTCCTGTTCTTCCTCATCACGGTTGTGAAGGTTGGGGTGCAGATCTTGGATCGCCCGCTCTAGGGACCGGGGAGAGAGACCGATGAACGCAGCCGGAGAGAAAGATCGCACGCGCATGCAGGCGCGGATGCGCAACACTGTCGTGGTACTCGTCGGCATCGCGGCAGGCATGGCCGGCCTCGCCTATGCGGCTGTCCCGCTCTACGACCTCTTCTGCCGCGTGACGGGTTATGGCGGCACGACGCAGGCCGCGCTCGAGGCGCCGGGAGTGGCGGGCGAGCGTGTGATTCGCGTGCAGTTCGACGCCAACACCGCGCGCGGGCTCGGCTGGCACTTCAAGCCGGAGCAGCGGTCGATCGACCTGAAGATCGGGGAGGAGAAACTCGCCTTCTACAGGGCCGAGAACCGCACCGATCACGCCATCACCGGCACGGCGACCTTTAACGTGACGCCGCACAAAGCCGGGCTCTATTTCTCGAAGATCGAGTGTTTCTGCTTTACCGAGCAGCGGCTGGAGCCCGGTGAGAGCGTCGACATGCCGGTCACCTTCTTCATCGACCCGGCGATCATGGACGATCCGAACCTGGACGATGTCACGCAGATCACGCTTTCCTACACCATGTACCCGGCCGATCCGCCGCAGACCGCGCACGCTGGCGCGAACGGCGCGGTTGAAGGGGGCGGGGAGTTGAATTAAACGAGATCGCCAGGGGCGAGGGGAAGGGCCGGCCGGCCGTTTCCGCCCAGGGCTTCAGGGGTGTCTTTGAGGGACGGGGACGAACATGGCCGACACGCACGCCAAAGGTCACGACTATCATCTTGTTGATCCGAGCCCGTGGCCGATCATCGCCTCGGTCAGCGCGTTCGTCATGGCGGTCGGCACGGTGTTCTACCTGCACGACATGATCGGCCCCTATGTCGCGATCGCCGGTCTGCTCGGCATCCTCTACACGATGTACGGCTGGTGGCGCGACGTCGTGAACGAGGCGGAGCACAAGGGCGACCACACCCCCGTGGTGCAGCTTCACATGCGCTATGGGATGGTGCTGTTCATCGCCTCCGAAGTGATGTTCTTCGTCGCCTGGTTCTGGGCCTATTTCGACGCCTCGCTGTTCCCGGGCGACGCGCGGCAGCTTGCGCGGGCCGACCTGACGGGCGGCGTCTGGCCGCCGCAGGGGATAGAGACGTTCGACCCCTGGCACCTGCCGCTCATCAACACGCTGATCCTGCTGCTTTCGGGGACGACCGTGACGTGGGCGCACCATGCGCTGCTGCACGGCGACCGCAAGGGCCTCGTCAACGGCCTGATCTGTACGGTGGCGCTGGGTCTTCTGTTCACCTGCGTGCAGGCCTATGAGTACAGCCACGCAGCCTTCGCCTTCTCGGGCCACATCTACGGCGCGACCTTCTACCTGGCGACGGGCTTCCATGGCTTCCACGTCATCGTCGGCACCATCTTCCTGATCGTCTGCCTGGCGCGGGCGCTCAAGGGTCATTTCAAGCCCGATCACCACTTCGGGTTCGAGGCGGCAGCCTGGTATTGGCACTTCGTCGACGTGGTCTGGCTGTTCCTGTTCGCCTCGATCTACGTCTGGGGGGCCTGACCGCGCGGCGGGCCTGGCCGGCCGAAGGGAGCCTGATGAGCGATCATCCGTCACCCGTCTCGACCGGGCTTGCGTGCAAGTGCCCCCGCTGCGGCGAGGGGCGCCTGTTCAAGGGGTATCTCACCGTGCGGGAGAGGTGCGAGGTCTGCGGCCTCGACCTCTCCCGCGCCGATTCCGGGGACGGGCCTGCGATCTTCATCATCCTGATCGTGGGTGCCATCGTGGGCGCGGCCATCCTCTATCTCGAATTCACCTGGCAGCCGGCCTATTGGGTGCACGCCGTGGTGGCGGCTGTGCTGGGGATCGGTCTGCCGCTCCTGCTGCTGCGGCCCTTCAAGGGTGTGATGATCGCGCTGCAATACCGCCACAACGCGGCCGAGGGGCGGCTCGACGAATGATCGCGGGCCGCGCCCTGCCATGAGCTTCCGTCCCATGCTGTGGCCGAGCGTGCTCGCCGCCCTCGGCCTCTCCATCCTCTGTTCGCTCGGCGTGTGGCAGCTTCAGCGGGCGGAGTGGAAGGGTGCGCTGCTCGACCGGGTGGGCCAGGCCGTCGAGGCGGCGCCCGTACCGCTTGCGCAGGCGCTGCGTGCGCCCGACCCCGCCTATGCCCATGTCCGGCTGCAGGGCCGCTTCCTGCACGGGGAGGAGCGTTATGTCTTCACCTCGCGCGACCGGGTGCCGGGCGTGCTGGTCTTCACCCCCTTCGTGCCGGACGGCCAGGAGGAGGGGCAGCCGGTGATTCTGGTCAACCGCGGCTTCGTGCCGGAGCCATTGCGCAACCCGGAGGTCCGGCAGGAGGGACAGGTGCCGGCCCCCGCCACCGTGACGGGCATCCTCCGGCCGGGGGAGAGCAGCGGCCTCTTCGTTCCCGACCCGCAGGAACGCACGCGCACGGCCTACGCCATCGACCTGGAGGTGCTCGCGGGCCTCGGCGAGGTTTCCGTGCGTACCGACTGGTTCGTGGAGGCCGACGAGAGCCCCGTGCCCGGCGGTTTGCCCAGGGGACGGGACCCCGCCACCATTGTCGCCAGCATCCCCAACAACCACCTGAGCTACGCCGCGACCTGGTTCAGCCTCGCCCTGGTGCTTGCGGGCGTCTATGTCGCGTGGCACATCCGGGAGGGGCGGCTTGGCCGCGCCGCTTGACGCGGACGCCTCAGGCGCGCAAGGAAAGCCCGGCGTGAGACGGCAAGGAGCCAAGGCATGCGCTATGTGAGTACGCGCGGACGCGCGCCCGTCCTGGGGTTCGAGGAGGTTCTGCTGGCCGGGCTCGCCCGCGACGGCGGCCTCTATGTGCCGGAAAGCTGGCCGCTGTTCTCGCTGGACGAGATCTCCGACTTGGCAGGCCGGTCTTACGAGGACGTCGCGGTGCGCATCCTCGCGCCCTATGTCGGCGACGCGATCGGCAAGGACGACCTCGCAGCCATCGTCGCCGACGCCTACGCGACATTCCGGCACAAGGCGGTCGTGCCGCTCGTCCAGACGGGCGCGTCCGACTGGCTGATGGAGCTGTTTCATGGCCCCACGCTCGCCTTCAAGGACGTGGCGATGCAACTCATCGGGCGGCTGTTCGACCATGTGCTGACGAAGCGGGGGGAGCGGGTGACCATCGTCGGCGCGACTTCGGGCGACACGGGCTCGGCAGCCATCGAGGCGTTCCGCGACCGTGCGGCGGCCGACGTCTTCATCCTCTTCCCGCACGGCCGCGTGTCGGAGGTGCAGCGCCGCCAGATGACCACGGTCGACGCGCCCAATGTGCACGCCATCGCGGTCGAGGGCACGTTCGACGATTGCCAGTCGCTCGTGAAGGCGATGTTCAACGACCACGCCTTCCGCGACGGGATGCGGCTCGGCGCGGTCAACTCGATCAACTGGGCCCGCGTCATGGCGCAGGCGGTCTATTACTTCACCGCCGCGACCGCGCTGGGCGCGCCCTCGCGCTGCGTCTCCTTCTCCGTGCCGACGGGCAATTTCGGCGACATCTTTGCGGGCTATGTGGCGACCCGCATGGGGCTGCCGGTCGAGCAGCTTGTGATCGCCACCAACGCCAACGACATCCTCGCCCGGACGATCGAGACCGGGACCTATTCCATGGGCGAGGTGGTGAAGACCCTGTCGCCTTCCATGGACATCCAGGTCTCGTCGAACTTCGAGCGGCTGCTGTTCGAGGTCATGGGACGCGACGGCGCCGCCGTCCAGGGGCTGATGGACGGCCTGCAGCAGTCGCGCGCCTTCACCCTGCCCGGACCGGCTCTGGAGGAGGTGCGGCGCACCTTCGACGCGGGCAGCGTCGACGACGACCGCATCCTCGCGACGATCCGCCGGGTCCATGCCGAGACGGGCCTGACCATCGACCCGCACACCGCGGTGGGCGTGGCGGCGGCGGTGGGCGTGCGCCGCGATCCGCTGACGCCGATGATCCACCTTGCCTGCGCGCACCCGGCCAAGTTCCCCGACGCGGTCGAGAAGGCAACCAAGGCGCGTCCCGGCCTGCCGCCGCATCTCGCCGACCTGTTCGACCGGCCGGAGCGGATGAGCGTGCTGCCGAACGACCTCGCCGCGATAAAGCAGGCGATCGGGGAGAAGGTCGCAAGCACCGCATGAGCGTCGAGATCACGCAGCTTCCCAACGGGTTGACGGTCGTCACCGACCCGATGCCGTCGCTTGCGTCCGCCGCACTCGGCGTCTGGGTCGAGGTTGGCGCCCGGCACGAGCGCGGCGACGAGCACGGCCTCTCCCACATGCTGGAGCATATGGCGTTCAAGGGCACCGCGCGGCGCAGCGCCCGCGGTATCGCGGAGGAGATCGAGGCCGTCGGCGGCCATCTCAACGCCTACACGAGCCGCGACCAGACCGCCTATCACGCCCGCGTGCTGGCCGAGGACGTGCCCCTCGGCGTCGACATCCTGGCCGACATCCTGCGCAACTCGACCTTCGCGCCGGTGGAACTCGAACGCGAGCGTGCCGTGATCCTGCAGGAAATCGGCGAGGTCGAGGACACGCCCGATGACCTGATCTTCGACCTGCTGCAGGAAATCGCCTATCCGGAGCAGGCGGCGGGCCGTCCGATCCTCGGCACGCGCGACAGCGTGGGCGGCCTGACGCGGGACGCGATCCGGGACTTCCTTGCCCGCCACTACGGCGCGGCGGCGATGACGCTCGTCGCTTCGGGCCGTGTGGTCCACGGGGAGGTGGTGGCGCTCGCCGAGGCGGCGTTCGGCGACATGGCGCCCGGCGCGCGTCCGCAAGGCGCGCCCTTGCGCTTTGCCGGCGGGGAGGTGCGCCGGCGGCGCAAGCTCGAACAGGCGCACATCGCGCTCGGCCTCGACGGCGTGGGATATGGCGATCCCGACTATTTCACCTCGCAGGTCTTTTCCGTCGTCTATGGCGGGGGCATGTCCTCGCGCCTGTTCCAGTCGGTGCGGGAGGAGCGCGGCCTTGCCTACACCGTCTTCTCCTTCGCCTCCTCGCTGGCCGACGGCGGCATGGTCGGCGTCTATGCGGGCACCGGCGCGTCGGAGGCGGCGCATCTGCTCGCGGTCGTGGTGGACGAGCTTGAAAAGCTTGCCGGCGACGCGACGGAGGAGGAGGTGGCCCGCGCCCGCGCCCAGATCAAGGCGGGGCTGCTGATGAGCTACGAGAGCCCCGCCGTCCGCGCAGAGCAGATCGCCCGCCAGCTGTCTGTCTGGGGCCGCGTGATGGGCGTGGACGAGGTGGCCGCCGCCATCGACGCGGTCGACGCAGACGCCGTGCGCCGTTTCGCCGCGCGGCTGATGCATGGCGGCCCGCCCGCGCTCGCCGCGCTCGGCCCCGTTCAATCGCTCGAAAAGTACGCTACACTCAAGGCGCGGTTCGGCTGACTCGGCATCGCCCCGGCGGGGGAGGGGTGGGCGGTTTCGGCCGGGTTGCGTGCAATGGGGAGGGCGGGGACCCGGGGACCATGGCGCTGCTGCGCGGCTTCGGCCGCACGGATGTCGAGCCCGTGCTCGAAACCGACCGGCTGGCCCTGCGCCCGCCGGAAGCAGCGGATTACGCCTCGTGGGCTGCCATCCGGCGGGAGAGCCGCGCCTTTCTCCAGCCCTGGGAACCGCTCTGGCCCGTCGACGACCTCACCCGCATGGGCTACCGCCGCCGCCTGAAGCGCATCCAGAAGGACCAGCGCGAGGGCACGGCCTTCACCTTCCTGCTCTTTCTGCGGACCGGGCGCACCGGCGATGTGCTGGGCGGGATCACGCTGGGGAACATCCGCCGCGGCGTGGCCCAGTCGGGATCTCTCGGCTACTGGATGGGGGAGCGGCACGCGGGGCAGGGCTACATGGGGGAGGCGGTGGACGCCGTGCTCGCCTTCGCCTTCGCCGACCTCGACCTCCACCGGGTGGAGGCGGCCTGCCTTCCGGCGAACGAGGTGTCGCGCATGCTGCTGCTGCGCCGCGGCTTCACCTGGGAAGGCCACGCCCGCCAGTATCTCAAGATCGCGGGCGAATGGCGCGACCATCACCTGTTCGCGCGTCTCGCCTCCGACGACCCGCGGGGGACGGCGTGAGGGCGGGGGCGGCAGCGAGGCATCTTGCCCTGGGCGCGGCCGTGCTGGCCGCCATCGGCGCGTCATGGCCGGCGTTTGCCTTCTCGCTCACGGCGCTTCTGCCGCCTGAGATGCTTGAGGCGCGCGGCTGGCTTCTCGGCGTGCGCATCGGTCTGGTCGGCGCGGTCGCGGCCTACCTGCTGGCCCGCTGGACGCTGGTGCGCGATGCGGGCGCGATGTCGCTGCTGGGCCTGCTCGGGACCGTCCTCGCGTTCGACATGGCCGCGCAGGACCAGATCGCGCTGCTGAAGATCCCGGACTTCGCCCATCTCGGACGGCTTTCGCTCTTCGTGGGCGTGCTCGTTCCCGTTTCGGCGATCTTCTTCGCGCGGCGCTACATGCGGCTCGAACGTCTGCGGCCGCGCCTCAATGCGGCCCTGCGCGGGGTCGAGGCGATCCTGGGTGCTGCGGGCGCCGTCGCGGCCATCGTGGTGCCGGAACTGGCGGCGCCGGTCCTGCTCGCGATCTGGCTCGGCGTCTCGGGGCTCGGCTTCGTCGTGCTGGCGGCGCTGGCCGTGCGCGGTGTCCGGCGCGCGGAACTCGTGCTCGTGGCCTGGCTGCCGGTCGTCGGCGGTGCGCTGTTTGCGCAGAGCACCGGGGGCGCTGCCAGCGGTTCGGGCCTGCTCGTCGCGGCGCTCGCCGACGGCGGCCTGATCTTCGGCCTTCTCTATTACACGCTGCTCGTGCGCATCGACAGCGGCGCGGCGCTGCGCATGGGGTCGCAGGGCAGGGTGTCGGACCTCGCGTCGGACCGGTCGGAGACGGCGACCCTCTCCTGGGACATGCGCGGCGACCGCATCACCTATTCGAAGGGGGCCCGCCAGCTTCTCGGCCTGGAGCCGAGCCTTGCGGAACAGACCACGGAGGAGGGGACCGGAAGCTGGTTCGAGCGGCTGCACCCCGCCGACAGGGAGCTTGTGGTCGCCGCCATCGAGAACGCGCGCGCCCGCCGGCGGGAGGTTTTCAGCCTCGATTTCCGCATCGCCGACGAGGGCGGGCGGGGCTGGCGCTGGCTGCGCTTCGAGGGGCGGACCTTCATCGGCCCGGACCGGGAAGCGGCGCGCTGCGTCGCCACGGTGGAAGACGTGACGCTGGAGAAGCAGGCGGAGGAACGGCGCATCCGCGACCTCGTGCGCGATCCCGTCACCGGCCTTTCGAGCCGTGCGGTGTTCCTGCAGCGGCTCCAGCGCCTGACGGAGCGGGTCGAGGATACGCCCGCGGGCGAGGCGGCCGCGGCCTTCACCGTCCTCCTGCTCGACATCGACCGGTTCCACGCGCTCAACGACAGCCTGGGGCCGGAGGGCGGCGACGCTGTCCTGGCAGGGGTCGCCGCGCGCATGGAGGACATCCTGGGCGGGGGCGCGCTATGTGCCCGCTATGGCGACGACCGCATCGTGGCGCTGATGCCCGACATCCGCCACGAGGGGGAAGTGCAGGGCCTCGCCGAGGCGATCTCTGCCGCGATCGCCCGGCCCTATGCGATCGGCCGGCGCGAGATATCTGTCACGGCGGGCATCTCCGCTCTGATCGTGGGCCGTGCGCCGGGCGACGTTGCCGACCTTATGGCGGATCTCGAGACCGTGCTGCTGCGCGGCAAGCTGTCCGGGCCCGGCGCCATCGTCGTGGAGCGCCGCGCCGACGCGGCGCCTGCGGCGGACGCGGGGCGTCCGGACCAGAACCTGCGCCGCGCGCTGGAGCGTGACGAGCTCGAATTGCATTACCAGCCGATCTTCCGTGCCGCCGACGGCACGCTCGCGGGCTTCGAATCGCTTCTGCGCTGGCGTCATCCGGAGCGGGGCCTCATGTCGCCCGGCTCCTTCATCACGCTTGCGGAAGAAACGGGGCTCATCGGCGACATCGGCCGCTATGTCCTGTTCGAGGCGGCGCGCCAGCTTGCCGCCTGGCAGGGGCGCAAAGGCATCGGCAGCGACGAGCCCCTGTTCGTCAGCGTGAACGTGTCCAGTCTTCAGCTTCTGGGCCGCGGCCTCGTCACGGACGTGCGCGATGCACTGCGCCGGCATGCCCTCGAACCCGGGACGCTGAAGCTCGAACTGACCGAGAGCCAGGTGCTGACCGACCCGCACGGGGCTGCCCGCCTGCTGGAGGAGATCCGCAACCTCGGCGCCGGTCTCGCGCTCGACGATTTCGGAACGGGCTACGCCTCGCTCGCGACGCTGAAGCGGCTGCCGTTCGACACGGTGAAGATCGACCGAAGCTTCGTCGCTGGTCTCGCCAAGGGCGAGGATTCGGCCCGTGCCATCGTTCGTGCGGTGGTCGACCTGGCGCACGACCTGAACCTCGCCGTCGTTGCCGAGGGGGCGGAGGACGCGGAAAGTGCGCGGATGCTGCGCGACTATGGCTGCGACTACGTTCAGGGATACGCCGTCGGCCGGCCCGTTCCCGCGCACGAGGCGGAGCGCTTCCTCACTGCCGACCCGCGCCGCGCGCTGGCCTGAGCGGGGTCAGGCGCTGCCCTGCGTGCCTGAGAGAAGCGCGGGATCGATTCCGATCCGGCGCAGCGCGGTTTCCCACTTCGCGGCGTCGTCGCCCGCAAACAGGATATCCGGGTCCGGCGGGCAGACCAGCCAACCGTCGGAGCGCAATTCCTGTTCCAGTTGCCCCGGCATCCAGCCCGCATAGCCCAATGCGACCAGCGACCGGCGCGGTCCCCGTCCGCTCGCCATGGCGCGCAGAATGTCCACGGTCGCGGTCAGGCCGATCCCGGCCTCGTTGTTCATGTTCGACTCCGGCCCCACGTAATCGTCGCTGTGCAGCACGAAGCCGCGGCCCGTCTCGACCGGGCCGCCGAAATGCACGCGGATCGCGTTCGCATCCCCGCCGGGTGCGATCTCCAGCTGCTCCAGAAGTTCCGTGAAGGTGATGTGTTCGACCACCTTGTTGACCATCAGGCCCATCGCGCCCTGCTCGGAATGGGCGCACATGTAGATCACCGATTTCTCGAAGCGCGGATCCGGCATGCCGGGCGTCGCCACGAGCATCTGGCCCTCGATGTAGCCGTCCTGGCCCAGGGTCATCGTGCCGGTCTTCATGCGGACGTCGTTCCCTCGCGCTTGCTGTTCCTCGTGCGTCATGCACATAAACTTAGGCCATGCTGACGGGACAACAAGAAATCCCGCCCGGGCCGCCAGGGGCCATCATGCGGGCGCAGTCCTTCCTCGCGGGTTTACGGCGCGGGGCATCCCTTGCCTTGTGTGCCGCCGCCCTCTGCTTCGGCGCAGCATCCGCGCAGGAGGGGCCGGTTTCCGGTGCCTGGTCGGACGGCGTGCACGCCGGTCTGCGCCTGATCGCTGCGGACGCAGGCCTCGGCGAGGACGGTGCGGTCATGGCCGGGATCGAGGTTCGCCTGGCGCCTGGCTGGAAGACCTATTGGCGCGATCCGGGGGCGGCAGGCATTGCGCCGGAGTTCGACTGGTCGGCCTCGGCGAATGTCGGGCGCGTGGAGGTGCTCTGGCCCGTGCCGCAGCGGTTCGACACTGCCGGGCTGCCGTCCATGGGCTATGCGGGCGACGTCATCGTGCCCGTCCGCGTCACCGCTGCCGACCCGCGCAAGCCGGTCGAGTTGAAATTGGCGGCGGCATTCGGCGTCTGTTCGGACCTCTGCCTGCTGGAGGAGGCGTCCGCCGCGCTGACCGTGCCGCCGGGCCGCGACACGCCGTCGGCGCACTGGACCGCGCTTCTCCTCGCCGAGACCGCGGTGCCGCGCGACGGGGCGGCGGCCGGGCTTTCGGCCACGGCGGTGCCCGCGGACGGCGGCCTCCACGTGACGGTCGCCGGGCCGGGGGCCGAGGACGTCTCCGACCTTTTCGTCGAGGGAAAAGGGGACCGCGTCTACGGTGTGCCGCTGCGCCTTTCCGCCATGCCGGGCGAAAGCGTCTGGCGCGTGCCGGTCCGGACCGGCGGCCCGCCGGTGCCGGGGACGCCGCTGCGCTTCACGCTCGCCGCACCCGAAGGGCAGCGTGGCGGCCATGTGCTGGAGGTCACCGTCGGCCCGCAATCCTGACCCGCGAGGTCTTTTTCCCGAGGGTGTGGCGCGCTACATGGTGAGGCACGGCGCGGGTTCGGGGGATAGCCTGCCTGCGTGCGTCCGAGATCATCCGCAAGACAACAAGAGGCATCTCATGACGATCAAGGTCGGCGACACGCTTCCCGAAGCGAAGTTCTTCTACATGAGCAGCGAGGGTCCGAAGACCATCACGACGGACGAGCTGACCAAGGGCAAGACCGTGGTCCTGTTCGCGCTGCCGGGCGCCTTCACGCCCACCTGCTCGGCCAAGCACGTGCCGGGCTTCGTCCAACAGTACGACGCGATCAAGGCCAAGGGCGTCGACACCGTCGCCTGCCTTTCGGTCAACGACGCCTTCGTCATGGGGGCATGGGCCAAGGACCAGGGCACCGGCGACAAGGTCATGATGCTGGGCGACGGCAATGCCGACTTCACCAAGGCCGTTGGCCTGGAAATGGACGGCTCCGGATTCGGCATGGGCACGCGCTCCAAGCGTTACGCCATGGTCGTGAAGGACGGCAAGGTCACGCACCTCGCGGTCGAGGAGCCGGGCGAGTTCAAGGTCTCCTCGGCGGAATCGGTGCTGGGCGCCCTCTGACCGCTCAGGACGCCTTCCGGAACGGGGCGAGGCCGGCGTTCGCGAGCGCGTCGGCCCGCTCGTTCCCCTCATGGCCCGCGTGGCCCTTTACCCAGTGCCAGTGGACGTCGTGGCGCGCGGCCTCTGTCTCCAGGGCCTGCCAGAGGTCGGCATTCTTCACCGGCTTCTTCTCCGCCGTCTTCCAGCCGTTCGCCTTCCAGCGCCGGAGCCACTTGGTGATGCCGTCGCGCAGATAGGCGGAATCGGTCCACAGGTCGACACGGCAGGGCCGCTTGAGCGCCTTGAGCGCCTCGATCGCCGCCGTCATCTCCATCCGGTTGTTGGTCGTCTGCGCCTCGCCGCCCGTGAGTTCCCGCTCGCCCTTGTTGTGGACCAGCAGCGCGCCCCAGCCGCCGGGGCCGGGATTGCCCGAGCAGGCCCCGTCCGTGTAGATCGTCACCCGGTCCATCAGGCGTGCTCCAGCCCATAGGCGGCGGCGCTCTCGACGCCCAGGTGGAAACGCAGCTTGCGCGCATATTCGCGCGGATCCTTGGGCCGCACGAAGGCCGCCGGGTCGTGGTGGATCAGGTCGTGCGCCCGCGTCAGCAGGAAGCGCAGCGCCGCGCCCCGCGCCAGCACGGGCAGCGCCGCGATCTCCGCCGCGCTAAGCTTGCGCTCGGCATCGTAGGCCGCGAGCAGCGCGCGCCCCTTGGTCACGTTGTAGCTGCCGTCGGCCTCGAAGCACCAGGCGTTGAGGCAGATCGCGATGTCATAGGCGAAGGCGTCGGTGCAGGCGAAATAGAAGTCGATGAAGCCCGACAGCTTTTCCTTCACGAAGAAGACGTTGTCGGGGAAAAGGTCGGCATGGATCACGCCCGTGGGAAGACCTTGCGGCCATCCGGCCTCCAGCCGGTCGAGCGCGCCTGCGATCAGATCCTCCAGCCCTTGTTCGATCCCGTCGGCGCGGCCCCGGAAGCGGTCGTAGAGCGGCCGCCATCCGCCGACCGACAGGTCGTTCGGGCGATCCATCGGGAAATCTGCGCCCGCGTGGTGCAGGCGGGCGAGGCCGCGGCCAAGCTCGGCGCAATGGGTGACGCCCGGGCGGCGCACCCAGACGCCGTCGAGGAAGGTGACGATGCACGCCGGCCGTCCTGCGAGCGTCCTCAGCGCCTGGCCGTCGCGGCCCTTGACCGGGACCGGGCACTTCAGGCCGCGCGCGGCCAGGTGCTCCATCAGCCCGATGAAGAACGGCAGGTCGCCCGCGTTCACCCGCTTCTCGTAGAGCGTCAGGATGTAGAACCCCGTCTCCGTGTGCAGGAGATAGTTGGTGTTCTCGACCCCCTCCGCGATGCCCTTGATCGACAGCGCCTCGCCCAGCGGATACTCGGCCAGGAAGGCTTCCAGTTCCTCGTCCGTGACGTCGGTGTAGACGGCCATGGGCGTCAGGCGGGCTCGGACGCGGTCAGCGCACGCGGCAGCTTGAAGCTCACGTTCTCCTCGCGCACCCGCACCTCCTCGACCCGCACGCCGCGATGCGCGCGGAACGCCTCGATCACTTCCTCGACCAGGATCTCCGGCGCCGAAGCGCCTGCCGTGATGCCGAGCGTGCGCACATCGTCGAACGCGGTGCAGTCGAGGTCGGCGGCGCGCTGCACCAGTTGCGCGCGCGCGCAGCCCGCGCGTTCGGCCACTTCGACGAGCCGCATGGAGTTCGAGGAGTTCGGCGCGCCGATCACCAGCATCGCCTCGACCCGTTCGGCGAGGATCTTCACCGCTTCCTGGCGGTTCGTCGTGGCGTAGCAGATGTCTTCCTTGTGCGGGCTTGCGATCTCCGGGAAGCGCGCTTTCAATGCTTCCACGATGGCGGCGGTGTCGTCGACCGACAGCGTGGTCTGCGTGACATAGGCGAGACCCGCACCCCGGTCGTCCTTGCCCGGCAGCGTGGCCACGTCCTCCACCGTCTCCACCAGGCTGATCGACCCGTCCGGCAACTGGCCCATGGTGCCGATCACCTCCGGATGGCCGCGGTGGCCGATCAGGATGACATGGCGGCCCGCCCCGTGGTGCCGGTCGGCGTCGACGTGCACCTTGGAGACGAGGGGGCAGGTTGCGTCGAGGTAGAAGAGCCCGCGCGCCTCCGCCTCCGCCGGGACCGATTTCGGCACGCCATGGGCGGAGAAGACGACCGGCACGCCGTCCGGCACCTCCTCCAGCGTATCGACGAAGACCGCGCCGCGTGCCTGAAGGCTTTCCACGACATAGCGGTTGTGCACGATCTCGTGGCGGACGTAGACGGGGCGGCCATAGCGCTCCAGCGCCCGGTCCACGATCTGGATCGCGCGATCGACGCCCGCACAGAAGCCGCGCGGCGCGGCCAGCAGGATATCGAGCGGACCGGGGCCGCCTGCGGTTTCGGTTTTCGGATCTGCCATTGCGCCTCGGTCCCGTTGCACGCCCGGCGAACTCCCCGCCGGACCTTGTCGCGCCCGCGTGCTGCCCGTAAAGTCCCGGCACGCCGAAAGGGCGCCGCCCTGGCCGATCCGGGCCCGCGCGCCATAGAGATACGAGCCGCCGTCTCCCTGTCAAGGAAGCCGCGCGCCTGCCGCTGGAAGAGAGGTCCGTTGCCCATGACGTTCCGCATGCTCATTGCGCTGGGGGCAGCAAGCCTGCTGGCGGCCTGTTCCGGACCTTCCAAGGAGGAGGAGGCGGCCACGGCCACGCTCAAGGCGTGCCCCAAGGCGGTGATCCTGGGCGATGCCTCGCGCTATGTCCGCTTCTCCGACCCGACTTCGCCCGCGCGCGAGAATGTCGCGGTGGCGGCCGAGATGACCTATGTGCGGTCGGCCTGCGAGCACGAACAGGGTGCGGTGCGGACCGCCCTCGGCGTCGACGTGCGCGCTGCGCTCGGGCCCGCCGCCAGCGGCGAGGTTGCCACCATGCCCTTCTTCGTCGCGGTCCTCGGCCCCGACGGGCGCATGCTGACCAAGGGCGTCTACGAGATGCAGAAGGGCTTCGACGCAAGCGGCGCGATCGAGTTCGTGGAAGAGGTCGGCACCGTGACCATTCCCCTCGCCGAGGGTGCCAATCCGGCCGCCTATACGATCTACACGGGCTTTCAGCTCGACGAGGCGCAGGTCGCTTATCTGCGCGAAAGGTTCGCAAACTGACAGGCGCGGCTTGACTGGCGCGCCCGGTCAGCCATTATCGGACGATCTTCCCAGCGGGAGAGACCGGCCCCGCGCCGGCGCCGAAGGAGCAACCGCCCCGGAAACTCTCAGGCAAAAGGACCGCTGGGGGGCAATGCGCTCTGGAAAGCGGGTGCGGCATCGTGTGACCGCCGGCACCCCACCGAAGGAGTAAGGCAGGCAGGTCCGATGGCCGCCGCCGAATCTCTCAGGTTCCCGGACAGAGGGGGCGAAACGCGCAGACGGCGGGACTCCGCCCCGCGCGGTTCGGTTCCTTAAACACGGGTCTCGGGAAAGGCGCGAGGGGCATCCATGGCACAGCATCCGATGGGCGATCTCCGCCGCACAGCCCTTCACGCCCTGCATGTGGAGCTTGGCGCCCGCATGGTCGGCTTCGCGGGCTGGGACATGCCGATCCAGTTCGCCGGCATCCTGGCCGAGCATGCCCATGTCCGCGGCGCGGGCGAGGGGCCGTGCGGCGCGGGTCTCTTCGACGTCTCGCACATGGGGCAGATCCGGCTGTCGGGCGAGGGCGCGGACGCCGCGCTCGAGGCGCTGGTTCCCGCCGACATCCGGGCACTGAAGGACGGGCGCACCCGCTACACCCAGTTCACGACCGAATCGGGCGGCATCATCGACGACCTGATGGTCACGCGGCTGGGCGAGGATCTCGTCCTCGTGGTCAACGCGGCGCGCTTCGACGTCGACCTCGCGCATCTGAAGGGGCGGCTGCCCGGGGCCGTGCGGATCGAGGTGCTGGACAGCCTCGCCCTGCTCGCGCTGCAGGGGCCTTCAGCCGCGGAGGTGCTGGCGCGCCACGCGGGCGGCGTGGAGGGCCTCTCCTTCATGCAGACCGCCGAGATGGACATTGCGGGCGTGGCCGCGCGCATCTCGCGCTCCGGCTACACGGGTGAGGACGGGTTCGAGTTCGCGGTTCCCGCCGACGAGGCGGAAGGCATCGCGCGCCTGTTGCTGGCCGAGCCCGAGGTTGCGCCCATCGGCCTCGGCGCGCGCGATTCGCTGCGCATGGAGGCGGGGCTCTGCCTCTACGGACAGGACATCGACGAGACGACGAGCCCCGTGGAGGCGGGTCTCGCCTGGTCGATCCAGAAGCGCCGCCGCGCCGAGGGCGGCTTCCCCGGCGCAGACCGCATCCTGAGGGAACTGGAGCAGGGCACGGCCCGCACCCGAGTCGGCCTGCGCCCCGACGGCCGTGCCATCGCGCGCACCGGCACGCCGGTTCTGGCGGGGGAGGAGCGCATCGGCGCCGTCACCTCCGGCGGCTTCGGGCCGAGCGTCGGCGGACCCATCGCCATCGCCTATGTGCCCCCCGCGCACGCTGCTGCGGGCACCGCCGTGTCCCTCGACCTGCGCGGCCGGGCAGAGCCTGCGCGCGTCGTCGACCTTCCCTTCGTTCCCCATCGCTATCACCGCTGAGGAGAGCTTCGCATCATGGCAGCCACCATCCGCTACACCGAGGATCACGAGTGGGTCCGCGTCGACGGCGACATCGCGACCGTCGGCATCACCACCCACGCGCAGGAGCAGCTGGGCGACATCGTCTTCATCGAGCTTCCCGACGTGGGCCGGACCTTTGCGCAGAAGGACGAAGCGGGCGTGATCGAATCGGTCAAGGCGGCGAGCGAGCTTTACGCGCCTGTCTCCGGCGAGATCGTCGAGACGAATGCGGCCATCGTCGACGATCCGGCGCTGGTCAACCGCGACCCGATGGGCGAGGGCTGGTTCGTGAAGATCCGCCTCGCGGACGCGGGCGAGCTTGACGGCCTGATGGACGAGGCCGCCTACGCCGCGCACGCCGGCTGAGACCAGGACAGGACCGAGGACAAGAGGGCGCCATGACGGGCCAGCACGACACCGCGATGCACGATCTCGAGGGACGCGACATCTTCATCCGCCGGCACATCGGGCCGGGGCCGGAGGATCAGGCGAAGATGCTGAAGGCGCTGGGCGTCGACAGTCTCGACGCGCTGATCGGCACGGTCGTGCCCCCGGCGATCCGGCGCGAAGGGGCGATGGCGCTCGACCGCCCGCTGACGGAAGCGGAGGTTCTGGACGAGTTGCGCGGTCTTGCCGACCGCAACCGGCGCATGATCTCGCTGATCGGGCAGGGCTATCACGGCACGGTGACGCCGCCCGTCATCCAGCGCTGCGTGCTGGAGAACCCGGCCTGGTACACCGCCTACACGCCCTATCAGCCGGAGATCAGCCAGGGCCGTCTGGAGGCGCTGATCAATTTCCAGACGCTCGTGACCGATCTCACCGGCCTCGACATCGCCAATGCCTCGTTGCTCGACGAGGGCACGGCGGCGGCCGAGGCAATGACCCTCTGCCACCGGCAGGCGAAGGCGAAATCCGACCGCTTCTTCGTCTCGCGCCATTGCCACCCGCAGACCATCGCGGTCGTCGAGGCGCGTGCCGAACCGCTCGGCATCGAGATCGTCGTGGGCGACGAGGCGAGCGACCTCGACGCAGGTGCGGTCTTCGGCGCGCTCTTCCAGTATCCCGGCACGGACGGGGAGGTGCGCGACCCGCGCGCGGCCATCGCCGCGCTGCACGAGGCCGGCGCGCTGGCCGTCATTGCCTGCGACCTGCTGGCGCTGACGCTGCTGGAGGCGCCGGGCGCGCTCGGCGCCGACGTTGCCGTGGGCTCGGCCCAGCGGTTCGGCGTGCCGATGTTCTTCGGCGGCCCGCACGCGGCCTTCTTCGCCACGCGCGACGCCTTCAAGCGGTCGATGCCCGGCCGTCTCGTCGGGGTCTCGGTCGACGCAGACGGGCGGCCTGCCTACCGCCTCGCGCTGCAGGCGCGCGAACAGCACATCCGCCGCGAGAAGGCGACGAGCAACATCTGCACCGCGCAGGTGCTGCTGGCGGTCATCGCGGGCTTCTACGCCGTCTATCACGGGCCGGAGGGGCTATCCCGCATCGCGCGCCGCACCCACGCGCGCGCCGCGACGCTTGCGGCGGGGCTTGCCCAGGCAGGCGAGACGGTGCCGACGCAGAGGTTCTTCGACACGATCGCGGTCGACGCGGGGCCACGCGCGCGCCAGATCATCGAGGCCGCGCGCGCGTCGGGGATCAACCTGCGCGACATGGGCGTGGGCCGCATCGGCATCGCGACGGACGAGACGACCTCGCCGGAGACGGTGGAGGCCGTCTGGGCCGCCTTCGGGCACGCGCTGCGCTACCGCGACGTCGCGCGGGAGGCGGGCGAGGCGCTGCCGCAGGACCTCGCACGCGCGGGTGCGATCCTGACCCATCCCGTCTTCCACCTCTACCGGTCGGAGACGGAGATGATGCGCTATGTCCGCCGCCTCGCGGACAAGGACATCGCGCTCGACCGGGCGATGATCCCGCTCGGCTCCTGCACCATGAAGCTCAACGCGGCGGCCGAGATGCTGCCCGTCACCTGGGGCGGGTTCGCCAATGTGCATCCCTTCGCGCCGCTCGACCAGGCGGAGGGGTATCTCGAGCTGATCGCGCGGCTGGAGGACTGGCTGGCCGAGATCACGGGCTATGACGCCGTCTCTCTCCAGCCCAATTCCGGCGCGCAGGGCGAATATGCGGGGCTGCTCGCCATTCGCGGTTATCACGCGGCGAACGGGCAGGGGCACCGCGACGTCTGCCTCATCCCGTCGTCGGCGCACGGCACGAACCCGGCCTCGGCGCAGCTTGCCGGCATGCGGGTCGTCGTCGTCGCCTGCGACGAGAACGGCAATGTCGATGTCGCCGACCTGAAGGCCAAGGTCGATCAGAACCGTGCGAACCTCGCTGCGCTGATGGTCACCTATCCCTCGACCCACGGTGTGTTCGAGGAGCAGATCCGCGAGATCTGCGCGCTGATCCACGACGCGGGCGGGCAGGTCTATCTCGACGGGGCGAACCTGAACGCCCAGCTTGGCCTCGCGGCGCCCGGCCACTATGGCGCGGACGTCTCGCACCTCAATCTGCACAAGACCTTCTGCATCCCGCACGGGGGCGGCGGTCCCGGCGTCGGGCCGATCGGCGTGCGTGCCCACCTCGCGCCCTATCTGCCGGGGCACCCCGCGCTCGCCGACGCGCCGGAGCGGCATCGCAGGACGGGTCCCGCCGTGTCGGCGGCGCCCTTCGGGTCGGCGGGGATCCTCTCCATCTCCTACGCCTTCATTCGGCTGATGGGCGCGCGCGGCCTGACGGATGCATCGCGCGTCGCGATCCTCTCGGCCAACTACATCGCGCATCGCCTGAAGGACGCATTCCCGGTGCTCTACGCGGGCCGCGGCGGGTTCGTGGCGCACGAATGCATCCTCGACACCCGCGTCGCCAAGGACCGGGCGGGCGTGACCGTTGACGACATCGCCAAGCGTCTGATCGACTTCGGCTTCCACGCGCCGACCATGTCGTGGCCAGTGCCGGGCACGCTGATGATCGAGCCGACGGAATCGGAGCCGCTGGCCGAACTCGACCGTTTCTGCGACGCCATGATCGCGATTGCAGGGGAAGTGGCGGAGATCGAGGCGGGCCGCATCGCGCATGCCGACAGCGCGCTCGCACACGCTCCGCACACGGCCGAGACATTGCTCGCGCCTGACTGGAAGCGCGCCTATCCGCGCCACCGCGGTGCCTTCCCGGCCGGCAAGGCGGGCGTGGAGGGCAAGTACTGGCCGCCGGTCGCGCGCATCGACAACGCCTATGGCGACCGCAATCTCGTCTGCACCTGCCCGCCGCTGTCGGCCTATGAGGAAGGGTTGGGAGCCGCCGCGGAGTAGGTGGGGAGAGTAGCTGGGGCGGCACGCTACGCCCCGCACCCGGGCAAGGCATCAGGCAAGGGCGGCTTCGGCCGCCCTTTCGCATTGTGGCACTCTCCGCCGGCAGGGCCCCGCACAAGAAAAAACCCCGGCCGCGGGGCCGGGGCGAGGTACGGCGGGGTTGATCCCCCGCACGTCATCCGGTGTCGGGCCTAGTGGAAGCGTCCCTTCAGCCCGGAAATCGCATCCGTCACGAGCTTGCCGCGCGCCTTGTCGTCCAGTTCCTCGGAGATGACCCGGCGGGCGGCATTGACGGCGAGTGTCGCGGCAGAGTTGCGCACGTCGCGGATCGCATCGGCCTCGGCTTGGGCGATCTTCTCTTCCACCGACTTCAGGCGGCGCTCGATACGCGCCTCGAGCGCCTCCTGGGCCCGCTTGGACGCAGCCTCGGCCTCGCTCTTGGCCTGGGTGACGATGTCCTGCGCTTCCTTCTCGGCGTCCTGGCGCTTGCGCTGATAAGTGGCGAGCAGCCCCTGCGCCTCTTCGCGCAGGCGGCGGGCCTCATCAAGCTCGTTGCGGATGCGGCTGGCGCGCGCATCGAGTCCCGCCACGATCTTCGAGGGCACCTTCAGATAGAAGACGATCGCGAAGAACAGGACGAAGGAGACGGCAACCCAGAAAGTTTCATCGAACATGGTGCGCTCCTCAGGCCTTCGTCTCTGCGTCGACAGCGGCCTTGATCCGGTCGGGATCGGCCTTGCCGAGCAATTCGGCCACGATGGCCTCGGCCGTGTCGACCGCGACCGCGGAGATGTTGGCCATGGCCGCGTCGCGGGTCTTGGCGATCCGCTCCTCTGCCTCGGCCAGCTTGGCGGACATCTTTTCTTCCGCCTTGGCCTCGGCCTCGGCAGCGCGGGCCGCCACCTTCTCGCGGGTGTCGGCGGCGATGGCCTGGGCCTTCGCACGCGCTGCCGCGAGTTCTTCCTCGTATTCCTTGAGCGCCGTCTCCGCCTCGTCGCGCAGATCTTTCGCCCGGTCGAGGTCGTAGTCGATCGCGTTGCGCCGCTGCTCCAGCACGCCGCCGATGCGCGGCAGGGCCACGCGCGACATGAGGAGGTAAAGCGCGACGAATGTCAGGACGAGCCAGACAAGCTGGGGCGCGAAGTCCTCAGGCTTGAACTGGGGCAGGGTGCCCTTCGCGTGCTCCGCCTCAACCAGGGTGGTTGCGATGGTGCCGTCTTGGGTCTTCGGTTCGGTCGCCATGGGCCTCGCCTCGGAATGGCGGTCCCTGATGCCTCAGGGGCCTGAATCCGCAGGCGGGTGGAAGCCACCCGCCGGCCTCTCGTGCCGTACCGTCCAGCCTTAGCTGAACAGGATGAGCATCGCGATGACGAAGCCGAACAGGCCGGTCGCTTCCGCCAGCGCGAAGCCGAGCAGCAGGTTGGTGCGCTGGCCGTCGGCAGCCGCCGGGTTGCGCAGCGCGGCGTTCAGGTAGTTGCCGAAGATGATGCCGATGCCGACGCCGGCGCCGCCGAGCGCGAGGCAGGCCAGACCGGCGCCGATGAACTTGCCGAGATCGGCGATGTTACCTTCCATGATACAAGCTCCTTTCGATGTGTGGCTGTCGAGAAGATGGAGTGAAGGCCGTGCGCCCGCTGAGTCGTATCCGCTCAGCGGTGCCCGGTCAGTGGTGCATGTGAAGCGCGTCGTTGAGGTAGATGCAGGTCAGGATCGCGAAGACATAGGCCTGCAGGAAGGCGATCAGGAACTCCAGTGCGGTGATGCCGACCATGGCCGCCATGGGCGCCCAGCCGCCGACCCAGCCGAGCGCGATGACGAAGCCCGCCATCACCTTCAGCATCGTGTGGCCCGCCATCATGTTGGCGAAGAGACGCAGCGCCAGGGTCACGGGGCGCGAGAGGTAGGAGATCAGCTCGATCACCACCATCAGCGGCAGCAGCCATACGGGCAGGCCGCCGGGAACGAACATGCGCAGGTAGCCCGCACCGTTCTTCACGAACCCCAAGACGGTCACGCCCACGAACACCACCGCCGCCAGCGCAAAGGTCACGATGATGTGGCTGGTCACGGTGAACGAGTAGGGGATCATGCCCAGCAGGTTGCAGGCCAGGATGAACATGAAGAGCGTGAAGACGAAGGGGAAGTAGCGCATCCCCTCGGGCCCCGTCACGTCGCGCACCATGCCGGCCACGAACTCGTAGGACATTTCCGCGATCGACTGCATCCGCCCCGGCACCATCGCGCGGCCGGACATGGACAGGATCGTCAGCGCCGAGACCGCCAGGACGGCGATCACCATCCACAGGCTCGAATTCGTGAAGGAAACGTCGAGCGTCCCGAACTTCATCTCGATGAGCCGGACGATCTCGAACTGGTGCATGGGGTCCGCCTTGGCCCCGGCTTCTGCTTGCGCTGCCACGTGTCCCGTTCCCCTACCGCGTACCGTTCCTGGTCACGCCTGTCCCCGGTCTTGCGCGCCGCGCATGTTCCGGTCGAACTGCTTCAGCACGCGGGTCATGTTCACATACGCCGCCGCCATGCCGAGGAAAATGAAAATCAGCATGAACAGCGGGCGGGTGCCCAATACCCAGTCGATACCCAATCCCATGGCCGTGCCGACACCCACGGCCGCAACGATCTCCGTCGACAGGCGAAACGCCAGCCCCAGGTTCGTCGACGGCCCGCGCGCCCGCGCGCCCGTGTCCGCCCGACGCGATCTCGCCTCACCGATCCGGCGCCCGAGAGCATCCAGATCGTCCGGTCCGTTTCCGCCCTTCTGCGGCTTGCCCGACTGCGCCATGCCGACCGCCTTTCGTGGTCCCGACGTCACAGCCCCCGGCCCGCTGCCGCGCGGATACGGACGCCCCGGAAACGAAACGTCCTGAGAAGCACGAAGACCGGTTCCGAAACCGGTCCGGCCCCCGCCTGAAAACCGCGCGCACCATATTGAAGCCCTCCCCCCCTGTCAAGCGACTGGGGGTGCGGCACAAGACATTGAAAAAAAACGAGAAAAAATTGCGAGAGCCGCCTCAGGCCGCCGTCAGCCGCTCGGCGCGCGCAAGATCGACCGAGACAAGCTGGCTCACACCCTTTTCCGCCATGGTCACACCGAACAGACGGTCCATGCGCGACATGGTCAGCGCGTGGTGGGTGATGACGAGAAAGCGCGTGTCGGTCAGCTTCGTCATCTCCTCGAGCAGCGCGCAATAACGCTCGACATTGGCGTCGTCGAGCGGGGCGTCGACCTCGTCCAGCACGCAGATCGGCGAGGGATTCGTCAGGAACACCGCGAAGATCAGGGCCATGGCCGTCAGCGCCTGCTCGCCGCCCGACAGAAGCGACAGGGCCCGGGTCTTCTTGCCGGGCGGCTGCGCCATGATCTCCAGCCCCGCCTCCAGCGGATCGTCGGATTCGATCAGTTCGAGCTTGGCCGAACCGCCGCGGAACAGGCGGGTGAACAACTGCTCGAAATGGGCGTTCACGGTGTCGAAGGCGGCGAGAAGCCGCTCGCGCCCTTCCCGGTTCAGCGCAGCGATTCCCTGCCGCAGGCGGTGGATGGCGGCAACCAGGTCGTCGCGCTCGCTCACCAGCGCATCGAATTGCGAGGCGATTTCCTGCAACTCGTCGTCGGCGCGCAGGTTGACCGCGCCCAGCGCGTCGCGGTCGCGCTTCAGCCGTTCGAGTTCGCCCTCGGTGGCCGCGATAGCTGGCAGAGCCTCCGGAACGTCGAGGTCGGCAACTTCGGCCAGCCGCTCCGGCGTGCAGCCGAGCGCCTCGCGGATGCGGTCGGCGCTGTCGGCGAGCCGGGCGTTTGCGGCCTCGGCCCGGGCGCCGGCGGCGGCGCGTCCCTCGCGGGTCTCCGCCAGTGCCTGTTCGGCGGCACGGGCTTTGCGGCTTGCCTCCGCCAGCGCCGTTTCCGCCGTGGCCAAAGCCTCGTCGGCGGCGTGCCGGCGCCGTTCCGCGACCGCAATGTCGCGTTCGAGCGTGGCGCGCCGTGTCTCGATGTCGTTCGGCAGGGCCCGTTGACCGGCCAGTTCTTCCGCCGCCCTAGCATGCCGCCGCTCGATTTCGCCCAGCTGGTCGGAGGCCTGCGTGCGCCGGGCCGTCCAGGCGGCCAGGTCGCGCGCCAGCCGCTCCGCCCGTTGCGCCTTGTCCTCCCGCGCCCGGCGGAGCCCGTCGCGGCGTTCCCGTGCCGAATCGTGGCTGGTGCGCGCGGTGTCCAGCGTGTCGCGGGCCCGCGCGATCTCGGCCTCGAGCGGTACAAGGCTCAGCGTGCCCGCACAGGCCTCCGCTGCCTCGGCAGCGGCTGCCCGGGCGGCGTCGCGCTCTGCCTGCGCCTGGGCATGGGCGGTGCGCGCCTGCTCCAGCCGCGCAGCCTGCACACCCGCTTCCGTCTCGATGCGCGAGAGCCTGCCTTGTGCGGCTGTCACGGCCTCTTCAGCGCGGCGGAGCGCGGCACGGGCCTGCGTATCGGCCTCCGCTGCAGCGCGCGCTGCATCCCGGGCGGCGTGGTGCGCCTCCTTCGCCGCTTGCGCGCGCGGTTCCAGCGGGGCGATCTCGGCGTCCAATGCAGCGAGGCGATTGCGCTGTTCCAGCCGGACAGCAGCGGGCGAGGGGGCATCAGCGCGCACCGTGAACCCGTCCCAGCGCCACAGCGCGCCGGACCGGCTGACGATTCGCTGTCCCGGCAGCAGCTTCTCCTGCTGCGCCGCACCGTCGTCGGCCACGGCGATCAGACGCAGGCGGCGGGCCAGAGCGGGGGGCGCGGTCACATGGTCGGCCAGGCAGTCGAGCCCCGCGGGCAGCGGCGGCAGCTCGTTCGCGGCGAGCGTCCGCCAGCTTCGCGCAGCCTCACGGTCGATCGGGGCGTCAAGGTCGTCGCCCAGCGCGGCGGCGAGCGCGATCTCATAGCCCGCCTCGACCTTCAGCGTGTCGAGCGCGGGCGTGCCGTCGGCAGCCGGGGTTGCGACGAGGGGGCGAAGGGCCCGCGCCTCGGCTTTCAGGCGCCCCAGTTCCCGGTCTGCCTCCTGCACCGCGTCGCGCAGTTCGGCTTCCTGGCGCTGCTTCTCGGTTCGGTCGCGGTCCGCCGCGTCGGCTGCGTCGCGGGCCGCGTCGCGGGCACTGGCCGTGTCCGCGAGGGCGGCGCGCGCGGCGTCGAGCGCCGTGGCAGAGCCGCCGTCGGCCTCGGCCCGGGACAGCGCCTCTGCGGCACGCGCGACCTCTGCCTCGGCCCTGGCGAGGCGCGCCTCCGCGGCGCGTGCTTCCGCGTCCAGCGCGGCATTGCGCGCCTTCAGGTCGGTCAGGGTGCGGCGCAGTTCCTCAACCGCCTGTTCGGCCGCGCGCACCTCGCCCGCGCGCGTCTGCAGCTCGGCTTCGGCAGCGGCCTCCAGCGCCAGCTCCTCCGGATCCGGTTCCGGATTGGGCTCGCCCTCCTCGGCCAGTTCGGCCAGCGCCCGGTCGGCATCCTCGATCCGCGCCCGCTCCCGCGCCAGATCGCGGTCGAGGTCGGCGACCCGTTGCACAAGGCCCTCGATCCGGTCTTCCAGCGCCTGCGCCTCCGCGCCAAGCTGCTCGCGCGCGATCGTCAGCCGCTGCAGCACCGCGCGGGCGACCGCCTGCTCCTCGCGCAGGGGGGGCAGGGCGTCGCGCGCCGTCTCTTCCTCCCGGGCGGCGGCCTGGGCCGCGGTCATCGCCTCCGCCACCGCGCGGTCTGCGGCGCGGACATCGGCCTGTGCAGCCTCCAGCCCCTTCAGCGCCTCGACGTGGCGCAGGTGCAGCAGCAACGCCTCCGCCTGGCGGATGCGGGCCGCCATCTCCTTGTAGCGGGTGGCCTGCCGCGCCTGTCGCTTCAGCGTGTTGCGCTGGGTTTCCAGCGTGCCGATGACGTCCTCCAGCCGCGTCAGGTTCTGCTCCGCCGCGCGCAGCCGCAACTCCGCCTCGTGCCGGCGGGAGTGCAGGCCCGCGATGCCTGCCGCTTCCTCCAGGATCAGGCGGCGCGCCTTGGGCTTGGCGTTGATCAGCTGGCCGATCTGGCCCTGCCGGACGAGGGCGGGGGAGTTCGCGCCCGTGCCGGTGTCGGCGAACAGGATCTGCACGTCGCGGGCGCGGGTTTCCTTGCCGTTGACGCGGTAGGTGGAGCCGGCCTCGCGCTGGATGCGGCGGCTGATCTCAAGCAGCTCGAATTCGTTGAAGGCGGCGGGCGCCCGGCGCGCGCCATTGTCGATGGTCAGCGTGACTTCCGCGAAATGGCGGGCATTGCGGCTGTCGGTCCCGGCGAAGATCACGTCTTCCATGCCGGTGCCGCGCATGGATTTCGGGCTTGTCTCGCCCATCACCCAGCGCAGCGCCTCCAGCAGGTTGGACTTGCCGCAGCCGTTCGGGCCCACGACCCCGGTCAGCCCCTTCTCGATCACCAGTTCCGTGGGATCGACGAACGACTTGAAGCCGGAGAGCCTGAGCCGGGTGAACTGCAAGCGGCGCCCCCGATCAGCTGTCCGGCAGCAGCGGGTCGATCAGCTTCGCCATCTCCTCGATGGGCCGGTCGCCAGCGTACTTCTTGCCGTCGATGATGAAGGTCGGGGTGGAGGACACGCCGAACTCCTGCTCGCCGCCGAGGCGTTCCTTGAGGACTGCCTCCTCCAGCATCTTGTCGGCCATGCAGGCCGTGAACTCCGCCTCGCTGATGCCGCCGAGGCGTGCGATCTTCAGGAGGTTGGCATCGAGTTCCGCGATGGTCGAGGCTTGCGTCCACACCTTCTGCTGGGCGAACAGGACCTTGAGGAAGCTTTCCCGCTTCGCTGGCCCGCCGCAGCGCGCGAGCATCGCCGCGCGCAGCCCGCCCGCGTCGAACGGGAAGTCGCGGTAGACGAACCGCACCTTGCCGGTCTTCACATAGCGTTCCTTGAACGCCTCATAGGTCGTGTTGTGGAAGTTCGCGCAGTGCGAGCAGGTGAGCGAGGCGTACTCGATCACCTCGACCGGGGCGTCCGCCTGACCCAGCACGAGATCGTCCAGCATTGCGGAGGCGCCGTGCGCGCGATGCGCAAGCAGCGTGCCCGCCGCCGCGAGCGCGCTTGCCCCCAGCCCCATGCGGATCAGGAATTGTCGGCGATCCTGTGTCATGGCCCCTTCGGTCCTACCATATGTGGTGGGGAGTTTGGCACGCATGGCGATCTCCTGCTAGATGCTTCTTGGCGTTGAAACTGTGGATGAGGTGCCGCTCCGTCGCGGTCAGCGGCGCTTTTCTGTGGATAAACGCCGCCCGATGACGCCGCGGCCGAGGTGCTGGAGTGCGGCGCGCAGCTTTTCGTCGGCCAAGGGCGCCGTCAGCGCATCGAGGCTCGCGGCCTCCTCCGGCGGCAGGATGACCCGCCGGACCCGGCCGCGCGGGCGCCGCGGGGGCAGGGGGCCTTGCACGAGTTTCAGCCGCGTCACCGCGCGGTAGCCGAAATAGGCGGCGATCCGGTCGAGGATCTGCGGGGTGTAGTGCTGCAGTTCGAGGGCGGCCGCTCCCGACGCCCGCACGGTCAGCGTGCCGCCGTCGTCCGACCGGCGGAAGTGCTGCGGGAGGGTTGCCCGCGCGATGTCCTCGCCCACGATCTCGGCCCAGCGCGTGATCAGGCGCGCTTCCAGAAAACCGTTTTTTCTGAATGATTTGGATGCGACCTTTGAGCCGGATCGTGCAGCCGGCTGGAAGCCCTTGGCGGTCCGTTCCGCATCGGGCGCAACCTTGGCAAAGAGATCGTCCTGCGCGCCGGCCTTGCCGCCTGCGCCGCCCTTGCCCTGCGCCTGTCCGGGTGCCCTCCGGCCCATGGTTTCCCGTTTGCCTGCCAATGCCCTATCTGATCTCTCTCGCAAGAGAATGTGGCGGCAAGCGGGTCAGCGCAATGGCAGGACGCAGCGGGAGGGGAGAGAACACGGCGGCGCAGCGGCGTTCGGCGCTGCTCGCATGGTACCGTGCGCAGGCCCGCGACTTGCCGTGGCGGGTCTCGCCGGGGGCGCGCGCGGCGGGCGTGCGGGCCGATCCCTACCGCGTCTGGCTGTCGGAGATCATGCTGCAACAGACGACCGTGCAGGCCGTGAAGGGCTATTTCGATACGTTCACCGCGCGCTGGCCGACGGTCGGGGCGCTGGCGGCAGCACCCCGCGACGATGTGCTCGCGGCGTGGGCGGGGCTCGGCTACTACGCGCGCGCCCGTAATCTCCATGCCTGTGCCGAGGTTGTCGCGCGCGACCACGGCGGGCGCTTTCCCGACACGGTCGAGGGCTTGCAGGCATTGCCCGGCATCGGGCCCTACACGGCGCGCGCCGTCGCGGCCATCGCCTTCGACCGGCCGGTCGTGCCCATGGACGGCAATGTGGAGCGGGTGATGGCCAGGCTTCATGCCGTGGAGACGCCGCTGCCCGCCGCCAAGCCGGAGCTTGCGCGTCTCGCCGACGCCTTCGAGGGAGGCGAGGACCCGGGCGACATCGCGCAGGCGCTCATGGATCTCGGCGCGACAGTCTGCACGCCGCGTGCGCCTGCCTGTGTCCTCTGTCCCTTGCGCGAGGGGTGCGCCGCCGCCGCGCGCGGGATTGCCGCCGACCTACCGCGCAAGGCCCCCAAGGCTGCGAAGCCCCGGCGATTCGGGATCGCCTTCTGGGTGACGCGGGCGGACGGCGCCGTCCTCGTCCGCCGCCGGCCCGACGAGGGGCTGCTCGGCGGCATGGTCGAGTTTCCCTCGACGCCCTGGGGCGACGAGATGCCGGGGCTGCAGGCCGCACGCGCTCACGCGCCGGTCGACGCCGCCGGCGGCTGGGTGCTGGTGCCCGGCCGCGTCGCTCACGTCTTCACGCATTTCGCATTGGAACTTGCCGTCGCGCGCCCCCGCTGCGCTGCAGGGGCGCGGCTACCGGAGGGGGCGTTCTGGGCGCATCCCCGGGACTTCGGCGCACTCGCCCTCCCGACCGTCATGCGAAAGGTGGCCCGCCTCGCGCTGGACGAGGCGGGGTAGGTCTCAGTTCAGCTCCGCGCGCAGCTGCTGGCGCAGCACGTCGATCGGGATGAGGCGGCCTTCCACGTCGAAGTGCCAGAAGGTCCAGCCGTTGCAGGCGTCGAGGCCCTGGATCTGCGCCGCCGTGCGATGGATCGAGCCGGTCGTCCCGTCGCAGACCAGCGTGCCGTCGACGCGCACCTTCGCCGCCCAGCGGCGTTTCGGATCGAACAGCATCGTGCCGGGCTCCAGCAGGCCGCGCTCGATCAGCCAGCCGAAGGGGATGCGCGGTTCCTGCCGCTTGCTGCGCGTGACCTCGCGCGCGGCGGGATCGAAGGGAATGACCTTTGCCAGGCGGGCTTCTGCCAGTCTCACGTACGTCTCCTCGCGTTCGATTCCGATGAACCGGCGGCCAAGCTGCTTGGCGGCGGCGCCGGTCGTGCCTGTTCCGAAGAAGGGGTCGAGTACCACGTCCCCCGGGTTGGTCGAGGACATGAGCACGCGGCGCAGCAGCGCCTCGGGCTTCTGCGTCGGGTGGGCCTTCTCGCCGTGGCCGTCCTTCAGCCGCTCGGCCCCCGTGCAGATCGGCAGCACCCAGTCGGAGCGCATCTGCACCCCGTCGTTGAGCGCCTTCATCGCCTCGTAATTGAAGGTGTAGGTCTTCTGATCCTGGCTCTTCGACGCCCAGATCAGCGTCTCGTGCGCGTTGGCGAAGCGGGTGCCGCGGAAGTTCGGCATCGGGTTCGTCTTGCGCCAGGTGATGTCGTTGAGGATCCAGAACCCCTGGTCCTGCAGCACCGTGCCCACACGGAAGATGTTGTGGTAGCTGCCGATGACCCAGAGCGTTCCGGTGTCCTTCAGCACGCGGCGGCAGGCGGCCAGCCAGTCGTGCGTGAACAGGTCGTAGTCGTCGAAGCTCGCGAACCGGTCCCAGTCGGCGTCAACGCCGTCGACCCGGCTCTGGTCGGGCCGCGTCAATTCGCCGCCGAGCTGCAGATTGTACGGCGGATCGGCGAAAATCAGGTCGACGCACTTCTCCGGCATCGCGTTGAGAATCTCGACGCTGTCGCCGTGATAGACGCGGTCATAGGCGCTTTCGTCCAGCACCTCGCGCACCTCGAGTTCCCCCCAGAACGTCATGCTCCCGCCCCCGCAGGTTGGTCCTTACCCCTGCTGCAATTAGGGCGGCGCTTTAGGTGCAGGTCAATAAATTAACTGAATCAAAGGGTTATGAGGCCAAGTTCAATCAATATCTTGTGGACGGGGGCAAAGGAACGCCTATGGAGTGGGGTGGGGCCGAGGCGGGCGAGCCCCTCCTGGTGGGCCGCGGTGCCGTATCCCTGATTCGTTTCGAAGCCGAAACCGGGGTAGCGATTCGCCGCCCGCGCCATGATCCGGTCCCGTGTCACCTTGGCCACGACCGAGGCCGCCATGATCTCCGGAACGCTCAGATCGCCCTTCACGATGGCCTCCGCCGGGCAGGGCAGATCGGGGCAGCGGTTGCCGTCGACGAGAGCGTGCGCGGGCGGACACGGCAGCGCCGTCAGGGCGCGCGCCATGGCCCGCAGGCTGGCCTGCAGGATGTTGACGCTGTCGATCTCCGCCACCGTCGCGCCGCCGACGCCCACCTCGGCGTGCGCGAGGATCAGCGTACAGAGCCGCTTCCGCGCTTCGGGCCGTAGCGCCTTCGAATCCGTCAGCCCTGCGTCGAGCAAGCGGTCGCGCACATCCACATGGGGAAAGACCACCGCCGCCGCGATCACCGGCCCGGCCCAGGGCCCGCGTCCCGCCTCGTCGAGGCCTGCGGTGCGCGGGGGTCGGGGCGGGGCAGCGTCGGCGGTCATGGGCGCGTGTCCTCGTGCCTCAGGGATCGAGCAGGCTCAACTGGTCGCCCGCGCGCGGCGGCGGGCGGAACAGGCTCATATCATGGGACCATGAGCGCCGGTCGAGGCCAAAGCGCGTTCGGGCCACGCGGAACCGGTCTGCGATGAAGCGGGCGTAGGCGCCGGTGCCGGTCTGCCGCAGGCCCCAGCGCGCGTCGTACTCCTTGCCACCGCGCATGCCGCGCAGCAGGTTCAACACCCGGTCCGCGCGGTCGGGGCAATGGTCGCGCAGCCACTCCGCCACCACCTCCTTCAGTTCGAGCGGCAGCCGCAGCAGAACATATCCCGCCTGCGTCGCGCCCGCGTCGGCCGCGCGTTCGAGGATCGGCTCGATCTCGTGGTCGGTGAGGCCGGGGATGAGCGGGGCGACCATCACGGCGACCGGGATACCGGCGGCGCTGAGGTCGCGGATCGCGGCGAGGCGCTTTTCCGGCGCCGGTGCGCGCGGCTCCATCGCGCGGGCGAGTTTCGCATCGAGCGTGGTCACCGAGATCGCGACCTTGGCCAGCCGCCGCGCTGCCATCGGCCCCAGGATGTCGATGTCGCGCACGACGCGCGCGCCCTTCGTCGTGATGCCGACCGGATGGTTGAAGCGGTCGAGCACCTCGAGGATCGAGCGGGTGACGCGCAGCGTCCGTTCGACCGGCTGGTAGGGGTCGGTGTTGGTGCCGATGGCGATGACGCGCGGGGCGTAGGAGGCGCTACGCAATTCCGCCTCCAGCAACTCCGCCGCGCGGGGCTTGGCGAAAAGCCGCGTCTCGAAATCGAGGCCCGGCGACAGGCCGAGCCAGGCGTGCGTGGGCCGTGCGAAGCAATAGACGCACCCATGCTCGCACCCGCGATAGGGGTTGATGCTCCGGTCGAAGGAGATATCGGGCGACTGGTTGCGGGTGATGATCGTGCGGCTCGCATCGGCCGTGACGCTTGTCTTGAGCGGCGGCAGGTCGTCGTCCGGATCGACGCCCCAGCCGTCGTCCACCCGCACCCGCCCGGGCTCGTAGCGGCTGGCCGCGTTCGACAGCGCGCCCCGCCCGTGGCGCAGCCGTTGCCCCACCCGCACACTGCCGTCGATTATCCTTGTGTCCTCCTCGATGGTCATTCCGCCGTCTCCTCTCCGCCGGTTGACGCTAACCGCCAGATGGGAACAAGACAAGAACATTCTGGGGTGTGCCCTGGCGGAAGGCGGGAGGTGACAAGCCCATGCAAGTCCGTATGATCGCGGGGCAATGCTCAGTATCGTCATCCCCACGCTGAACGCCGAAGCCACGCTGGCGCCCGTTCTGGCCGCGCTTGTGCCGGGCGCGGTCGAAGGGCTGGTGCGGGAGGTCATCGTGGCCGATGGCGGCTCTGCCGACCGGACGGAAGAGATCGCGGACGCCGCCGGCTGCCAGTGGATTGCCGCGCCGCGCGGACGCGGGCCGCAGCTGAGGGCAGGGGCGGCGGTTGCGCGCAGCGACTGGCTCCTCTTCCTGCACGCCGACACGGTGCTCACCCCCGGCTGGATCGGGGAGGCCGACCGCTTCCTGGCGCATCCTGGCGCGCATGAGCGTGCCGCGGCGTTCCGGTTTGCGCTCGATGCCGAGGGGTGGCGGCCGCGTGCGCTCGAGGCCATGGTGCGGCTGCGCTGCTCGCTCTTCGGCCTGCCTTATGGCGACCAGGGGCTGCTCGTCTCGCGCCGGCTTTACGACCGGCTGGGCGGCTTCGCGGAACTCCCGCTCATGGAGGATGTCGAATTCGTCCGCAGGATCGGACGCGGCCGCCTGAGCATGTTGCCGGTGCGCGCGGTGACGAGTGCAACGCGCTATGACCGCGACGGTTATCTGAAGCGGCCCGCGCGCAACCTGATGTGTCTCGGCCTCTATTTCGCGGGTATGTCGCCGCAGCGCATCGCCCGGCTTTATGCGTGAGGCGCGGGGCGTGAGGCAGGCGGGTGCCGGAACGCTGGTGATCTTCGCGCGCGCCGCCGTGGCCGGGCGCGCCAAGACGCGCCTCGCCCGCCATGTCGGGTACGCGCGCGCCGCGATGCTGTCGCGCCTGATGACGCTGGCGAGCGTGCAGCGGCTCAGCGCGCCGGGGCGCTGGCGCACGCTGGTTGCGGTCACGCCCGACGGCGCGGCGGTGCGCGGGCTGCCGGGGCTCGACGCCCGCCATGTGCGGCAGGGCCAGGGCGATCTCGGCCACCGGATGCAGCGGGCCTTTTCCTTGGCTGGACAGGGGCCGGTCGTGATCGTGGGGACCGACATTCCCGGCATCCGGCGGCATCACGTTGCGGCGGCGTTCCGGGCGTTGGGCCGGGCGGAAGTCGCGGTAGGTCCCTCCGGAGACGGCGGCTACTGGATGGTTGGGCAACGGTGCCGGCCGCGGACGCTCACGCTCTTCCAAGGCGTCCGTTGGTCGGGGCCGCATGCGCTTGCCGACACGCTCGCCAATCTGCCGGACGGGGCGCGTGCGGCGTATCTGCCGGTTCTCACCGACATCGACGAGGGGGCGGACTGGCTGGCATTCACCCGTGCGGGCGGGCGTATCGCTCCCTGAACGCGGGTCCGCTCAGAGCCGGCTGAGCGCCAGACGCGCCGCAAGTCCCAGGAAGATGACGGACGTTCCGCGCGCGAGCAGCAGCCCCGCCTTCGGATTGCGCGCAAACAGGCGGCGTACCGCGCCCGCGCTCGCCCCCACCGCGACATTGATCCAGATGCCGATCGCCGCGAACAGCAAGCCCAGCAGCAGCATCTGCAGCCACACCGGCCCCTTCGCAGGGTTCGCGAACTGCGGCAGGAAGGCCAAGAAGAACATGATGATCTTCGGGTTCATCAGGTTCGTGAGCAGCGCGCGCACGAACAGCAAGCCCAACTCGCGCCGCGCGCCGGGCGCGGGTTCGAGCCGCACCGGCGTGTTCCATGCGTGGATCGCGATCCAGACCAGATAGGCCGCGCCCACCCATCGCACGGCGTCGAGGCCGAGCGGTGTCGCCGCAAGCAGCGCCGCCAATCCGGCGGCTGCCGCTGCCGAATGGATCGCAAGACCGACCACCAGGCCCAGGGCCGCGACGACCGCGCCCGTGACGCCCGCACGCGCCCCTGCGGCGAGGCAGAACGCCATGTCCGGCCCCGGCGTGACAGCCAGGGCCAGAGAGGCGCCGGAAAAGACGAGCAGGGTGGCCGTGTCGAACATGGGGCGCAGCATCCCGCGCCCTACGTGCGCAATCAAGTGCGCCCGATACCGGTCAGCCGTGCGCGCCGGCCGGTGCCGTCATTGCCGCGATCCGCCGGCTGGCGATGCGCCAGCCCAGCGCGATCGCGCCGGCCCCGGCCAGGATCACCGCGGCATCTTCCGCCCGTGCCAGTACGCCCGGGGCGGTGAGGGCGTGCTTGAACAGGAAGCCGGCAGCCAGTCCGAACAGCACGGCAGCGGCGACGGCGGCAAGCTCGGCGACGCCGAACGAGTCCGTCCAGGCAGGACGCCCGGGATGACGCAGACCGATCAGGGTTGCGAAGAAGATCAGGATGGCGAGCGAGAGGAACGCGATCGCGAACAGCAGCGTCATGGCCAGAAGCCTTCAGGAAGCCGGCGCCCGGAAATGGGCCGGGGCGGGCACGCCGCGTCGGGAGCGGCGGTCAGCCCTGCGGTCGCGCCTGCACCCGGGGTCGGCCGTCTCGGCACATGCGCGGAGAAAGAGATGCGCCATCGCGGGCCGCCGCGCAAGAGGGGGGCGCGGTCAGGTGGCGCCGGCCTCCGCGCGCCGGTGCTCCTCCAGCCGCGGCATGATCTCGACCAGGTTGCAGGGCCGGTGCCGGTAGTCGAGCTGGTACTTCAGGATGCCGTCCCAGCCGTCCTTGCAGGCGCCGGGAGAGCCCGGCAGCGCGAAGAGATAGGTTCCGTGCGCCACGCCCGCGGTCGCGCGCGACTGGATGGTCGAGGTGCCGACCTTCTCCCAGGAGATCATGTGGAAGGCGACCGAGAATCCGTCGATCTCCTTCTCGAAGACCGACCGGAAAGCCTCCACGGTCACGTCGCGGCCAGTGAGGCCCGTGCCGCCGGTCGAGATCACCGCGTCCACACCGGGATCGGCGATCCAGGCCTGCAGCTGGCTCACGATCTCCGCCACGTCGTCGATGACGATGGCGCGCGCGGCGAGCGTGTGCCCGGCCTCCTCAAGCCGCTTGACCAGCGTGTCGCCGGACCTGTCGTCGGCGAAGGTGCGGGTATCCGAGACGGTCATGACCGCGATGTTCACGGGCACGAAGGGGCGGGTTTCGTCGATGCGGCTGGCGGACATGGGAACGCTCTCCGCTGTCGTTCGGGAAAGATGGGCCAGAGATGCGGAGCGGAGTCTAGCGCCCGCCCTTCAGCGACGCCAGAGGGCAGGGGCCGGCAGGGCCGCGGCAAAAGGAAACGGGCCCCGGCGGACATCGCCGCGGGGCCCAAGGTGGCACGCCAAGTATTCGGAACGCGGTACGCCCGGGATCAGAGCGCCTCGATGTCCCGCGCGATGCTGACCGCGAGGTCGATGCCCTTCTGGATCTCGGCGGGGTCGGTGTCGTTCCCCTCTCTCTGGATCTCCGCGAAAATCGAATTGATACCGGAGTCGCTGAGGACCGTGCGCGGCAGGCCGGCCGCCTCGATCGCGTCGAGGGCAATCGAACGGAACTCCGGCTCGTCCACCCGCCCATCGGCCATGGCGTCGTCGATCGCGTCGCTGACGGAGGAAGACCCGCCCGAAGAGCCGGACGACGATCCGCCGCCGGTCGCGTCCATCACGCCGTCGTACACGCTCTGGGCATCGAAGGTGTCGATGTCAGAATAGGCGTCGCGCAGCTCGGCATCGGACATGTCCGTGCCACCGTGCTTGTCGACCAGCGCCTGGAATTCGGCGAACGTCACCTGGTCGTCGTCGGCCAGCGCGTCGACCACGTCGTCCATCAGTTCTTCGTTCATGCCGCTGCCGAACGCTTCCATCAGGGCGTCGGTCATGCTCTCGGCATCGAAGCTGTCGGCGTTCTCGTAAAGGTCGCGCAGTTCGTCGGACGACATGGAGCCGTCGCCGTACTTGTTGTAGATCGCCTCGAACTCGGCGAACGAAACCTGGTCGTCGTCGGAAAGGGCGTCGAGGACGTCGTCTTGAACCTCTGCGCGGTCGACGTCGGAGCCGGAAGCTTCGTCCTCCATCTCGGCGTCGTATTCCTCGGCGGCGCCGACGGCGTCGCGGATGGCGAGAGGCGTGCTCGTGTCCGACGAGGACATCTCGTTGAACGCCCTCTCGATCGCCTCGTCGGAGATGTCGTCGCCGGAATTCTCCTTGACGATATCGGTGAACTCCTCGAGGTCGACCTTACCGTCGTTGCGCATCGCCGCGATGATGTCGGCTCTCAGTTCTGCACTTGCCATTGCCCCAGACTCCTCATCTGCAACACAGGTTCACAACGATTTCCGGGTGCCACCCGGCGTCTATTTGATACAAGTGTACCAAAGAGAAACTAGATTGAAAGCGGATTCTGTTTTTCTCTCTGTGGTTGTTTCGGACGCCGCCCGCATGTGCGCGATTGCCTTCGCAGTTCGTGGCGCTGCGGTTTAGGTGGGCGGTGTGTAGGCAAGTATACCGGCGATCGCGCGTTCGGCAGCCGCCCTTACTGCCGGGCCATTTTGCTCGTCACCAATGGTGCTGTATTCTTGTTTGATGATGTTGAACAGCGGTCCGTGGCTAAGCGGAAGGTTGCCGTTGTAGCCTTGTCTTTGGAGTTCGTCGGCTACAACATCCTGGAAATGTATATGCCTGATGCCACCGGGATCGTTCGCGAAGCGATCAATGTCCTGACCCAGGGCATCGGTGCCCGCGGAGACGAAGCCGTTACTGCCTGTCGACGTGCCGCCGCCCGTGGTGCCACCTGTCGTACCGCCGCCCGTCGCGCCGCCTGTCGCATCGCCGCCCGTGGTGCCGCCGCCTGTCGTGCCGCCACTGGTGCCGCCCGTTGCGCCGGAGCCATTTGCGGACGTGCCGCCGCCGGTTGCGCCCGAGCCGTTGGCGGACGTGCCTCCGCCTGTCGCGCCGGAGCCATTTGCGGACGTGCCGCCGCCCGTCGCACCCGAGCCGTTGGCGCCGCTGCTTCCGGTGCTTCCGGCGCCGCCGCCCGCGCCCGTCACGCCGACGTCGGCCAGCGCGCCCGCCATGGCGTCTGCGCTGAAGCTGCTGCCGGACTTGTAGGCAGCGCGCAGGTCGGCGTCCGACATGGTGCCGTCGCCATGGGTGGCGTAGATCGCCTTGAACTCGGCAAAGGTGAGCTGCCCGTCGTCTTCCATCGCGTCGGACAGGGCGCCCTGAACCGCCTGGCCGGCGTCCGAGCCGCCGGCATTGCTCGTCTCGCCATTATAGGTGACCGCCTGCTCGGCAGCGCCGCGAATGGTGAGCGGGGTGCTGAGGTCGGAACCTGACATTTCTGCGAACGCCTGGTCGATCGCCGCATCGGAGATGTCGTCGCCGAAATTCCCGCGGACGATATCGGCAAACTCCTGCGCGTCGACCGCGCCGTCGTTGCGCATTGCGCTAATGATATCGGATCTCAGTTCAGCCGTCGCCATTGCCCCAGACTCCTCATCTGCAACACAGGTCCACAAGGATTTCCGGGTGCCACCCGGCGCCTCTTACAGCAGGTTCGAGGCAATCACGTTGGCGATGGCCTGCTCGGCGGCAGCCCTGACTTCGGGACCGTTCTTCCCGTCGGCAATGGTCTCGAACTGATCCTGGATGATGGAGACTAGTTCTCCTTCCGAAAATACCGAGTTTCCTGGATAGCCCTGTCTGATGAGTTCGTTGGCAACGACATTCCGGAATTCGAGCGAATCAATGCCGCCGATGCCGTCAATGTCATTATCGATGTCCTGACCCAGGGCATCGGTGCCCGCGGAGACGAAGCCGTTACTGCCTGTCGACGTGCCGCCGCCCGTGGTGCCACCTGTCGTACCGCCGCCCGTCGCGCCGCCTGTCGCATCGCCGCCCGTGGTGCCGCCGCCCGTGGTGCCGCCGCCTGTCGTGCCGCCACTGGTGCCGCCGGTTGCGCCTGTTCCGTTGGCATAGGCCGCAGCCGAAGCCTCGGCGCCCGCCTGGACGATCTGGTCGAAGTCCGACTTGTCGGCGATTCCGTCGAAATAGGGCTGGATGACCGCGTCGGTAACCCAAGCCGCGTCCCCGCCGTCGTTGACGATCGTGTCGACGACGCCCTGCTTGAAGGTGTCGAAAGTCGAGACGCCATCTGCGGGCAGGAACATCGCAATGCCACCCGCCGCGAAGGGGTAGAAATAGTCGGCGTCCTTGTCGGCGGTGCCGCCGCCGCCACTGGTGCCGCCGGTTGCGCCCGAGCCGTTGGCGGATGTGCCGCCGCCGGTTGCGCCGGATCCGTTGGCGGATGTGCCGCCGCCCGTCGCGCCCGTCACGCCGACGTCGGCCAGCGCGCCCGCCATGGCGTCTGCGCTGAAGCTGCTGCCGGACTTGTAGGCAGCGCGCAGGTCGGCGTCCGACATGGTGCCGTCGCCATGGGTGGCGTAGATCGCCTTGAACTCGGCAAAGGTGAGCTGCCCGTCGTCTTCCATCGCGTCGGACAGGGCGCCCTGAACCGCCTGGCCGGCGTCCGAGCCGCCGGCATTGCTCGTCTCGCCATTATAGGTGACCGCCTGCTCGGCAGCGCCGCGAATGGTGAGCGGGGTGCTGAGGTCGGAACCTGACATTTCTGCGAACGCCTGGTCGATCGCCGCATCGGAGATGTCGTCGCCGAAATTCCCGCGGACGATATCGGCAAATTCCTGCGCGTCGACCGCGCCGTCGTTGCGCATTGCGCTAATGATATCGGATCTCAGTTCAGCCGTCGCCATCGCCCCAGCCCTCCGGTTGCCCTCACATCCAGCCTAGATGCACAAGAACTGTAGCATTATGAAACGCACTCTCGCAACTGTAAAAATTAATGATGACAAATCGACGCGATGCCGCAGTTCCCCCGCGCAACACGATGAAATCGGGGCATGGGCGCAGGAAAGGCCGGCGGGATGCCCGCCGGCCTTGGTGTCGGGGTTGCGATGCGCCCCTCTCCGGGGCGCCGGTATCAGGCAAGCGCGCTGTCGGCCGCCGTCTGCATGCTTGCGGCGTCGAAGCTGTTGGCGTTGCGGTAGAGGTCGCGCAGCTCCGCATCGCTCATGTCCGACCCGCCATGCTTGGCGATCAGCGCCTTGAACTCCGCGAACGTGATCTGCCCGTCGTAGGCCAGCATATCGAGCAGGTCGTCCAACAGGGACGTGCCTGCGCCGAACGCATGCATCAGGCCATCTGTCACGCTTTCCGCATCGAAGCTGTCGAGACCGTTGTAGGCGTCCCGCAGGTCTTCGGCGGACATGGAGCCATCGCCATGCTTGCCGTAGAGGCCCTGGAATTCGGCGAAGGAGACCTGGTCGTCGTCGGACAGGTGGTCGAGCACGTCGTCCAGGACGGCGGCGCGGTCGGGAGATGCGCCCTCGGTGCCGTCATCGCATGCGCAGCATCCGTCGTCGGCACCAGTTGCGCCGGTTGCACCGGTTGCGCCGGTCCCCGTCGCCGGGGCATTGCCGCCGAGGGTCATGTCGCTGTCGTCGGCGCCGTCAGCCCCTTCGGCGCCGTCCGTTTCGCCGGCGCAGTTGCAGGAGCAGGGAGACGGGGGGCAGCACTGCTCGCCAACCTCGTCCATTTCGCCGTAGCCGGCCTCGCCGAGGACCTCGCGCACGCGGTCCTCGTCGATCTTGCAGCCCTTCATGACGTCCCAATAGAGCTTCACCGTCTCGCAGCAACCGAGGCGCCCGTCGCCGTTCTTGTCGAACTGCTTCAGAAGCTTGTCGTCGTTGCGGACTGCGTCTGCAAACTCCCAGAAGGTCATCTTGCCGTCGTCCCCGGCAATCTCCTGGTACTTTGTGTCGATTCCGGACGATAGGATCTGGCTTTCCATACCCCAGCACTCCTCTGACAATGATCCAGCCACGGATGTCAGGGAAATGTAGCAGAATGGAACGATATAGCGCAATCGGTTATTTATGGTTAACGAAGTTTGACCCTGGTTGTCTGTAAATGGGACGGGGGTCAGGCGGACAGTCTGGCTTTCAGGGACAGCATGTCGGACCAGACGAGGCGCTTTGCCGAGGGCGTCCGGAGCAGATACGCCGGGTGAAGCGTCGGCAGGCACGGGATATGGCGGGTGCCCGTGTCATAGGTTTTCCACCGGCCGCGCAGCCGCGTGATGCCTTCGGTTGTGCCGAGCAGCTGTTGCGCGGGCGTCGCGCCCGCAAGCACGAGGATGTCCGGCTCGGCCAGCGCGATGGCGCGCCGGATAAAGGGCAGGCAGGCTGCGGTCTCTGCCTCCGTCGGCTTGCGGTTGCCGGGCGGGCGCCAGAAGATCACGTTCGAGATGAAGACGCCGTGCGCGGGGTCCTCCGCACCTCGGGAAAGCCCGATGGACGCGAGGATGCGGTCGAGCAGCTGCCCCGACCGTCCGACGAAGGGTCGGCCCTCGCGGTCTTCCTCAAGCCCCGGCGCCTCGCCCACGACCATGACGCGGGCCTCCGGGGTCCCATCGGAAAAGACGAGATTGCGCGCGGTCGCCTTGAGCGGGCATCCCTCGAAGGCCGCAAGCGCGTTGCGCAATGCGTCGAGCGTGGTGCAGGCCGCCGCGGCTTCGCTCGCGCTCGCGGCCGCGGTCTCCGTGCCGAGAATCGGGGCTTGCGGCCGTGGGGCCGGCGCAGGGGCGGGTGCGGGAGCGCGCGTAGACCGGGGCGGGGCCGTGCGCTGTCCGGCAGCCGCGGAGCGGCCGTGCGCGGGCGCCTGTTCCTCCTGCCGTAGCGCGAACCAGTCGCAGGGTGCGGCCCGGACGCACTCGTCCGCCCCCATCTCGATCTGCCAGATCAGATCGGCGAGGTCCTCACCGCTCGTTCGTGAGTGTCCGGGGTCCACGTCCGCCGTGCCCGTTCCTCCGCTCAGTGATCGACGATGTCGCCGTCGCTGTAGAGAAATTCCTTCAGATACTTGGCAAAGTCCGCGTTGTTGCGGCGCATCCACTCCATCACCATGACGGCGTGCTCCATCTCCTCGCGCATGTTGTGCAGCAGGATCGCCTTCAGTTCCGGGTCGTCGCAGTCGTCGGCGCGCTGGCGGTACCAATCGACGGCTTCCAGTTCCTCCATGATCGAGACGATCGCCTGGTGCATGGCAAGCGTCTCCTTGGTCAGGCGCTCGCGCGGGGCGTGGAGGCCGGCGCTCGATCCGGTCATGGGTGGTCTCCTTTCCGGCAGAGATGGTCTTCAATCCCTCAGACCTTAGCGCAGCCCGGGTGGCGCTGCCATCCCCGGGCGGACGCATGCCTGCAGGGAACCCGCGCACGTGCCTGCGCATTGACCAAACGTCCAAGCCGCTTTAGCCAAATAGACAACAGGAAGTGCCGGGCGGGCTGAGCCGCCCTGTCCGCCGCGCGATACGGACGGACTTCGGCGGCGGCAACATGAACGAGAGGGGGTGTAGCACCATGACCGAAGCGGTCGAGCGCGATGCGATGGACTATGACGTGGTGATCGTCGGCGCGGGGCCTGCGGGTCTCTCTGCGGCGATCCGTCTGAAACAGCTCGCCGCGGAGGCGGAGACCGAGCTTGCGGTCTGCGTGCTGGAGAAAGGGGCCGAGGTCGGCGCACACATTCTCTCCGGCGCCGTCGTCGATCCTGTCGCGCTCAACGAGCTCATTCCCGACTGGAAGGAGAAGGGCGCGCCGCTCAACACGCCCGTCACGGACGACCGCTTCTATATGCTCGGCGTCGAGGGCGCGGTTCGCATCCCCAATTTCGTCATGCCCCCGCTCATGTCGAACCATGGCAATTACGCCGTCTCGCTCGGCAATGTCTGCCGCTGGCTCGCCGAACAGGCCGAGGCGCTGGGCGTCGAGATCTATCCGGGCTTCGCGGCCTCCGACCTCGTCTACCGCGAGGACGGATCGGTCAAGGGCGTGGTCGCGGGCGTCATGGGGATCGGGCGTGACGGCAGCCACAAGGGCGACTACCAGCCGGGGATGGAGCTGAACGGCAAGTACGTGATGGTCGCCGAGGGCGTGCGCGGCTCGCTCGCCAAGCGGCTGATCTCCGAATTCAAGCTGTCGGACGGGCGCGACCCGCAGAAGTTCGGCATCGGCCTGAAGGAGCTTTGGGAGGTCAAGCCGGAGAACCACCGCCAGGGCCAGGTCACGCACACCATGGGCTGGCCGCTCGGCACGAAGACCGGCGGCGGCTCGTTCATGTACCACCTCGAGGACAATCTCGTGTCCATCGGCTTCGTGGTGCATCTGAACTACGAGAACCCGTATCTGTCGCCATACCAGGAGTTCCAGCGCTTCAAGCATCACCCGCTGATCGAGCCGGTGCTGGAGGGCGGGCGGCGCATCGCCTACGGCGCGCGCGCGATCACCGAGGGCGGTTTCCAGTCGGTGCCGAAGCTGGCGTTCCCCGGCGGTGTTCTGATCGGCTGCTCGGCAGGCTTCGTGAACGTGCCGCGCATCAAGGGCAGCCACAACGCGATGAAGACGGGCATGCTCGCTGCCGAGAGCGCGTTCGCTGCCATCGCGGAGGGACGTGAGGGCGACACGCTGGATGCGTACGAGGAGGCCTATCGCGGCTCGTCCGTCTACAAGGACCTGAAGAAGGTGCGCAATGTGAAGCCGATGTGGTCGAAGTTCGGCCTCGTTGGCGGTCTTGCGTTGGGCGGCCTCGACATGTGGACGAACGACCTCTTCGGCTTCTCCTTCTTCGGGACGATGAAGCACGGCAAGCCGGATCATGCCTGTCTCAAGCCTGCCTCGGAGTTCAAGCCGATCGACTATCCCAAGCCCGACGGCGTGATCTCCTTCGACCGGCTGACCAACGTCTCCTTCTCTGGGACGAACCACGAGGAGGACCAGCCGATCCACCTGCAGCTCAAGGATCCCGCGATCCCGGTGCAGAAGAACCTGCCGGTCTACGCTGGCCCCAGCCAGCGCTATTGCCCGGCGGGCGTCTACGAGTTCGTGAAGGACGAGGCGAGCGGCGAGGACCGCTTCGTGATCAACGCGCAGAACTGCGTCCACTGCAAGACGTGCGACATCAAGGACCCGGCACAGAACATCAACTGGGCCACGCCCGAGGGCGGCGGTGGCCCGACCTATCCGAACATGTGAGGCGCCCGGCGCCTCCCCGTGCCTGCAGAAAACCCCGCGAAGACCGCTTCGCGGGGGTTTTTCTCGGCGCCATGCCTTGCCTTTGCCCGGATTTGTTCATTCCTTAGGAAGGGAGGGGACCTTACGCTGACCCCTCGGACCGGGAGATGCGCACAATGCCACGCACGCACGCCTTTGCACTCGCCCTCTGCCTGTCGCTTTCGGGTACGCTTGCAGGTTCAGGCGCCCTGGCGGAGACGGAGGTGCGCAGCACTGCAAAGGCCGGAAACGCCGCTGCCGAGGCGCCGGCAACGCTGCTTGGCAGCTATCTGGCGGCCCGCCACGCCCACATGACGCGCGACACGGGCGCGGCTGCCGATCATTTCCGGGCAGCCATGGCGCTCGCGCCCGACGATCCCGTCCTGCGGGAGCGCGCCTTCACCATGCTGCTCTCCGACGGGCGCGTGACGGAGGCCGTGGCCCTTGCGCCCGCGGTCGTGGGCGAGGAGCCGCAACACGCCTTCGCCTCGCTGGCGCTCGTCGCGGACCATGTCCGTTCGGGCCGGCTTGCGCAGGCGCGTGAGGTGCTGGACACGGCTGCTCCGGGGGCATTCAACGCCCTGGTCGCGGGGCTGCTCAAGGCCTGGATCGCGGTGGGCGAGGGGGATGCCGAGGGCGCCTTCGCGGCGGTCGATGCCCTGTCCGGCCGCCCGGCGTTCGAGTTCTTCCGCGATTACCACCGCGCCCTCATTGCCTCGGCGCTTGGCGATGCAGCCGCGGCGGAAGCGGCCTTTTCCGATGCGATCGCACTCAACACGGCGCTGAGCGGGCGTGCCGCGGTCGCCTTCGCGGCGGAGCTTCAGGCGATGGGGCAGCAGGCAAAGGCACTGGCGCTGCTGCGCGACCTGGCCGAGCGGCACGTGGCGGACTTCATCGTTTCGACGGCGCGCGATGTGATCGAGGGCGGGGGAACGCTTCCGCGCGCCGTCCCGGATGCGGCTGCGGGTGCGGCCGAGGTGATGTTTTCGGTCGGCGCGGCGCTGGCCCAGGACCGCGGTGCCGAGACGGCCCCGGTCTATCTGAACCTCGCGCGTTTCATCCGTCCGGGTTTCCCGCTCGCACAGGTGCTGCTTGCCGAAGTGCTCGAGAACAACGGCCGCTGGGAGCGTGCGGTCGCCCTCTACGAGGCCGTGCCCGCCGACTCGCGGCTGCGCTGGCACGCCATCCTGCGCAAGGCCTACGCGCTCGACGAACTCGACAGGCTCGACGAGGCGGAAGCGCTGCTGCGCGGTCTCGCGGAATCGCGTCCGGACCGGCGGGAGCCGCATCTGGCACTCGCCAACATCCTGCGCGCGCGTGAGCGGTTCGCAGAGTCGATCGTGCACTACGATGCGGCGATTGCCATGATCGACGCGCCCGGGCCGCGCGACTGGTCGGTCTATTATTCGCGCGGGGTGGCGCTGGAGCGGGCTGGCCAATGGGATCGTGCGGAGCAGGATTTCCTCGCCGCGCTCGACCTCAATCCGGACCAGCCGCTGGTGCTGAACTACCTGGGCTACAGCTGGATCGACAAGGGCCTGCACCTTGAGAAGGCCATCGGCATGGTCGAGCGCGCGGTCGAGCAGCGGCCCGACGACGGCTACATCATCGACAGCCTCGGCTGGGCCGAGTACCGGCTGGGCAATTACGAGGCCGCGGTGCTGCACCTCGAACGCGCGATCTCGCTCGCCCCGCACGATCCGGTCATCAACGATCACCTGGGCGATGCCTACTGGAAGGTTGGGCGCAAGCTGGAGGCGCGCTTCCAGTGGAGCCATGCGCTCGACCTGGAGCCCGAGGAAGGCGCCCGCGTCCGGATCGAGGACAAGATCGCCCGCGGCCTCGACGCCGTCGAGAAATCGGAGACCGAGGGGCGCCGCGAGACCGAAACCGCCGCTTCCGGCTCCGACTGACGCGAAGGGGGCGGCCTTGAAGGCACAAGCCGGGGCCGCGCGGGCCGCGCGGGCCAAGGTCAACCTGGCGCTGCACGTCACGGGCCGGCGGGCCGACGGCTATCACCTGCTCGACAGCCTCGTGGTCTTCGCGGACGGCGTGGCGGACCGGCTGACGGTTGCGCCCTCCGGCGCGGACGGGTTCGCGGTGACGGGACCGCGCGCGGGGCCTGTCCCGACGGGCGCGGGCAACCTCGTCGTGCGGGCGCGCGATGCGGTTCGCGCCTGGGCGCGGGGCGAGGGGCATGCGGCGGGCCCCGTGACAATCGCGCTTGACAAGCATCTGCCGGCGGAAGCGGGTATCGGCGGCGGCTCGGCGGATGCCGCCGCAGCCATGGATGCGCTGGCGGAGGTGTGGGGCCTCGACCGCGCCGCACTCGCCGGCAGCGGGATCGCGCCAGCCCTCGGCGCCGACGTGCCGGTGTGCTTCGCAGGCCATGCCGCCCGCATGCGCGGGGTGGGGGAGGTTCTGGATCCGGTCGCACTGCCCGGGGGCCTGTGGCTCGCGCTCGCCAATCCGGGCGTGGCAGTGCCGACCGGGCCGGTGTTCAAGGCGCTCGCGTCGGCGGACAATCCGCCGCTTCCGGCGATCCCCGGGGGCGGGTGGGACGGTGTGGAGGCCTTTCTCGCCTGGCTCGCGCAGACCCGGAACGACCTCGAGGGGGCGGCTCGCGCGCTGGCGCCGGAGATCGGCCGGACGCACGCCGCGATGGCCGCGCAGCCCGGCTGCAGGTGCGCCCGCATGTCGGGAAGCGGGGCAACGGTGTTCGGCCTGTTCCACGACGAGAGCGCGGCGCGGGCTGCGGCTGACGCGCTTCAGGCGAACCTCGGCGTGCGCGGCTGGACGGCGGCGGGTGCCGTCGGGGCGTGATGCAGAAGGTCTAGTAAGCGCGCTCGACGCAGAAATCGACGATGTCGGTCAGCACCTCGCGCTCCGGCATCGCGGGGAAGCCGCCGAGCGCCTGCTTGGCCGCCTCGCCATGCCGGCGGGCCGCCTCCACCGTGTCGGCCAGCGCGCCGCGCGCGGACATCAGTTCGATCGCCCGTTCCAGATCGCCTTCGCGCTGTTGCGTCGGGATCACCACGCGGGTCCAGAACGCCTTTTCCTCGGCAGTGCCGCGCGCGTGGGCAAGCAGCATGGGCAGCGTGACCTTGCCCTCGCGGAAATCGTCGCCCACGGACTTGCCGAGGGTCTCCGACGTACCGCCGTAGTCCAGCACGTCGTCGATCAGCTGGAAGGCGATGCCGAAGCTGCGGCCGTACGTGGCGAGCGCGCCCGCCTTCTCCTCCGGCAGGCCGGCAACCACGGCACCGACCTCGGTCGCGGCGGAGAAGAGGGCCGCCGTCTTGGCCGCGATCACCTGCATGTAGGTGTCTTCGGTCGTGGCGATGTTGTTGGTGGTGGTGAGCTGCATCACCTCGCCCTCCGCGATCACGGCGGAGGCGTTTGACAGGATGTCGAGGACGCGCAGCGAGCCCGTCTCGACCATCAGCTGGAAGGCGCGCGAGAACAGGAAGTCGCCGACGAGGACGCTCGGCTTGTTGCCCCAAAGGATGTTGGCCGCGGCCTTGCCCCGGCGCATGTCGCTGCCGTCGACGACGTCGTCGTGCAGAAGGGTGGCAGTGTGGATGAATTCCACGGTCGCGGCGAGCTTCACATGGTCCTGACCCGAATAGCCCGAGAGCCGCGCCGCCGCCAGCGTCAGCATGGGGCGCAGCCGCTTGCCGCCGGAATTGATAAGATGGCCCGCAAGGTCGGGAATCATGGGCACGCCGGAGCGCATGCGCTCCGCGATCAGCGCGTTCACCGCCTCCATGTCGCCGGCGACGAGCGCCATGAGCCGGTCTATCGGCGATGCCGACCGCCCCCGCCCGCGCGTCGTCTGCGCTGCATCTGCCAGACCCAAGGGATGTTCCTTCGTTGCCCCGTTTGATATGGCTGCACCATAGGGATGAGATGCGCGCGGAATCAAGTGGGCCACGATGGCGCCACGATGACGCAGCAGGAGCGGGAGGGCGGGCCAGATGATCGTGCTGATACGGACCAACGATCCCGTCACGCTGTCCTTCGCGGCCGACACGTTGCGCCAGGCGGGGATCGAGCCGCTTGTCCTCGATACGCACATGAGCGTGGTCGAAGGCTCGATCGGCGTCATTCCGCGCCGGATCGCGGTTGTCGACGAGGACGCCGCAGCGGCCCGCCGCGTGCTGGAGGAGGCAGGCCTCGCCGGGGAGATGGCCGGTGACAGCGGCGCCTGACCTGACCGAGGATCTGCTGATGGGCGGGCGCGTGCGCCTGCGCCAGCCGCGCGGGGGCTTGCGGGCGGGCAGCGACGCGCTGCTGCTTGCGGCCGCCGTGCCTCTGCCGGAGGCTGGCAGAGCCATGCGGGTTCTCGACGCCGGCTGCGGCGTGGGCACGGCGGGGCTTGCGCTGCTGGCGCGCGCCCGGGATGCCGGCGCGGAAGGCCTGTCCGTCACGGGGCTGGAGATCGAGCCGGCGCTGGCAGCCCTCGCCGATGAGAACGCGGCGGCGAACGGATGGGCCGCACGCATGACCGCGCTGTGCGGCGACCTCGGCGAGGATGCGGGCGGCATCGCGCCCAACGCCTTCGACGAGGTGATGACGAACCCGCCCTTCTTCGACCCGGCGAAGGGGCCCTCAGCGCCCGACCCTGTCCGTGCGCGTGCCCGCAGCGACGGGCCGCTCGGCATGGGCGGATGGATCGCGCGTGCCGCCCGTTTCGTCCGCCCGCGCGGGCGCCTGACCGTGATTCTGAGGGCGGAGCGGCTGGACGAGGCGCTGGCGGCGATTACCCCCGGCTTCGGCGGCATAGCCGTCTTTCCGCTGTGGCCCGCCGCGGACCAGCCCGCCAAGCGCGTCATCGTGCGGGCACGCAAGGGCGTGCGCACGCCCTTGCGGCTGTTGCCGGGCCTCGTCCTCCACGACCGCCCGGAACGCTACACGGCGGCCGCGGAGGAGGTGCTGCGCGAGGGGCGTGCGCTGGCGCTCTAGAACGCGCCCTGGCGCTGGCCGCCAAACAGGAAGCCCAGGATCATCAGGACCACCCCCCAGACCGCGCCGCCGAACTGCCCGATGGCGTCCGTGACGGCGCCGAGGTCGAAGTTCAGCCCCTTGTTCATGGCATCCTGCTGCTCCTGCGCAGCGCGGGCGACGGTGCGGATCTGGTCGCAGAGATGGTGCACGTTACCCAGCTGCGAAGGGGCGATGCCGAGGTTGGCGCAATTCCGCTCGATACGGGCGCAGATCTTCTCGGCTTCCGCAGCCTCCCGCTGGATGCCGTTCAGCAGGTTGTTGACGTAGCGCGTTTCGTTGGGATCTGCGATCGCGATTTCCTCGGCCAGGCGGTCCATGCGCACCTTGATGTTGCGCAGGGCGGTGATGTCGTCGAGGCAGGCCTTCACCGCGGGATCCTCGGGCGCGACGTTCGCGATCACGGCCGGTTCGGCCCCGGCGGTCGCGGGGGCGTCCGTGGGAAGAGCGAAGTCCTGCGGATAAGTATTGCCGGCATCTGCGGGAACGGAGCTGTAGGCACCTTCGAGCATCGTTTCGTTTCCTCCGGTTTCTCGAGTGGATGGACGGCAGGCTGCCCCGCCGTCCCTTGGGGTAAAGAGGTCAGACCGCGCCCGGGCGGCGGAAGAGCTGCTGAAGGAACCAGCCGAGCGCACCGCCAAAGGCTGCAAGGAGCCCGCCGATCCCGTCGGCAATGTTCGAAAGCAGGTTCATCATTGGTTGCAGGTCGATGCCGTTCGCGCCCTTCTGGTCGAGCTCCATGAGCAACCGGTCGGCCCGTTGCCCGAGTCGCTCGATCTGGTCGCAGAGGAGCTTCGCCTTTTGGATCTCCTGCTCGGACAAGCCTGACGATGGGTCGGAGCACATTGCCTCGAACGCGTAGCAGGTATTGGACGCCGCACTGGCGAGTCCGCGCACGTTGTTCAGGTGCATGCGGAGCGCATCATCGTCCCCATTCCTTTGGGCGGCGCGTACCGACGCCATCTCGGAGGCGATATGGCCCATCTGCCGCTCGAGCATTTCGAGCTGCATCTGGCAGAGACTGGGATCCTCTGCGGCGATCACGGTGGCGGATGCCGGGGCGGGATAGGCGGCAGAGAAGTCGCCGGGCAACGGGTCGACGTTCTGGGTGTAGCCCCAGGAAGCGGAGGAAGCGAAATCCGTAACGGTCATGGTCGAAGAACCTTCTGCGATGCGATGAGAGGGTTGGGGAAGAAGGGGTCGCAGCCGCAGCCGGGTTGCCCATGGGGCAGGTCAGACGGCACCCGGGCGGCGGAAGACCTGCTGAAGGAACCAGAGCGCGCCCATGCCGAGCGCGGTTCCAACCTGCTTCAGCCCGTCCCCGATGTTTGAGAGAAGCCCTACCATGGGCTCCAGATTGACGCCGCGGGGCCCCTCCTGTTCCAGCTGGAACAGCATCCGGTCCGCCATGCGCTCCGTCTGGTAGACGTCGTTACAAAGCCGGATGGCCTCCCGGCGTTCTTCGTCCGTCAGGTCGGAGTACGGGCCGCTACAAATCGCCTCGAAGGCCTGGCACGCGTCGGAGGCCAGAGCGGCGAGGGTGCGGACGCTGAGCAGCGCGTTGCGTAGCGCGGTCTTGTCGCCGTCCGCCTTGGCGCTCTCCGCAAGGCCCATGGAGAGGTTCATGCGGAACGAGAGGTCCTTGATGTAGTCGAGCTGGCTGCGGCAGAAGACGTCTTCTTCGTCCGCGTTGGCGATCAGGTCCGGCCCGCCCGCGGGCGCGGCCGCGAAGGCGGCGGCGAAATCGTCGCCGTTCACGTCTTCCGGCAGGTAAGGGAGCGAAGCCGTGGAGAGGTCGGTGGTCGTCATCTTTCTTCTCGCAGTGTTGGATGGTCAGAATGCGCCCTGGCGCTGGCCGCCGAGGAAGGCGGCAAGTCCGCTGAAGAGGGCCATGAGCAGGTCCACGCCACCGCCGAGCAGGTCGCCGATTTCGCCGAGGTCGATCTGAAGCCCGGGACGGCCCAGCGCGGCGAGGCCTTCCTCGGCGGCGTCGCCGATCTGTTCGAGCTTCCGGCAAAGGGCGGTGACCTTGATCTGGAGGTACATCGGAACCTCGCTCTCGAATGCGCAGTCGTTCCGGAAGCGGTCGCACAGCTCGCTTGCTGCGGCGGCAAGCTGGACGATCTGGCGCAGGATCTCCCGCATGTCGGCGGTGCGGCCGCCCTGGCGGGCGTCGTTCAGGCGCTCCTGGGCCGAGCCCATCAGACCCGCATACTGCAGGATCGAGGACATCAGGTCGTTGCAGGCGCTGGTCACGGATGAGGGTGCGACATTCGCGACGAGGGAGGCGGAGGGAGGCGTTTCCTGGCCGGCGGCGGGGGGCGCGATCACCGGAAAAGCGTCGTCGAACGGGACGCCTGCGCCCTGTCGGGAAAGCGGGTCGAGAAACATGACTGTGCTGGTGCCCCAGGTCTGCGGATGGTTTTCCATGCCAATCCGGCCGTCAGGCAGCGCGGTGCCATCCATCGCATCGGGGGAGGGCGCACCGGGGAACCTTCGGCCGTCATCGACGGCGGCGGCAAGGACCGTTCATGGAGGGTGCGGAGCGCAGCCTCCCGGTGCGTGCCGGGTTGGTATCGCAACCTACTGGCGATTTCAAGAGCCTGAGATTGCGGTACGGATTCTTCCTAGTTCTGCCACTGAGGGCCGCTCAGGGCGCGGCCTATCCCGCCCAGAATCTGAAGGACCTGGCCGAACACGGCGCCCGCAGTCTGGGCCAGGCCGCCGAGGTCGAATGCATTTCCCTGGCTCAGAGAGACGAGCCGCTTGTCGATTTCCTTTTCGACGTCCG